>NZ_UHIL01000002.1:603929-905894 GCF_900460535.1 Vibrio parahaemolyticus | reverse complement strand
CTAAAACAGGCGGGTGAAGAGCGTGGGCATCAAATCGATGTTATCGACACTCTGCACTGTTATATGGACATTACGAGCAACAACCCTATGATCCGCTATAAGGGTGAAGAATTGCCGCAATACGATGCTGTTATTCCACGTATCGGTGCATCCATCACTTTCTACGGCACTGCTGTTGTGCGTCAGTTTGAAATGATGGGCACATTTTGTGTCAACGAATCTGTAGCGATCAGCCGCTCTCGTGACAAATTGCGTTCATTGCAATTGCTATCACGTAAAGGCATCGGTTTGCCGCGTACTGGCTTTGCTCACCACCCTGACAACATTCAGGACGTGATCAAAAACGTTGGTGGCGCACCTCTAGTCATTAAATTGCTAGAAGGTACTCAAGGCATCGGTGTTGTACTTGCTGAAACAAATAAAGCGGCAGAAAGCGTGATCGAAGCATTCATGGGTTTGAAAGCAAACATCATGGTGCAAGAGTTTATCGAAGAAGCAAAAGGCGCGGACATCCGCTGTTTTGTTGTCGGTAACAAAGTTATTGCTGCAATGAAGCGCCAAGCAAAAGAAGGCGAATTCCGTTCGAACCTTCACCGTGGCGGTTCTGCGCAACTCGTACGCTTAAGCAAAGAAGAACGCGCAACCGCTGTAAATGCAGCGAAAGTGATGGGCTTGAACCTTTGTGGTGTGGATATCCTTCAATCTAAAAATGGTCCTGTGGTGATGGAAGTGAACTCTTCACCTGGCCTAGAAGGCATCGAACTAGCAACAGGTAAAGACGTTGCTGGTATGATCTTCGATTTTATCGAGAAAAACGCTAAGCCAAATTCAAACCGTACTCGCGGTAAAGGTTGATTTTTGTTTAACGCACAAGAGAGCCAAAATCCGGCTCTCTTGTTACTCGTCGCTAGGATGACACTATGAATCAGAAAATGATCATTGGGAATGCCGAAGCTATTTGCTTGCCAGAGTTAGGGATTACTCACCTTGAAGCGCGTATTGATACGGGCGCACAAACATCTTCATTGCATGTAGATAACATTGATTGCTTTGAAAAAGATGGTCAGTCTTACGTTGCATTCGATCTACACCCGGATGTTTATCACTTAGAACAAGTGGTTCGCTGCACAGCGAAGCTAAAGGCAAACCGCAAGGTTAAGTCTTCGAACGGTACTTTTGAGCACCGCTGCGTAATCACCACGATGCTGCGCTTGGGTGACCAAGAATGGCCAATCGACATTACGCTGACTAACCGTGAAAAAATGACTTACATGATGTTGTTAGGTCGTCAGGGTATGGCAGACAAAGTGCTGGTAGACCCTAGCCAATCTCACTTATTGGCGTCTTAACCCCGTAGCTTCAGATGAGTGATCGAACGTTTTTGTTGAGCATCACTCGTCTGGCTTTGCCTTCATCTACTTCCTACGAAATAGCGCAAACAACAATCCCCTCGCTTTAACTTTTGTCACTCGCCAATGGGTCATCGGCTTAGTCGGCGCAGTATGCAGAATGTGCTGATACGCTTTCTCATCAAAAGTCACCTCTCCCCCATGTGCCAAAAGCAAACATTGCGGATTCATTTCAAACACGCGCTTTAACGATTGGCGATATTGGTTTGGATGAAATATGGGAAACGGCGCAATAAGATGCTTCTTAACCTGCACCATCAAATCCGCCACATACAATACATCTTGTTCAGAATGATAAACCGACAGATCTCTATCGGTATGTCCCTGCGTTTCTAGTACCTGCCAGTCATCAAACCCCGGAATACACTCACCATCGATGAGTTCGATATCGGGCTTTAACTTGCGCGAATACCACAGGTTTCGCTTTGGTTTACGCATCCGGTTCGCCATCCAACGCGCTAACATCAAATCGGTTAAATGCATTAACCAACCATCTACACCGTCATACCACTGGCTTTCTCGCTTTGCGGCTAACACTTTGCATCCGGTCAAATCACGCAGCTTGTGCGCGCCACCAGCGTGGTCTGGATGCATATGAGTCACAACGACCAACTTTAGGTCAGAAAAAGGGCGATGGAGTTGATGTTCAATAAAATCTTTAAGGTGAGGAATGTCTGCTCGACTTGCACCATCAAGCAACATTAATTTATCGGGATATTCGGCGAGATACATGGTCTGAATGTATCCCTGAATTCTGTGCAGCTGCAAAATATGTCCTTATTTGAGTGAGATTTTTCATGACCGCTTCCTTGCTGGTCAGACCAACTATAACAGCAGAATCGACGCTCCGGTAAACAAATGTTCACACCCAACGACGACAACAAATCATAATCGAGATGATAGATTTTAATCATTAGACTCAGAGGCACTTTTATCCGTTAATGCGCGCACACGGAGTTCGTGTCAGGGTATGAGGTTAATACCTCATGATTTGCTTTTTTGTACTTTTCCTTCTAATTAATTAAGGACTTAAGTACATTTTTGTGAGAATCGAGTTGGAAAAAGCAACTAAATTAGACCGCATCCGCGCGGACTACAACGTTCACTACTGGAGCCAAGGTTTCTACGGTATTGATGACCAAGGCGAGGTTTACGTATCACCTCGTAGTGATCGTGCACATCAAATCCCTTTCAGTGCCATTGTAAATGAGCTAGAAGCGCAGCAGTTAAATCTGCCTGTATTAGTGCGCTTCCCGCAAATCGTGCACCAACGTGTGCATGGAATTTGCCACGCTTTCAACCAAGCAATTGAAGAATACCAATATCCAAACAAATACCTGTTGGTGTACCCAATTAAAGTAAACCAACAACGTGAAGTGGTGGATGAAATTCTAGCGAGCCAAGCTCAACTAGAAACCAAACAGCTTGGTCTTGAAGCGGGTAGCAAGCCAGAATTGTTGGCAGTACTTGCATTGGCTCAACAAGGCAGCTCCGTGATCGTGTGTAACGGCTACAAAGACCGTGAGTATGTGCGTCTTGCACTGATCGGTGAAAAGCTAGGCCACAAAGTATTCATCGTACTAGAGAAGCTTTCTGAGCTGGATCTGGTGCTAGAAGAAGCGAAAAGCTTGGGCGTAAAACCGCGCCTTGGTTTGCGCATTCGCCTCGCCTCTCAAGGTGCAGGGAAATGGCAAGCAAGTGGCGGTGAAAAATCGAAGTTTGGTTTGTCTGCATCGCAAGTGCTTAGCGTTATTGAACGTCTGAAACGCGAAGGCAGCCTAGATGCAATGCAATTGGTTCACTTCCACCTTGGCTCACAGATGGCAAACATCCGTGACGTACGTAATGGTGTGAACGAATCTGCTCGTTTCTACTGCGAACTACGCGCACTGGGTGCAAACATCGAATACTTCGATGTGGGCGGCGGTTTGGCAGTCGACTACGACGGCACACGCAGCCAATCATCGAACTCGATGAACTACGGCCTTGCAGAGTACGCACGTAATATCGTCAACACAGTGGGCGATGTGTGTCAGCAATACGAACAACCAATGCCAGTGATCATTTCTGAATCCGGACGTTCACTGACAGCACACCACGCTGTATTGATTTCGAACGTAATTGGTACCGAAACATACCAACCGGAAGAAGTGCATGAACTGGGCGTAGATGCACCACTTTTGCTACAAAACATGTGGCGAAACTGGGAAAACTTACAAGATGGTACAGACGCTCGTGCGTTAATTGAGATCTACAACGATACCCAAAGTGATTTGGCAGAGGTACACTCTCAATTCGCAACTGGCGTGCTTAACTTGGAGCAACGTGCGTGGGCAGAACAACTGTCACTGCGTATTTACTTCGAACTAAGCCGCAAGATGAGCACTAAGAATCGCTTCCACCGTCCGATTCTGGACGAGTTGAGCGAACGTCTTGCAGATAAGTTCTTCGTGAACTTTTCTCTCTTCCAATCTCTACCAGATGCTTGGGGTATTGATCAGGTGTTCCCTGTTCTGCCACTTTCTGGTCTTGGCGATGCGGAAGAGCGTCGTGCTGTGATGTTGGACATCACATGTGACTCTGATGGCGCGATCGATCACTACGTTGATGGTCAAGGCATCGAGAGCACGCTACCTGTACCAGCTTGGAGCAAAGACAAACCGTACCTAATGGGCTTTTTCCTAGTAGGCGCATACCAAGAAATCCTTGGTGATATGCACAACCTATTTGGTGATACCCACAGTGCAGTAGTCAATGTTGATGAACACGGTCAATTTGAGATCAGTTACATCAATGAAGGTGATAGTGTAGAAGACATGATGCGCTACGTTCATATCGACGTGGATGCGATTCGTGACAATTACAAACAATTGGTTTCCCAACGAGTTGAAGCCAATGAACAAGCACAAATCCTAGCAGAACTAGAACAAGGTCTAGCGGGATACACCTATTTAGAGGACTTCTGATATGAATGATTTGTTTACTAAAACCGATTATTCGCTTTACTCCAACTCTATGTCGTTTTTACGTCTACCGTACATTCGTAATCCGGTATCGGCAGACGCAGACGTTGTGGTGCTAGGGGTTCCTCTGGACATGGCTACATCTGGTCGTCCAGGCGCACGCATGGGTCCAGATGCAATTCGCCGTGCCTCAGTCAACTTGGCATGGGAAGGTAAGAAGTTCCCTTGGGACTTCAACGTATTGGATAAACTAAAAGTGATCGACGCGGGCGACCTTGTGTTCGATTGCGGTGATGCGGAAGATTTCACTTACCGTCTAGAGGCGGCAACCAGTGAAATTCTAAAAAGCGGCAAAACCATGTTGGGATTGGGCGGTGACCACTTCATCACACTGCCTATCCTACGTGCTTACGCAAAGCATCATGGCCAAATGGCTTTGATTCACTTTGACGCTCATACGGATACCTACGCAAATGGCAGTTCATACGACCACGGTACGATGTTCTACCATGCGCCGAAAGAAGGTTTGATCTCAGCGAAGAACTCAGTACAAATCGGTATTCGTACTGAGTACAAACAGCAAGATCACGGCTTCAATGTGATTAATGCGATGCAAGCGAATGACATGTCGGTGAACGAGATCTTAGAAGAGATTCGTCGCACCGTCGCAGACAAGCCAGTGTATGTTACTTTTGACATCGACTGCTTGGATCCAGCCTTTGCACCGGGAACAGGTACACCAGTTTGTGGTGGCTTGAACTCAGACAAAGCGCTGAAAATTATTCGTGGATTAGCCGGCATGAATATCGTGGGTATGGATGTTGTAGAAGTATCGCCTCCATACGACCACAGCGATGTTACCGCACTAGCGGGAGCAACCATTGCGCTAGAAATGCTTTACGCATACGCATCTGGCCGCGAATAAACATAATCATTTCTAAGGGAGCTTCGGCTCCCTTTTTCTTTATCACGGCTTTTTAAGCCTTTTCCTCACCTAGGATTCGCTTTTTCCCACACTAAAGATTTGCACTTTCTCATCTACTGTTTTTATCAGTAGAACCAATGATCTAGCAAGAACCATATGTCGAATCGACATAGAAACCTCCCCTGAATTGAGAAAATGGCATCATGCGTTTACCCCCACAAAATAAGGATTAGTTTTTCTAATCCAAATCATAGATTTTTATCTTGCTCAAGTTCACACTTTTAGATTGCTAATTGTATAGGCAAGCACTAATATCTCGCGCAAATAACCCCGTAACACCAGCGATAAATTGGCACTTCGACTTGGAGAGCTAAGGGTTTTTACGTCTTAAATTTTTTGGAGAGATACGCAAATGTCTGCCTCGTTTCCATTAGCGAAACTTACCTTTTTAATCGCAATATTGACTGCCGTGGGTCAAATGACCCAGACAATGTACGTGCCTTCAATCGGTCATATGGCGGGTGAGTTTTTGGTATCTGCGTCATCACTTCAAGCAGTGATGGCTTGTTACCTGATCCCATATGGCTTGTCTCAATTTGCGTACGGCACGCTATCAGACCGCTTAGGTCGTAAACCGATCATCATCGTCGGTCTACTTATCTACATCATAGGTACTTTGGTGGCGCTATTTGCACATCAATTTGAGTGGTTCTTGGCTGGTAGCTTCATTCAAGGTTTGGGGATCGGTTGTGGCGGCGCGATGTCACGAACTCTAACTCGCGACTGCTTTGAAGGTGCTGAGCTGCATCGTGCAAACAGCTTGATCAGCATGTGCGTGATTTTCTCACCACTAATGGCACCAGTACTTGGCGGCTACCTAACAGAAGCATTTGGTTGGCGCTCTAGCTACCTATTTCTAGCCCTCTTCGGCATCGCGGTGGTGATTACCATGATGACCAGCATGATGGAGACTCTGCCAAAAGAGAAACGCAAGTTCGAACCAGTGGCAAAAAGCTACAAGCACGTTCTGTCTGACCGCCGCTTCCAAGGTTTTTTAATCTGCCTAGTTGCGACGTTTGCTGGCGTAGGTGTGTTCGAAGCAGCTGCTGGGGTATTACTAGGTGGTGTATTGGCATTACCAGCCACTACCGTAAGTTTGCTGTTCATCTTGCCGATCCCGGGCTACTTAGTGGGAGCAGGTTTGTCTAGCTATATCGCGCAGCGTCGCTCTGAGCGTCGTGCGTTAAACGTTGGCTTGGTGTCGATCTTTATCGGTTCAGCCGTCGTATTAATCCCAGGCTTGTTTGGCGTAACAACTGCACTGACGTTAATAGGTGGCGCAACTATTTATTTCCTAGGTGCGGGCATTCTGTTCCCTGCGGCAACAACAGGCGCAATTGCTCCGTTCCCTTACCACGCAGGGACAGCTGGTGCGACTCTGGGTGGCATGCAGAACTTGGGCGCAGGTATTGCAACCTTGCTTGCATCACTATTTCCAACACATAACCAAATGCCGCTTGGTGTTTTGATGATGGCAATGTCAATTGTCGCGATGCTTGGCCTATTGTGGGTACACAGAGCACACGATCACTCAAACGAAATGCCACAAGTCATTTAACCGCCATTTCAATCTGACCAAAGCATTGAAAAGGGACACACGAAATAGTGTGTCCCTTTTTTCATATCACACTCCCTCTATTTATTGATGAGAATGATTTAACTTTAGAAGTGATATTTGTTAAAAATAACAGTTGCTTACACAATGCGTTTTCAAGCCAACAGGTCACAACAATGAGCCGTTCAGAAATGGGGAGAGTATTCACTTCTCGAACCACATTTCTGCTCTCTAAAACAAAAGCGTGACCAGCCTGAAAACTCTCAATGAAACCAAAGTCCATACCCTCAGGATGAGGCAACTTAGGTATAAAATATAAGGATTAACAGATGCGTTTCACTTTAACTACGTTGGCCGTATCGGTCGCGCTTATCGCCGGATGCAGCAATCAAGGAACTCCAACCATGACTCAATATTCCCAATCACAGATCGTTGCTCAGCAAACTCAAGCCCCGGTTGCAAAAAAAATCCCTCACGCGATGACCAATCATGGTGATACTCGCGTTGATAACTACTACTGGATGCGTGACGACGAGCGTAAAGATCCAGAAATTTTGCAGCACCTAGAGCAAGAAAATCAGTATGCGGAAACCGTTCTCAAGCACACTGAAGCTCTTCAAAATGAGCTATTTGAAGAAATTAAAGGTCGCATAGCAAAAGACGACAATTCCGTTCCTGTGCGTAAAGGAAACTACTTCTACTCAAGTGAAGTTACCGGAGATAACGAATACGAAGTTCATCTTCGAGCAAAAGATTTTGCTGGTAAAGACAAACAAGTCATCTTAGATGTCAATGAACTTGCGAAAGAGCATGAATTTTTCAGTATTGGTGGCCTGTACGTCAGCCCGAATGAAAACTTATTGGCGTATGGCGAAGACACATTAAGCCGCCGTGTTTACACCATTAAGATTAAAGATCTGACCACAGGTAATTACTTACAAGATGAAATTGAAGGGGCGTCAAGCGCTGTCGCATGGCAGAACGACAACAACGCGTTCTATTACATCAAAAAAGATCCACAAACCTTGCTAGGCTATCAAGTTTATCGTCACGTATTGGGCACACCACAAAGCAGCGATGAGCTGATTTTTGAAGAAACCGACAGCGCCTATTACACCTCACTAAGCAAAAGCAAAGATGGTGACGAGGTTTACATTTGGCATTCGAGTACAGAGACCAGCGGCGTCTCCATCATCGATGCGAACAATCCTAAAGCGAAGGCGGAACCGTTCTACCCTCGTGAAGATGGCATTGAATACAGCATTTCCAAGCTAGACAATTGGTATTACATTTATACCAACTATCAAGCCGTCAACTTCCGTTTGATGAAAGTTAAGCAAGAGGAGATGCACGATCGTTCTAAATGGCAAGATGTGATTGCCGCAGACGACAATACTCAACTTGTTGACTTCGAGCTATTCGATGACCACCTCGTCTATGAGCAGCGCTCTAACGGTCTAGCGAGCGTCACTGTGCGTCAGCTTTCAACAGGAAAAGAATTCCCGCTCACATTTAATGACGATGCGTTCGCGGCATACTTAACAGGCAACTTCGAACTGGATAACAAAAAAGTTCGCATTTACTACAGTAGCTTGACTACTCCAGGAACCTACTACGACTTCGATCTGAAAACGGGCGAATCTGAAATCATGAAGCAGACACCTGTATTGGGTGACTTTGATGCGGATAACTACCAATCAGAGCGCATCATGATCAAAGCACGTGATGGAAAAGAGGTCCCTGTGTCACTGGTGTATCGTAAGGACTTGTTTAAGAAAGATGGTACAAATCCGCTTTACCAATACGGTTACGGCTCTTACGGTGCGACCATCGAACCAACGTTCGGCTCTACACGACTAAGTCTGTTGGACCGTGGTTTTGTATTTGCAATCGCTCACATTCGCGGTTCTGAAATGCTAGGCCGACCTTGGTATGAAGATGGTAAAAAACTCACCAAACAGAATACCTTCAACGACTTTATTGATGTGACTAAAGGTTTGGTTGAGCAAGGCTACGGCGCGAAAGACAAAGTCTTCGCCGTTGGTGGGTCTGCTGGCGGTTTATTGATGGGTGCCATTATTAATCAAGCCCCTGAGTTGTATCGCGGTATTGGCGCACATGTTCCATTTGTCGATGTTGTTACAACGATGCTTGATGAATCGATTCCACTCACCACGAATGAGTATGATGAATGGGGTAACCCGAACAACAAAACATACTATGACTACATGTTGAGTTATTCGCCTTACGACAATGTCAAAGCGCAAAACTACCCGAACATGTTGGTGACAACAGGCTTACACGACTCTCAAGTGCAGTACTTTGAACCGATGAAGTGGGTAGCCAAGCTTCGTGAAATGAAAACCGACGATAACGTCTTGTTGTTCAAAACCGATATGGAAGCAGGACACGGCGGCGCATCTGGCCGATTCAAACGTTTGAAAGAAGATGCACTGGAATACGCGTTCTTCCTCGACTTGCTCGATAAAAAATAAGCATATACACACCACTCATAAAAATGCCCGCACACTGCGGGCATTTTTGTTTGGACACATTCTCGAAGCAGAGAAGCAATTTAAGCCTAAACCTCATTCCACCTGCTTAGGGGGAAATCACCACCAAAGCGGAAAGAAAAACGCCTACTCACAACGAGTAGGCGTTAACACAATAAATGTGTTTAGGCAGTAGAAACTGTCCTATTTATTAGAAGTAGTAACGAGCGCCTAGAGTCCAGTAATCGTTCTCTTCGTTGTTGTAGTCATTACCTAGGTCGAATTGGTAACCAACGAAAGTAACGAACGAAGGAGTCACTGAGTACTCAGCTTGTAGTGCTGTTTCGCTCTTAACTGTCTTGTTGTCTTTGTCGTCTTCTACGCCTTCGTAGTTAACGCTGAACGTCCAGTTATTTACGCCGTACGCCAATAGACCTTCAAGCTGAGATGTCTCTTCACGCATCTCGTAGAAGTAATCGTTCATGCCGTAAACAACAGCTGCGTATAGACCAGAACCGTACTCACCGTAATTTACAGAGAATAGGTGTGATTCAGCTGACTTAGTACCTAAAGAAGAGATCTCAACATCACCGCCGCTGTATACGTAACCAATGCCGAAGCCCGCAACAGAGCCACTTAGTGCGATTTGACCACGTTGGTCATACTTGTTTCCCTTAGAAACATACTCAGGAAGGCCAGTGCTCGGGTTTTGTACAAGTGACAACCCTGTGTCATCGTTTTCACCCTGCCAACCTAGGCCAAGGTTGAAAGCAAAACCTTCACCGAATTGGAAACTTTTACGATAGCTGATCATTTTCTCAGCACGACCAGTACCCAGATTATTATGATTGTCGTATAAGAAATCGTTAGCAAACGCGATTGGCAAATCCGCTACGCCCGCAACATCATAATAAGGTGCCCACTGAGTACCAGCAACAACACGACCAAGCTGCTCATGGGTTGCACCAATGTAACCCAAACGAGTAGAGAAAGATTGCTCTCCACCTTTAAGGTAGTTAAGAGCCCACTCACCTTTCGCATCTACAGTAACACCGTTGCCAATGTCCTTTTTACCCGCCACGTTGATACGCGGAGACACTTGGTGAACTTTCACTTCATCTTCGAAATACTCACCCACGCCAACAGAAACGTGACCGCCAATCGATAAAGATGTACCATCGCTGTTATAAACTTCTGCTGCGAAGGCCTGTGAACCACATGCTAGTGCCGCCACTGCAACGGCTAGAGTTTTCATTTTCATTGTTAACATCCGTATAGTTGTTTGTACCGGTTCGTTTCAAAACAGAATAAAACTGAATCGTTCGCAACGAACAGATAACAAAGTAGTAATGAAATATAAATGAAACAAACACTTTCTTATGCAACTGGTGTTATTTGTACTCAATTCTTGATCTACGCCCCAAAAAAATAGGGAACTTTTCATTCCCTATCATTACTTCTGTGGCATTTTACGTGTTACATCTTCCACCGTGCGAGTGGCTTCTCAGTTTTGATACCCTTACTGCCCCAGCGGTCAATATTATCAATTTGCAGTATGCGATCCGGTGATACCAAAGAAGTTAAGGTTTTTGATGGTTTTTTATCCGTCACCAACCATAGTGTTTTATCTTGTTCAAACTGAGCTTTTAAAGATAGTTTGTCTTTTTCACTCCATTCTAACTCTGGTTTGAACTGACGTTTGACGACAAAAAGTTGGTTTCCTGAAGCAAAATCTTCTAGTGATTCACTCATCAACACGATTGAATCGATCTCTTTTTCAAATATCACTGCTTGTTGTTGGTTAATCAACTCACGCACGCTAAGCATTAATGCTTGTTGGTTACTTTGGATTTGCTCTTGGAACTGTGGATACAACTTTTGCAGATCGTCACCGACAATCGCTGTCATACGAATTAAATTACTGGGGTTCAACCAAACGTATTTAGATGTGGCTCCATCTTCCAGCTTTAAGGCCGCAACGCCTTGAGCTCTAGGGGAAATCGCTTGTGATGCATCAATTTCGATCAAACGAATGTTGCCTTGTCGTGCGTAGACATACGTCGGGTCCTGGTCCCAAATGGCTCTCATGGTAATAGCCACGGTTGCGCTCTTTCCTGCCTCTGAAACTTGGTTTGCACCTTTAGTGGCAAACCAATTCGCCACGCGTTCAATGCCATAGCGTTTAGGAGGCAGATATGTGGTTTCCACGCCCGTTCCTTTCATCAGTTGCTCTGACAGCATGTAAGTCACAAGGGTACTGGTCAAAATATCTTTGGCCATCGCCAATGATGACAATGTACTCACCGCCATCAATCCTAAACCTAAAGTAAGAGTTTTCATTTTCATGTCGAGATACTTAAGTTGGGTAGGTAAAAGCGTTATCACGCTTTACGAATAATTCGATAAACCGTTGCAGTTAAGAAGAAAGCAGCGGAAACAATGATGATCGACGCGCCCGATGGCACCGGTAAGTCGAGCTCCATTGGCAATATGGTGCCAACCAAGCAAGCAACCGTCGCAAGCAGAGAAGAAAGCAATACAAAGCTTCCCATTCGCTTGGTGAGCAACCGAGCTGTCGCACCAGGGATCAATAACAGCGCACCCACTAACACGGCACCAATGATCTTCACTGCGGCGATCGTCACTAAAGTGATCATCATGACGAATAGGTAGTCGTAAAAGCTGGTATTGAAGCCACGCACGCGAGCAATATCTGGGCTGATACACGTGAGCAAAATGCGATTAAATGTCGGAATCAGCAGCAGCAGGATGATCAAGCAGCTCACTGCAAGCAACGTGATGTCTCTATCGGTCACCGTCAAAATCGAACCGAACAGTACGTTTTCTAGCATGTGTATGTTGATCTTACGTGCGACGTACATCAGCAACGCCGCCCCGACCGCCAGAGCTAACGCCAGAAATACACCGACCAACGTGTCATAAGGTACATTCGTGCGATTTCTCACGAAGTGCAGCAGCAACGCAAAGATCATGCAGAAGCTAAACAACCCTATGATTGGGTTTTCTGGCGGTTCACCAAGTAAAACACCAATAGCGATACCCGTCAGTGCTGCGTGGCCTACTGCTTCGGAGAAAAACGCCAAACGCTTAGCAATCACTAATGTGCCCAGCCCGCCGAGTAGCGGGCCCAAAATCAGCGCAGCGACCATCGCGTTCACCATAAAAGCGTACGCAAAGCTGTCGCTCAACCATCCAGCGTCTACACCACTCACCGCCAGTGCTCGTAACCACTCCATTACGCCGCCTCCACTTTGGTTGTGTAGTGCTTAAATAGTGTTTCAATACGATCTGGGCTCAGAACATCCGAGTGGTGTCCGGACGCCACAATCTGACGGTTAACAACGTGCACTTCTGCATCTAAGCGACGCACCGCAGTGACATCATGATGAACCGCTAACACCGTTTTGCCCTGCGCGACAACTTCATGAATCAACCCTTCAAGGTAACGCACACCTTGCTCGTCCATCCCTGTTGTAGGCTCATCCAACACCAACAAGCTTGGGTCATCTAACAAAGCCTGAGCGAACAACACTCGCTGTTGCTCACCACCAGAAAGTTGCCCCATACGACGATCTGAGCGAGCGGCCATGCCGACGCGATCTAATTGCGCCAACGCACGTTGTGTTTGTTTGGTTTTACGGCGCCAGAATAGTGGGATTCGTGTTTGGTTCAGCAACACAAAATCCATCACCGTTAGCGGTAAGCTGGCTTCAAACATCGCTTTTTGAGGAACATAACCAACGTTTCCGCCAAGCTTATTGTGAGTCTTATTCGGCCAGTGAACGGAAATATCGCCAGTAAAAGGCGTAAGTCCAAGTACGGAGCGCAACAACGAGGTTTTTCCTCCACCATTTGGACCCATGATCACATGGCACTTGCCCGGCTCGAAGGTTGTCGTGACATTTTGCAATATCACGTTGTCACCGTATTGGAGACTTAAATTATCTATCGAGATAGAAGGACCAAGCATTACGCTTTCTCCTGTGCGTGTTTGCTTGCCACGAACTTCATCGCTTCAATCAAGGTCTCAACGTTTTCGCGCATCTCAACTTCCACTTTGTTCGCTTCGTATTCCCCATGCGTCATGTGAGAAAAACGGTAGAGCTTAACTCCTGTCGCTTCTTCGATGGTATCAACAAAGCGATTTGGCATATTCAGCTCGTAAAACAACACATCAATGCCAGATCGTTTGATCTTCTCGATCGTCTCTTGCAGTTGGCTCGCGCTCGGCTCCACGCCATGAGCTGGCTCAATCACTGCGGCAACATCCACACCAAACTCTTGCAGAATGTAGCCGTATGCGTTGTGCGTTGTCGCAACCTTCATACCCGCCGTGTCCAATTCGCCCAACGACAACATGGCATCACGTTTCATCATGCGAAAAGTTTTGGCGTATTGACGCGCGTTTTTACGGTAGAAATCGGCATTTTCAGGGTCGAGCTTGCTCAACTCGCTCGCGATGGTATAAACCTTTTGAATCGTTGTTGATAGCCCAACGAACGTATGTGGATTCACCGCGCCTTGCCCGACTGATTGTCCCATTGCTGGCAATAGCGGAACTTCTTTGTTGGCTTCAATGACAACGAGATCATCGCGTTGCGACGCGTTGATCACCTTCAATGCAAAATCATCATGGCCAATACCATTCACCACAATGACATCCATTTCATTAAGACGTTTTAGATCATTCGGTTGCGGTAAGTAGTTATGAGGATTAAAGCCAGCATCCACCAGCGGCAAGATTTCCGCTTTGTCACCAACAACAGCGTGCACATAGCTGAAATAAGGCTGAAGCGTGATACCAATTTTCATTTTGTCACTCGCGAAACTGGACGTGCTAGCGACCAATAAAGCGCAAGATGCAAACATGGAACGTAAAAGCGAACGTGTGATCATAATATGTATTCTTTGAATTGAGTTAAGTGTGCGAAGGATGAGCAGAAGATGGAGAAGAGAGAATTAGCTGTTGCCACCCCTGTTGATGGCGATGGCTTTCTTCGCTCAATGTTGGGGTTGGCGTAAAACCATGGGCATCGATTAGCCAAATGTCGGCGTGGCTTTGACGACTATCTAGAATCATTGAAGCCGCCCCTTGCTCACTCTGTCTGATGCCCAAGTAGATCCCGTCACCAATGCTCTGCCATTGATGCGAACCTTTACGCTTCCAGTTTTGATCTTGAACAAAGGGAGCAATCCACAGTAACGCCATCTCTTCCGTATCTGGCCAAGTACCGGACTCTGCGTGTAAATCGCGCAGTTCTTCATGCGCCAGTTTTAGCTCGGCAATCAAACCGAGCTCTTCTTGGCGCAAGTCCGTGATTCGAATTTGATGAGAAAGCACTGCAGAATGGGGAGAATCAACTTGGTGCAGAGGCATCAAAACACTGGCGCAAGCAAGAATACCAGCGATGGTAAGTGCCACCCATTTCCCTTCTCGGCTACCGTTATCGGGACGAACTTTTTGTGTGATCATTTCTCTTTCAGCTCAACCACATCCACTTCAACTGGGCTTTCATGACCGGCATCGAAAACCAAGTAGAAATCAGTCTCTGGATGAGAAAACTCGGCAATAGAACGCTTGTCTGTTCTGACTTTGGCGATGAGGTTATCTTCGTAGTCGTACATTTCGACATCGTAATCAATCGCGGTTGAGCCATCAGAGTAGCCAGTTTCACAAATCACTTTATCTTGAGATAAATGACAACTCATTAGAGGAAAGTGAGCAGAAGCGTGAAAGGAAGAAAGTCCAGCCAATAGCAGAGCAGCTTTAAGAATAGAAGTGTTGTTCATGTTGATTCCAAAATGGCTCATCGCTTGCTGAGCCTAATTCGATTAGTTGAGTAGAGTTTCAAACGTTAGGTGTACATTCGCGCTGGTTTTGTCAGCTAATGGGTGATTGTTCAACTCACCTTTGTAGTTCGCTTTCATTAGATAGCGCCCTGCCACGTCTGGCGTAAAAGTAATTTTTCCGTCTTTATCACTCACCACGTCAATTTGCTCTTGATGGTTGCGATACAACGTACCTTCACGCGTGATCTCTGCCGTCACACCTTGTTGAGGTTTGCCATCGAAGAAGAACTGGAACGTCACCGCTTCACCTTCAATGATGTCAGATGGGTGAGTCAGCGGTTTTAGCTCTAGCAATTTGCCTTCAATTTCTAACGCTTTTTCTGTTGGTTTACCGACCGTGATGTAGCTTTCTGCGCGGGTGTAGCTTAGCTGAGTCACCACATCACGCGTTTTTTCTGGTAGCACATCAGCGCGCTCAGCTTTATTGGCTCTAACCCACTTCACAGTATCGCGGCGACCTGCTTTGTACTGGGTGTAGTAGCTCGGCTCATTGTTGATCGCAACCTTATGCGTGCCCTCTTCAACAAAGAAGAAATCGAACATCGAACGACGCTTACCGCGTATTACAAAGTTCGGACGCTCAGAGCGGCCATCCGGCATGATGACAAAAGCTTGTTCGCTACCTGCTGGCTTATCGAATACAAATGTGCCATGAGAAGCCGTCACATCGAACGTGAGCCAATCACCACCTTCTTTAGAAACGGTAAAGTGCGAAGGCAAAACCCAACGAGGATGCGCTTGTGCCGTTGTCGCTGCAGCGAATCCCATTGCCATTACGCTTGCTAACGCCACTGCTTTCATTTTGGTTTTCATTGTTGTGTCCTTCTATCACTTAACTTGGTAATTGACGGTGATGACCCCCGTCTCTTGAGTTGGTTTGAGTTGGTAGCGCACCTCACTGTCCGCTAATGTCATTTTTTGGCGCAAGTAATTGCGACCACCGTGTTCACGAACGACCTCAACATGTAAGGTATAATCACCTTGCTCAAGGCGTTCGCCTGCGTCGTTAGTACCATCCCAAACAAATCGATACTGCCCAGCAGGGCGAGTCGCAGACGTCACAGCGTCAATCAGATCGCGATCATAACGACCCACTTTTCGCCACCAGCTGCGCATGTCTTTGAGCCACTCATCCTTACCGACCCAAAGCTGAATGGTTTTAACGGATTGACGTTGTTCATCTTCAACCCACACTGCGACGTAAGGACGGGCGTACATTGAGGTATCGATCTTCGGCAATTCAAATTCAAAGTCGATTTTGGCAGCATCAGGTAAAGGCGCAGCCAAAACTGGCCATGGTGCTAAAGCCGCTACCAACGCCGCTTTGCAAAATAGGTTTTGGCGAAGTAACTTGCCTGTGTTCAACATAAGCTTTTCTCTACAACTGGCTGTTAAGGCACAGCAACAAAATAAATGACGAGCGACAGCAACGAGCCAAAGCTCATCCACTGTAGTGATGTTCTGAACGTCTTTTTCTTCGGCAATAACAGGCATACACCGGTCAGGACGAAAAACACCATCAGTAGTGCAGTGATGTCGATAAACCACTTCCAAACATCACCACTGTTACGACCTTTATGCAGATCATTCAGCAGTGCGACCGCGCCATAATTGGTGGTTTCGATATCAGCGTCGCCAGTGGTCATATCAACGAAAACCGTGGCGTTATAACCCGGCCCTTTGAAATCCAGAGAGAGCTCGCCAAGCACCAATTCACCTTGCTCCACTTCGGTGTAAACGTCCAAAGCAGATGGAGTGCCGCGTAAAGCCACTTCTTGGGTCAAAAAGTCAATGAGTGCAACGCGGTTTGGCTGGAAGCTTTCGCCGTTCAAAAACAAGGTCTGCGGCGGGATGATGATGGTGTGCTGTTGAATGATGGGTTCTTTTCGCTCAAACAGCTCAGGACGATTTAGCGTGATGCCAGTGAGCGCAAAAAATAGCGTCACCAATAAAAGAGCCATCGAAATATAGATATGTAGACGGCGCGCCCACGTTTGAACACCTTTGCTTTTAAGCAACATAGAAAACAATCATCACCAATAAATGTGGAGCATAATTTAGGTGATAATCATTCTTATTGGCATTTAATTTACATTGTTTACGTTTAGTGGAGATGAAACGATAAACACCTTCTAGAGCAAGGTAATTTAAGGCTCAAAAACAAAAAAAGACCCGAGAATGACTTCGGGTCTTTTCATTTGTTCTGCGTTAAGAGCTTTGTGTTGCTTCCGCTTTACGCCGTTGGGTTAAGTATTTCACCCAACTTTTGGCTTGATTCGATGGTTTGATTTCATTCGCACGTTTCGCATTCGCCAATGCGTCATCCAATCGATTCAACTTGTAGTAGGCTCTGGTTTTGATGAGCGCGACGTCAGCATTACGACCTTTTACCTTATCCAAAGCAGCCAATGCTTGTTGGTAGTGGCCTTCTTGAACAAGTAGCTGAGAGTAGTTCCAGTAGTATTTAGAATCCAACTTCGCGGCAATTCGCCAACTATCGATGGATTTATCCCACTCTTTTGCCATCTGCCAATAGGTCGCCTGCTGAGCTTTTAACTGGCTATCGACGTTAAGGTCTTCCAACTGCTCCATAATTAAAGCAGCACGCTCCGGGATTCCACGTTTCGCATAAAGCTGTGCCAGCAGTTTAAAATCATCTTGACTGAGCGCGACACCTTGTAGCTTGGCTAAAGCCATTGCATCTAGTGCGCGTTTACTGTCATCGACACGTAAATGCAAAGCGACGAGCTGACGCCACCACTCAACTCGTTCAGGCTCAATTGCAATCAAACGTTTGATGGTGACAATAGCAGGCTGCCACTTTTTGAGTTCCAGTTCAGACGAAAGCTTAATCGACAATGGACCGAGTTCATCTGGCTGACCAAACTTCTCGTAGCGACCCATCGCTGATAACACTTTATTCCATTGGCTCAACTGGTAATGCGATTGTGCGATGCGCAGCCAAACTTCATGAGCTTTCTGGTTTTTAGGTACGGATTTACTCAACTCGTAATAGTGCGGCAAGGCTTTAGCAAACTGTTGTTCGTTCAACAAAATATCCGCTAGCATTTTACGTGTTTGCCACGCTTGCTCATCTTGCAATAAACCGCTGCTTACCGCGAAATCCAGTTGCTTGATAGCTGGCTTAACTTGCTCATTCTGCCAATAAAAAATACCAAGCATACGAGCAACAAACGCTTGATCGTAACCACGCGATAGGTCTAACGATTCGAGAGTTGAGATCGCTTCTTTAAGCTTCTCTTCTTGAGCTAGGCTGTGCGCACGCTGCACTCTAGATGCGGTGTACTGGCTAAGCTCTTGAGCTATCGCACTGGCTGCGGTCAAACTAAGCAGCGTTGTGATTAAGAATTTCTTCATCATTTGCCTAATTTGAACTCCACTTTTGCGGTTTGTCCGAACTGCTCAATTGACACACCATTTTCAACTTTGGGTTGGTATTTCCACTTCTTCAACGCGCTAATGGCTTCTTTTTCAAACATACGCTTTGGCTCTGCATCGATCACTTCAATGTCTTTTGGACGACCTGTCGTGTCAATCGTAAAGCGCATGATCACATAGCCTTCAACCTTGCGTTTTAATGCTTTACTTGGGTAACGAGGTTCAACTTTATACAGCGGTAACGCTTGTTGATTGCCCATGGTTCCCTTTAGGTTTGGCGCATTAATCGCAATACCATCTAACGCCGTGTTTAACCCAAGCGCGCTGATCGGTGTTACTTGGCTCATCGGCTCAACTTGCGTGTTGGCTTGAGACAGCTCCATCGGCTCTGGTGCTTGAGGTGGCTCTGGCTGCTCTGGTACTGAACGTTGACGACGCTGCACATCGGCATCGTTTTCAACCATGACCATATCAAAACGCACTGCCTCAGACGGTTTTGGTGCGCGTTGATTGCCGTTATCGACCATCCACGCCATAAAGCTAAACAAACTCACGGCGATCAATAATGACGCTGGTAACGCAATTAACAGCCTACCCATTAAGGTTTCTCCGCTGCCAGTGCAATGTTCTTCACGCCAGCACCTTTAGCGGCATCCATCACTTTCACAACGGTGCCGTTGTAAGCGTGCTCATCAGCCTGAATCACTAACGATGCATCTGGCTGGTCTAGCAATAGGTGCTCAATAGACGCTTCTACGCGTTCCAGATCGACCAAGCGTTTGTCGATGTATACATCGTTTGCTGCCGTAATGGCGATGAAAATACCTGCGTCTTTTTGACTGACCACGTTCGATGCTTGAGGGCGGTTCACTTCCACGCCAGACTCTCGCACGAAAGAGCTGGTAACAATAAAGAAAATCAACATGATAAATACAATATCAAGCATCGATGTTAAATCGACTTGAGCTTCGTCTTGTTGATTTGGTCTGCGTCCGAGTCTCACTTCTGACTCCTTAAAGATTGTTCTAATTGGATCGCTTTACGTTCACATACTTTGCTTAAACGAGCATGTACAAACATGCCCGCCAATGCTGCCACCATACCTGCCATAGTAGGCAGCGTTGCTAAAGAGATGCCCGAAGCCATCAATTTTGGATCGCTGCTGCCTTGTGAGGCCATCACGTCAAAAACGGTAATCATGCCAGTGACAGTACCCAACAGACCAAGCATGGGACAAATGGCCACCAATAGCTTGATCGTCGAAAGGTTTTGGCGCAATTCGATTTGTGCCTTTGCAATCCATCCATCGCGGATTTGATGTGCATACCAAGAGTGGTGCTCTGACCGTGCCAACCACTGTTCACGAAGCTGTTTGTTTACCTTCGGAAATACCGTCGTTAAGTAAACCACTCGCTCCATAACCAGTAACCAACACACCGCTACAACGGCTGCCAACCACCATAGGATTTGGCCACCTTGCTGCATAAAGCTCATCAAGGTATTGGCCCAATCCTCACTGATCAAACCCAAAGTGTTGAGTAGGATCTGCTCCATTATGCTGCGTTCTCCGCTATCGTGTTACGGTTGCCTTTGTTGTTAGACATATCGCGCTCTGCTTGTTCAGCAACTAAGCCAATACCCTGCTTTTCTAGAATGTTGCGAATGCTCTCGGCTTGAGAACTCAGCACATTATGCGCCAGAAGCAGTGGTATTGCGGCTACCAAGCCGAGAACCGTTGTCACCAACGCCATCGAAATACCGCCCGCCATGACTTTTGGATCGCCATTACCAAACTGAGTGATCACTTGGAATGTTTCGATCATGCCCGTTACCGTACCTAGCAGACCCAACATTGGTGCCAGCGCTGCAAGCAGTTTGAGCATCGATAGTCCTTTTTCAAGGTGCGTTTGCTCATCAACCACCGCCTCAAGTAGACGCAATTCTAATGCTTCGACACTTCGATGTTTGTCGTTTTGATAAACAGAAAGAACGCGACCTAGAGGGTTATCTTCTGCTTTGGTTGGATTCTTTAGCTGCTTCGCGATTTTTTGGCGAGCAATGAAAAGAGACACACCGCGAACCAACGCGATAATCAAACCAATCGCTAATAGAACAAGGATGATCTGGCCAACTACGCCACCCGCATTTAGACGATCTTTCAGCGTTGGCGAGTTCGCTAGCTGTTCTAAAAGAATGCCACGCGATGGATCAATGACTAACGAATCCAATTCGCCGTTGGTGAATGCGCTCGCTGTCGGACCATTTTCTGGCTGACGCAAATAGCTCACTGCGTCACCACGCTGGCCGTTCCATTTCACATAGCCATTGTCATCAAGTAGTGCCATTGCGCCAAGACGAACACCGTTGACTGTCTGTTCTTTACCTTCTCCATCGAGCAAAGTGAAAGAGACCTTCGCCAGTTCGCCACTTGCGGTAACTTGCTCTTCCATACTGCGCCACATCGCTTGCAACTGCTTCAACGTCGGTAGAGACTTCGCCGCGACAATAGCTTCAATGTCTTTTTGATATGAGTTGGCATCTACGCCTGTCACTGCGTGTTTCAGTTCTGACTCAAGCTCTTTCGCGTTTTGACGAACAACACCAAATAGTTCGCCTAGGCTGCCCGTTTCTAAGCGCAATTTTTCTTCTAGCTGAGCCAGTTCCGCTTCATTTTCACTAAACGTGACGCTTAATGTATCAGCTTCGGCTTGAAGGGCTGCACGCTCAGCAACAAGCTTGTTTTTAATTGCTTGCAGCTCTTGTTCGGTTTTCTTGAAACCCGATTCACGTGACGCATTGTGCGTTTGCTGCTGACGATTTTCTTGCTGCGCTTTTTGCAACAACGTATCACTCGCGAACGTCGTGTGAGGCATCATCGCCGCGGTTGAGATAAGAGCAACCGATAGCCATTTCTTGATCATTTACTTGCCCTCCGCAACCGTTAGTGACACTGGCAGAGTTAACATACTCGGTGCAATTTGTTTGTTTGCCATAGCAAACGCCTTATCTAGCTCGGTCTTTTGTTCCGAACCAACAGGCTGCCAGGCTTGTTGCTGTTGCGACCAACTCCAGAATTTGTCACCAGACAGGCTACGCGCAACCAAAGATACACGGCCCAAGTAAAGGACATCAGCTTCCACTTTTTCGTTAGCATCTAGTTTAATTTTGCCTTGGTAGATACCAAGCTTGGTGCCGTAGTCCATTTCAATTTGGTAGGCTTCTAGGATTCGACGGAATTTCTCTGCGTCGGCAACATCAGCTCGCGTCATCAGATCATCAAGCTTCGCAATGCGTTCTTCACGCTGAGCTTTACGAATAGGTTTGTCGCTGGCCACTATACGCTTGAGTCCTTCAAGCATGTGATACATCAATGGCACGACACCCTGACGAGTTTGAGCAATCTGCTCAATTTGCTCGTTCAAACTGTTCACTTCTTGATGTTGGCTTTCGACCAAACTTGAAAGATGATCACGATAAATCTTCAAGTTGCTGACTTCTTCCTGAAGCTGTTCGATTTCCGCTTCCAGCGTCAGAGACTTTTCTGCGCTTGCATCAATACGTTTTTGGCTAACCGCTGATGCTTGGTTAGTTTTACTCTGCACTGCTTGTGCATCGTTTAAATTCGCCGCCTGAGCAGGAATCAAAACGGATGAGATCAACAGAGCGATACTTGATTTCATTAGATTCATACGAGTTTAAATGCTATTTCCTAAAAACGACTAAAGGGGAAGACCGGACTTCCCCTTTACTAATCAAATTGTTATCAGTACTTGAACTGGATTGTCGCCATGTAGTTTCGTTCTTCTCCAACCACTACGCCACTCGCGCCTTTTTGATCACCGTTCGTGCTACCACCACCTGCGAGGTAGTCAGTATCGAATAAGTTTTCGACATTGAATCGAGCGATGATGTCCAAGTTTTCATCGTACTTATGTTTGTATGACACGCCCATATCAATGCGAGCGTACCCATCTTTCTTGAAGGTGTTCTTTGCATCACCGTAGCGATCACCTTCATAAATCAAACCAAGGTTTAGGTTCGTATTGTCCTGAACCTTGTAGCTAGACCATAGACTTGCCGAGAACTCTGGCACATCTGCAGGGCGGTTGCCTTCAAATCTTTCTGCCTTCTTCAACTCGGCATCCAAGTACATTGCAGAAGCGGTTAGCGACAACTCTGGAGTCACAAAACCTTGAGCCATTAACTCAGCACCTTTGTGAACTTGCTCACCACCTTGCGTTTTCTTGTGTAGGAGCTGATTACTAGCATCTTTACCACTTTCAACATCCAGCGAGATATTTTCTAACGTGATATCAAATACAGCACCTGATACAAATAAACGCTGATCAAACAGTTCCCACTTCGTACCGATTTCATAAGAGATACCACGCTCAGCGTCGAGTTTCTCACCATCATTGATGTAAATACGACTACCGTTGCTGACTTCACCTTGCGGCATAAAACTCTCAGAGTATTGCACGTAAATCGAACCATTCGATGTCGGGTGGAAAATGACACCTAACTTTGGAGAAACTTGGTTCTCTGTTAGCGAATCTTCACGCTTTTCGTCATAACGAGCACCCGCAAGTACTTGCCAGTAATCGTTAATCGTCATCATGTTTTGCGCGTAAATCCCCCAAGTGTCATGCTCGCGTCTTGGGGATTTTTTCGAGCGTACGGTTCCTGGACGAGTAACTGTCGTGCCTGCCGCTACATCCTCTCCTGCATGGAAAGCCATAAAGCGGTCGTATTTGTAGTCGAGGTAGTTCGCCCCCACCAAAAACGTATTTTCTGTACCCAACAAAGAGAAGTTGGTTGTTACGTCTAAGTACGCGGTATCGAATACCCAGTTATCTGTGCGCTCGTTCCCTTTATGTCGAATCACACCATCTTTGTCATAATTGTCAAACTTAGGGTAAGACTCTACATCAAAACGCTTAAAGTCTTGACGGTTGTAACCCGCTTTCACATTCACGTTATCAGTCACTTGAGCATTAATATCGATACCGTAGTTTTCTACGTCGTTATCAATTTTTGACCACTGAGCGTCCCAGATGTACTTATCACCACGAACTGGCTTTCCGTCCACGATGTAAGCACCTGAATCTACGCTACCTTCGTCTTTTGTACGGTCATAATGCGCTGACACCATGATGTTTTCAGTAATGTCATACTCAACAACCAGGCCACCCACAACACGGTCAGTTTGCGGCTTTGTGCCATCGCCATACGTACGCCAAGAGCTGTAGTTTTCTTTCGCAAAAATAGCGCGAGCACGTAGCGTTTCTGCGTCATTTAAAGAACCACTTACATCAAGTACGGTACGCGAATGTTCGTTTGAACCGATATCTTGGCTCAAGCTGACCTGTGTTTGTGTTGTTGGTTTCTTAGAAACCATGTTTACTAAGCCACCCGGCTCAGACTTACCATAAAGTAGACCAGATGGACCTTTTAGCACTTCAACGCGCTCTAAAAGCTCAATTGGCTGACGGTAATGTGACCAGTGCTGACGACCATCACGTAAGAAGCCATCAGAGCTACTTAGTTCAAAACCACGTAACGAGAAACGTTCACGGTTACGGCTAGTACCACCCGCGCTTACACTCGCGTCGTTACGTAACACTTCACCTAAAGTACTTGCGCGTTGCTCATCAATGACGGTTTCGTCGATGACCGCAACCTGTCCCGGAGTTTCTAGCTGCGTCATTTCCATACGCATCGCTGTACTGTTGGTATCAGCTTTGTAGCCGAACTCGCGACCTTCTACAACTAGGTGCTCATCTGTTTGAACGTTTGCCACTGCAGGCGCTGCTAGCACCGCACCGATCACTAATGCCAAATGGCTCTTAGTAAACATATCCTTTCACTCCGATTATTTTCGGGTCGCACATTCAGTGAATGTGATTCCCTCTTATTTATTTTGCGAGTGAATATAAGTGATAAGCATTACCATTTGCATTAAATTTACATTCTTTGCATTTGCAAAGTTTTGTAAAGAACTCTCTGATGAAGAACCGCTCATACGAGATCCAGATCACAAATCGAGTTCACTTCATTGTTACCCGTTATTGTCTGAACACCAAACTCACGGTTAAACCACCTTGAGAACGATTCTCTGCATTGACGGAACCACCCATCATTCGCATCGATTCCTTAACGATCGCCAGTCCAAGGCCGTATCCACCAAGCTTTTTGTCTCGCGAGGCATCCAAGCGGGTAAACGGGTTAAAGATATCGGATAACTTGTTCTCTGGGATGCCAGGCCCATCGTCAGAGACAGACATAACCAGATAAGCCTGCCCATTGATTTCTTGATTAGTCAGAGTCACTTCGATCCGAGCATCTTCACCCGCGTATTTGATAGCGTTGCCAACTAGATTATTCAGACAACGCACCACGAGAGTATCTTCACAGTAAGCTCTCGGCTCGGTCACACGAGAAATAAATACAATGCTCTGTGATTCCCTCAAATCGATTTTGCAACGCTCAACTTGTGGGGCTAGTAGCACTTCAAGATCACTACGCTTGGTCTCTTTGTCGTAGCGAGCATTCTCAAGGCGACTAAATTCCAAAATGTCACTGATTAGATGATTCAGCTCTTTGGCTTCGTCTTCCAACCGCGTCACTAGTTCTTGTTCGCTTTCACCAACTCTTTTACGCAATAGGTGCAAAACCAAGTTCTGTCTAGCAAGAGGCGTTCTTAGTTCATGGGACACATCGCGAATCAAAAGACGTTGCTTCTCCGCTAGCGAGTGAATCTCTTTCGTCATGTGGTCAAAATCTTGCGCGAGTTCATTAAATTCTCGCGTGTTGGACTTTAGCTCCTGCACAACACTGACATTAAAATCGCCGTTAGAAAGCTTCTTGCTCGCCTCTCTGAGTCTGTCCAACGGTTGCTGTAAGTTGCGTGCCATTAAAAGCGAGAACAAAGCCAAAATCACGGCGGCAATTACCACTTTGATAATGGAAAAGTACAGTATGAAGTCATTCGCAGGATGTAAGCGATGCGGCAGTTGAATGACTAAGTTGTGCTGCTGAACCAATGGAATGCTGATGATTGGTCGATTCACTTTGTCTTCCAATTGATCATCAATGCTGCGTTTGAATTGGAGCTTAAATTCAAAATGTGGATGCATGAGACGATGCGTCACTGGTTGAAGTTGCTCGTTCAGTACAAACAAATAGAACTGCTGCGCGTTCGCCCAATCAGCCAACTCATCCATGTCGCCATGTTCAATCAGCACGTTGGCTTGGTGAGCAAGATCCAACATTTCCATTTTGACGCTATTTGGAACTTTCAACATAGCTTTCACCAAGGCTTGTTCCGCTAACGCTTGCACCAGCAAAATGCTGATGACTATCGCGGTCATGTAACTGAAAAGCTTAAACGCAAGGCTGTCTTTGCGTTTTGCTATGTAGGATGGACACACCAGCTTCATCACGCGCCCACAGATTCTAAATAACTGTAGCCTTTGCCTCGAAACGTTTTGATGTGCTGTTTAGATAAGCCCGCTTCAACCAATTTGCGGCGAATGTTACTGATGTGCATATCTAGGTTGCGATCAAACGGGCTGAGTTCTTTTTTCAACACTTCTGTCTGTAGCTCAGCTTTGGAGATCACCACGCCTTGATTCTTAACCAAATGGCTCAAAAGCTCCGCTTCTGTGCTGGTCAACGGTAAGCTGGTTAGCTGATCACTGATACTCTGGGCGGTATTACAAATGGTTTGGCGTTGACGCTCCAAGCCCACTCGACGCAAGATCGCTTTGATACGCATTAGCAACTCAGCGACGTTGAATGGCTTACCGATGTATTGATCGGCCCCCGCTTGATAGCCATCCAGCATCGAGTTTTCATCGTTCAATGCTGTAAGCATCAGAATTGGCGTAGCAAATCGTTGGCAAATACGACGAGCAACTTGCATCCCATTTAAGTTTGGCAACATCACATCGAGCAACACTAAATCGACTGGCGTTTTCTCCATGTACTGCAGCGCGCTTTCACCACAATGCACAGAAGAGACGGTATATCCTTCATCTTGCAAAACTACTTCTAAAAGCTCACACAAAGGAACGTCATCATCAACAATCAGAACTCGAGACATGCCAAATTACCAATTAAATAAAAATGGTTCGCATTCTATTACTCATTTGCAAATTAAACAACCATAGTTTATGGGGCTTTTCTCTGTTTGGAAGACACAAAAAAGCCTACTAAACAGTAGGCTATATAAGGCAAAACGGAGAATTTCTTTGTTTACAATCAGCACTTCAAACCTGTCGATTGCGCGACATTCTCAACAATGGATCTCAAGTTCATACTGATAGAGTGTAATGTTTCAAGCTCCTCTTCTGTAAACGGGTGAGTAAGAACCGACTCTGCACCTTTTTTCCCGATCACCGTCGGTAGACTTAGCACGACGCCACTCACACCATATTGACCCGACATCATCGTGCCAACTGGCAACACAGAGCGCTCATTGATTTTGATGGCTTGAATGATTCGAAATACGCTGGCTGCAATACCATGCACCGTATTATGTTTGCGACGAAATATTTCGTAACCCGCTTGCTTAACCGCTTCGAGCAACTCATCAGCATCGATTCTCTCGATATTGTGCGTATCGCAATAATAATCCGCAGGCTGGCCAGCAATAGAGATCAGACTCTTTGGTGTGAAACAGTGGCTTCCGTGCTCTCCCAGCACATAACCAAATATGTTTTTAGGGTCGAGATCCACACGGTTAGCAACAATACTCATCAAGCGAGCTGTATCGATAACACACCCGCTGCTTATCACTTTGTTTGGCTCAAAGCCCGTATTGGTAGTAATAAAATGAGCAACAATGTCACAAGGGTTGGACACGACAATCAAAACCGCCTTTGGCGCAACACGCTCTATTTTGCTAGCGATCTCGACGCCAATCTTCGCGTTGATTTCCGCGATATCTAAACGTGTTTGTCCTTGTTGAATTTGCGCACCTGCCGTTATCACAACAATATCGGCACCTAACAAATCGAGGTAATCATCTGAGGGAATAATGCGGGTATTTTTGGAAAAGGTTAACGCCGCTGTGTGACGAAAATCGAAGACTTCCCCTTCAGCTCTTTCTAAGTTTTGGTCTAACAGAACAAGTTCACTGACGCTGCCTAGCGTGAGCAAATAATTGCAAACACCAACTCCAACGGCGCCAGCGCCAATCACACCAATTTTCATCTTACTCTCCCTGAAAAAATGCGGCTCTTGAAAGATACGTCGCTCTTTAAAAATGAGCGGCAAGAACATAAAAGTCCAACGTCATTTTGTAGCTCAGAATCTGTTACCAATCTAGTCTTTCATTTCCGCACCATGCTTGTCTGGTGAAAATTACACCGTTGAATCGTGACGTTACCGCCCTGAAGAAGCCTTTCACCTCTATATCAACGGCCAAAAGCGAGTACAATCTGGACATCTCATTCAAGAAGGCAAACAAAATGGAAACTCTGTTAATTGGTCACCGCGGCGTTGCCGGCTCGTTCCCAGAAAATACAAAAGTCAGCGTTCAAGCTGCAATTGATCTCGGCCTAAAATGGGTAGAAGTAGATGTTCAGCCAACAAAAGATAACGTACTTGTGGTTTGCCACGATCATACGTTAAATCGATGCAGCAATGGCAAAGGACGAGTTGATGCGCATACGTTGAAAGAACTAAGACAATTAGATTTCGGTGGCTGGTTCAGCGAAGATTTTGCTGGCGAAACTATCATGACTCTTGAGGAGCTATTGAGCTTGGCTACTGAGCGAGGTCTAAATCTGAATATTGAAGTTAAAGTAGACCGCCATCCAGCGGATGAAGTCGCACAAACGCTTGCAAAAGTGCTTACCGAAAGTTCAATGCCTAGAGAGAACCTTTTACTCTCAAGCTTTAGTCATGATGTCATCAGAGCACTTTACCAGCATTGCGAAGGTTATCGTTTGGGTGTTTTAAGTGAGTTTTTTACAAAAAAGGACGGGCTATTGTTAGATGAAGTGAAAGCGTACAGCTGTAACCTAAATATTAACTGGGTTCGTTCGCGTCAGATCATTAAGCTGCAAGAAGCGGGCTATAAGGTCATGTGTTACACGGTCAACAACCCGAATAAGCTCAAGCACCTTCCGCAATTAGATGGCATTTTTAGTGACCATCCAAAACGTTTTATGCAGTAACCTTTCAAAGCTCCCGTGGGATAACGAGTCCTACCACTCGATCGTGACCGGTGTTCCCATGGTGACAAGCTGGATGAATTCATCCATTTCTTCATTGGTGAGCGCAATACACCCGTTGGTCCAATCAAAACTCTGAATAAAGCTAGGATCTTGCGTCTCACCATTCTTTAAACCATGAATTTTAATGTTCCCACCCGGGGAGACACCTCTCCGGTGCGCCTCTAACGTGTCAATAGCATCAGGATAGCTAATGTGCACCGAGCGATAAAAGGCAGAATCCTCAATCACGTAATCGAGCGTGTAACTGCCTTCTGGCGTTCGGTTGTCGCCTTCTTCTTGCTTATGACCTTTAGGGTTAGCACCCAATGCAATACGATATTCTTTTAGTATGATGCCATCTTCCATCAAGTACATTCTGCGTTTCGATTTATCAACTTTAACCAGATCGACAGCCGCGTACGTACTGAACGTAACCAATCCACACAGAATTAAAGCACACCATTTTATCGACATTGCCAGAACGCCCAGACCAAGAGTCAGAAGGAAATAAAAGAGAAGCTATGCTAGTCAGATGATGCTCACAAAGCAATCTGATTATAACGTTGAGACGTAAAAAAGACGGTGCTAATCGCATCTTGATATTACTGAGATTTAAGCAAAGATTTCGCTATTCATTAAGCCTAAGTTGCATTACTTTATAAGTAGATTTATTTATAAAACCCATACTTTTTGGGAGGGAACTATGATTAACATTGCTTTTTTTAGTGCAAAATCCTATGACGAAGCCTCTTTTGATAAAATTAAGAACAATCGCGACTTCGAATTTCACTATCACGACTTTCGACTCACCGAAAAAACCGCAAAAATGGCGCACGGTTGTGACGTGGTGTGCGCTTTCGTCAATGATGATCTTTCTGCTCCCGTTCTAAAACAACTTTCTTTGGGCGGAACAAAACTCATTGCGATGCGTTGTGCTGGCTTCGATAAAGTAGATCAACAAGCGGCTAAAGAGCTTGGCCTTCAAGTTGTGCGAGTGCCTGCATACTCTCCCGAAGCGGTCGCCGAGCATACCGTCGGTTTGATGATGTGTTTGAATCGTCGTCTCCACAAAGCGTATCAACGCACCCGTGATGCCAACTTCTCTTTAGAAGGATTAGTTGGCTTCAACTTTTTCGGCAAAACCGTTGGCGTTATCGGCACAGGCAAGATTGGTATCGCCACGATGCGAATCTTTAAAGGCTTAGGGATGGAACTGCTTTGCTACGACCCTTACGAAAATCCTCTGGCTTTAGAAATGGGTGCACGATACTGCTCTCTTGAAGAGATTTACGCCAATGCAGATGTTATCTCTCTTCACTGTCCAATGAGCGAAGAAAACTACCACCTATTGAACGAAAACGCTTTTGCTCAAATGAAAGATGGCGTGATGATCATCAATACAAGCCGCGGTGAGTTACTCGACTCTGTCGCCGCTATCGAAGCACTTAAACAGGGTAAGATTGGCGCTCTCGGTTTAGATGTGTACGACAACGAAAAGGACTTGTTCTTCCAAGATAAATCCAACGACGTTATCGTGGATGATGTTTTCCGCCGCTTATCGGCATGCCACAACGTTCTGTTCACTGGCCATCAAGCTTTCTTAACTCACGAAGCGCTGAATAACATAGCATCTGTGACATTGAACAACGTAGAAGCCTTCTTCTCCGGCCAAGTTTCAGGGAATGAACTAATCAACTAAACATAGAATCGAGGAGGATAGTAGAGCGTAGATTTTCAGCTATGCTATACTCCTCGACCATTAAAAAATTGAGTCTATTTACCATGAGCATTAAAACTGATATTCAAAAGCTGCATAACCGCGTAGATACCTGCCAACGTAAGCTGGATGCAGCACGTTCTCGTGGTGATCACGAAATGATTTCTAAATTCACGGATGAAGTTGAAGATCTAACAAAGAAGCTTAACCAACTTAAGCACAAACAAACATACGAACTAAATAAAGAACGTAAAAGCCTGTTAGATATGCCATTCTCTCGTGAAATCACTAAAGCAGAACAGGCAGACATCGGTAAACTGAAGAAACGCGTACGCGGCCTGGTTATCGTTCACCCTATGACTAAAATGGGTAAAGAACTACGCCTAGACGTGATGACTGGCTTCGCACCGAAAGAGTTCTAATACACTCGACAAACACATTAAATGTAAGAACGCCCAAGCCCATCGCTTGGGCTTTTTTGTATCTGAATGAACTAGAGAAAAGGGAAGTTGAATAGCTGCAAGGTGTGGTGCAACAGTAAAACTCAAGTTGCCAGCCGCTCAATCTCACAGCGTTTAAGGCTTGCTGCTTTAGAAAGCGTCACTTTGATAGGTTCGAAAGCCTTAATGGAACATCTGTATGCTAAAGATCATTCATTTAAGAACAAACCTTGTATTGAGTGATTGTGTGCTGAATATTAGAACCAGGGCGCCTAATTTGGAGGGGATCTCAACCGGGGATTTTCTAAACCTCTATCATTTCCAGTTTGCGCTGAAATAAAAAAAGCCTCGCTATTTCTAGCGAGGCTTCTTAATTGTACAGAGAGTCTGGGTCGTGACCGACTTGGGATTTAATACAAATCCCATCTAATTCTCAAACGTCAAACATGACGAAAGCCTGCAAATTTCTTTGCAGGCTTTCTGTATAGTGGCGGAGAGATAGGGATTTGAACCCTAGATACGCTATTAACGTATGCCGGTTTTCAAGACCGGTGCTTTCAACCACTCAGCCATCTCTCCACAAATTGTCATCATCAGATTATTACACTGAAGATGTTGTTACACGTAGTACGAGTAACGATATTTAAAGCCTGGCGATGTCCTACTCTCACATGGGGAAACCCCACACTACCATCGGCGCTATTTCGTTTCACTTCTGAGTTCGGAATGGAGTCAGGTGGGTCCAAAACGCTATGGTCGCCAAGCAAATTCTTTAATTCGGAAAGCTGTTTTTGTGTTCTCTACACATTCAATTCTGTTCTTGCTTCGAGTCCATCAAAACCCCTTGGGTGTTGTATGGTTAAGCCTCACGGGCAATTAGTATCAGTTAGCTCAATGCCTCACAGCACTTACACACCTGACCTATCAACGTCGTAGTCTCCGACAACCCTTTAGGATACTTAAAGTATCAGGGAAGACTCATCTCAGGGCTCGCTTCCCGCTTAGATGCTTTCAGCGGTTATCGATTCCGAACTTAGCTACCGGGCAATGCGTCTGGCGACACAACCCGAACACCAGAGGTTCGTCCACTCCGGTCCTCTCGTACTAGGAGCAGCCCCCTTCAATCTTCCAACGCCCACGGCAGATAGGGACCGAACTGTCTCACGACGTTCTAAACCCAGCTCGCGTACCACTTTAAATGGCGAACAGCCATACCCTTGGGACCGACTTCAGCCCCAGGATGTGATGAGCCGACATCGAGGTGCCAAACACCGCCGTCGATATGAACTCTTAGGCGGTATCAGCCTGTTATCCCCGGAGTACCTTTTATCCGTTGAGCGATGGCCCTTCCATTCAGAACCACCGGATCACTATGACCTGCTTTCGCACCTGCTCGAATTGTCATTCTCGCAGTCAAGCGGGCTTATGCCATTGCACTAACCTCACGATGTCCAACCGTGATTAGCCCACCTTCGTGCTCCTCCGTTACTCTTTGGGAGGAGACCGCCCCAGTCAAACTACCCACCAGGCACTGTCCGCAACCCCGATTAGGGGTCGACGTTAGAACATCAACACTACAAGGGTGGTATTTCAAGGACGGCTCCACACATACTGGCGTACGTGCTTCAAAGCCTCCCACCTATCCTACACATGTAGGGTCAATGTTCAGTGCCAAGCTGTAGTAAAGGTTCACGGGGTCTTTCCGTCTAGCCGCGGGTACACTGCATCTTCACAGCGATTTCAATTTCACTGAGTCTCGGGTGGAGACAGCGTGGCCATCATTACGCCATTCGTGCAGGTCGGAACTTACCCGACAAGGAATTTCGCTACCTTAGGACCGTTATAGTTACGGCCGCCGTTTACCGGGGCTTCGATCAAGAGCTTCGACCGAAGTCTAACCCCATCAATTAACCTTCCGGCACCGGGCAGGCGTCACACCGTATACGTCATCTTACGATTTTGCACAGTGCTGTGTTTTTAATAAACAGTTGCAGCCACCTGGTATCTGCGACTCTCAATAGCTCCATCCGCAAGGGACTTCACCGTCGAGAGCGTACCTTCTCCCGAAGTTACGGTACCATTTTGCCTAGTTCCTTCACCCGAGTTCTCTCAAGCGCCTTGGTATTCTCTACCCGACCACCTGTGTCGGTTTGGGGTACGATTCCTTACAATCTGAAGCTTAGAGGCTTTTCCTGGAAGCATGGCATCAATGACTTCACATCCGTAGATGCTCGACGTCGTGTCTCAGCCTTAAAGAGAGCCGGATTTACCTAACTCTCAAGCCTACGCACTTGAACCTGGACAACCGTCGCCAGGCCCACCTAGCCTTCTCCGTCCCCCCATCGCAATTGTAAGAAGTACGGGAATATTAACCCGTTTCCCATCGACTACGCCTTTCGGCCTCGCCTTAGGGGTCGACTTACCCTGCCCCGATTAACGTTGGACAGGAACCCTTGGTCTTCCGGCGAGGAGGTTTTTCACCCCCTTTATCGTTACTCATGTCAGCATTCGCACTTCTGATACGTCCAGCATGCGTTACCACACACCTTCAACCGCTTACAGAACGCTCCCCTACCCAATATACAAAAGTATATTGCCGCAGCTTCGGTTTACTACTTAGCCCCGTTACATCTTCCGCGCAGGCCGACTCGACCAGTGAGCTATTACGCTTTCTTTAAATGATGGCTGCTTCTAAGCCAACATCCTGGCTGTCTGAGCCTTCCCACATCGTTTCCCACTTAGTAGTAATTTGGGACCTTAGCTGGCGGTCTGGGTTGTTTCCCTCTCCACGATGGACGTTAGCACCCGCCGTGTGTCTCCCGGATAGTACTTACTGGTATTCGGAGTTTGCAAAGGGTTGGTAAGTCGGGATGACCCCCTAGCCTTAACAGTGCTCTACCCCCAGTAGTATTCGTCCGAGGCGCTACCTAAATAGCTTTCGGGGAGAACCAGCTATCTCCAGGTTTGATTGGCCTTTCACCCCTAGCCACAAGTCATCCGCTAATTTTTCAACATTAGTCGGTTCGGTCCTCCAGTTGATGTTACTCAACCTTCAACCTGCCCATGGCTAGATCACCTGGTTTCGGGTCTATATCCAGAGACTGAACGCCCAGTTAAGACTCGGTTTCCCTACGGCTCCCCTAGATGGTTAACCTTGCCACTGAATATAAGTCGCTGACCCATTATACAAAAGGTACGCAGTCACAGGACAAAGCCTGCTCCTACTGCTTGTACGTACACGGTTTCAGGTTCTATTTCACTCCCCTCACAGGGGTTCTTTTCGCCTTTCCCTCACGGTACTGGTTCACTATCGGTCAGTCAGTAGTATTTAGCCTTGGAGGATGGTCCCCCCATATTCAGACAGGATATCACGTGTCCCGCCCTACTCGATTTCACTGAACACACGTCGTCAACTACGGGACTATCACCCTGTATCGTCGGACTTTCCAGACCGTTCGTCTAACGCGTGTAAAGCTTAAGGGCTAGTCCAATTTCGCTCGCCGCTACTTTCGGAATCTCGGTTGATTTCTTTTCCTCGGGGTACTTAGATGTTTCAGTTCCCCCGGTTCGCCTCCTTACCCTATGTATTCAGGTAAGGATACGTGCTTATGCACGTGGGTTTCCCCATTCAGAAATCCCAGACTCAAATGGTTGTTACTACCTAATCTGGGCTTATCGCAAGTTACTACGTCTTTCATCGCCTCTGACTGCCAAGGCATCCACCGTGTACGCTTAGTCACTTAACCATACAACCCGAAGGAGTTTCGAGCTGATGAACAAGTCACCAAAGTTGTCTGCAATTTTTATACATGATGCAGACTCGATTTTGCCGGACTCAAATTCCAAGAACACTTGAATGTGTTATTTTGGTGTTTGTCTTAAAGACAAACATTGAGAACTTTACAAACAACAATAAATTGTTGTTTTGTCAGCTTTCCAAATTGTTAAAGAGCTAATCACTTCTAATGAAGTAACCATTTTTAAAAGCACTCATCGAATGCGCTTAAAGATGGTGGGCGATACCGGGCTCGAACCAGTGACCCCCTGCTTGTAAGGCAGGTGCTCTCCCAACTGAGCTAATCGCCCATTGTTTCAAAATATGGTGGAGCTATGCGGGATCGAACCGCAGACCTCCTGCGTGCAAGGCAGGCGCTCTCCCAGCTGAGCTATAGCCCCATATTTTGAGTTTTAATTCCTAATGGAAGGAATGGTGGGTCGTGCAGGATTCGAACCTGCGACCAATTGATTAAAAGTCAACTGCTCTACCAACTGAGCTAACGACCCAATGGTATCCCGTAGGGGAGTCGAACCCCTGTTACCGCCGTGAAAGGGCGGTGTCCTAGGCCTCTAGACGAACGGGACACTGGATTGAAGAGTTTGGGAACTCTTCTTCTCTTTACTTTATAAACCGTATCAATCTGTGTGGACACTCATCGTGAGTAATCATCGTTTAAGGAGGTGATCCAGCGCCAGGTTCCCCTAGCGCTACCTTGTTACGACTTCACCCCAGTCATGAACCACAAAGTGGTAAGCGTCCCCCCGAAGGTTAAACTACCTACTTCTTTTGCAGCCCACTCCCATGGTGTGACGGGCGGTGTGTACAAGGCCCGGGAACGTATTCACCGTGGCATTCTGATCCACGATTACTAGCGATTCCGACTTCATGGAGTCGAGTTGCAGACTCCAATCCGGACTACGACGCACTTTTTGGGATTCGCTCACTTTCGCAAGTTGGCTGCCCTCTGTATGCGCCATTGTAGCACGTGTGTAGCCCTACTCGTAAGGGCCATGATGACTTGACGTCGTCCCCACCTTCCTCCGGTTTATCACCGGCAGTCTCCCTGGAGTTCCCGACATTACTCGCTGGCAAACAAGGATAAGGGTTGCGCTCGTTGCGGGACTTAACCCAACATTTCACAACACGAGCTGACGACAGCCATGCAGCACCTGTCTCAGAGTTCCCGAAGGCACCAATCCATCTCTGGAAAGTTCTCTGGATGTCAAGAGTAGGTAAGGTTCTTCGCGTTGCATCGAATTAAACCACATGCTCCACCGCTTGTGCGGGCCCCCGTCAATTCATTTGAGTTTTAATCTTGCGACCGTACTCCCCAGGCGGTCTACTTAACGCGTTAGCTCCGAAAGCCACGGCTCAAGGCCACAACCTCCAAGTAGACATCGTTTACGGCGTGGACTACCAGGGTATCTAATCCTGTTTGCTCCCCACGCTTTCGCATCTGAGTGTCAGTATCTGTCCAGGGGGCCGCCTTCGCCACCGGTATTCCTTCAGATCTCTACGCATTTCACCGCTACACCTGAAATTCTACCCCCCTCTACAGTACTCTAGTCTGCCAGTTTCAAATGCAATTCCGAGGTTGAGCCCCGGGCTTTCACATCTGACTTAACAAACCACCTGCATGCGCTTTACGCCCAGTAATTCCGATTAACGCTCGCACCCTCCGTATTACCGCGGCTGCTGGCACGGAGTTAGCCGGTGCTTCTTCTGTCGCTAACGTCAAATGATAGTGCTATTAACACTACCACCTTCCTCACGACTGAAAGTGCTTTACAACCCGAAGGCCTTCTTCACACACGCGGCATGGCTGCATCAGGCTTGCGCCCATTGTGCAATATTCCCCACTGCTGCCTCCCGTAGGAGTCTGGACCGTGTCTCAGTTCCAGTGTGGCTGATCATCCTCTCAGACCAGCTAGGGATCGTCGCCTTGGTGAGCCCTTACCTCACCAACTAGCTAATCCCACCTAGGCATATCCTGACGCGAGAGGCCCGAAGGTCCCCCTCTTTGGCCCGTAGGCATCATGCGGTATTAGCCATCGTTTCCAATGGTTATCCCCCACATCAGGGCAATTTCCTAGGCATTACTCACCCGTCCGCCGCTCGACGCCGTTATCGTCCCCCGAAGGTTCAGATAACTCGTTTCCGCTCGACTTGCATGTGTTAGGCCTGCCGCCAGCGTTCAATCTGAGCCATGATCAAACTCTTCAATTTAAGATTTTGTTCGGCTCAATGAATACTGAACATTACATAAAGTAATGTTTGAATTGACTGTGCTGAATCCGAAGATTCAATGGTCACTTCGTTTCATTGAAACCTAATTTGATACCACTTTCCGTTAAGAAAGAAATATCTAATTGGATCATCATCAACGAGTGCCCACACAGATTGATAGGTCTATATTGTTAAAGAGCTTGCTTCGTAAGCTTTGCTATCGAAGCGGAGGCGTATTCTAAGGAATTATTTTTCAGTGTCAAACACTTTTTAAAATTAATTTTTAGAAGCTTTTTCGCCTTATTGCCAACTGCTTTTGCGTTTCCGCTTTGCCCTGACAACGGAGGCGCATTATAGGGAGATGAGTTTTCTTGGCAACCCCTATTTAGAAAAAAATTCAAAAAAAAGCGTCGAGTGATGAAATCTCATTCAAACGCTTGTTTTTAGTACTCAGTTGTTAACTTCAAGTAGCAAATAAGCAATCAGTATGTGTCTACCCACCCCTCTTCAAAGCTTGCAATATCAAGGTGCAGTGATTTGTCGACTTCGATTTGATCTATTGCCTCTAGTTCTTTATTTACACTACTCATCGTCAATGTGTTGTTGTCTAGCTCAAACACTTGGCGTTGCGTGGTGTAATAGAACTTAAGTGTAGTGAGCGCTTTTACATCGTCATTGCTCGCGGCTGCTTTAATGCTTTTTAGTTTACGAAAGATTTTGTTGTGCAGTTGCTTGAGTTTCCAAACGTACAGCACCTCTTCCATGTATGGTCGAGTTTTAATTTGATTCAATAAAGAGAGGGAAGTTGCAACTGCTAGAACGACACCAATCAAATTCCAATAGAAATTGCCCGTTGATTGTTCTGGTACGACTTCAGTGTTGCCAAACAAAACAATCAGCAAGGTACTAAAGGCAAGAGAGGAGATGGCGAGCAACGCAACAAAACCGCCAATCACAAAGTTTACTTTCTTTTTATAAATGTCTTTATTTATCTGTTTGATTTCCATATACCACTCCTAACAGGGTAGCCTCCTATTCTAACGAGCACACCCAGCTCCACAATCGAAGCTTTGTAAGTAAGTTCACATTTACTATTAAACTCGCATCCGTTCCCTGCTTAGGTATATACTTCCGCGCATTCACTCTTTCTATATAGAGGCTAAATTCATGCGCTCTTTTGTTTTACGAGCTCGCGCGGCGCCAACCACCAGCAAAGCACTATTAGAAGGTGTTGGTAACGAGGCGCATACCGAGATCCTTGCTCATACCATGATGAACACCATGTTCGTGGCACAATCTCACCGTGAAGATGTGGTTGTCCATTTGGTATTAGAGAGCACGAAGGATTACTCGCGCACGATTACCATTCGTTCAAACGACATTACCAATATTGGTGGTTTTCACGAGTCAACGTTGATCGCTGCCGTTGCCCGTGCGTTGGACGCATCTGTTGGTATGGGTAAAGAGCAGCTTCGTGAAGTTGAGCAGGGTATTACGGTTCGTACAGTGAGCTTCGAACGCTTGGTTCAAGAACTGGCGGAAGACCACCAACTTTATATGTTGGACAAGAAAGGCGAATTTGTTCGTGATGCAGAAATTGGTGAAAACCCATGCTTCTTGCTAACCGACCACATTCCGATGCCGAAGAAGTCGTTCAACAGCTTGAAGCGCCTAGGTACTGAGAAAATCAGCCTTGGACCTAAGATGCTGTTTGCTTCTCAGTGTGTAGTATTGATCCACAACGAACTGGATATCCGCGAATTCTAGTTATTCGCGTACACGTTGCTAGATGCTGAAAGAGGACTCGATTGAGTCCTCTTTTTTGTTTCTGACTTTCTATGCCGCGCTTATTTACCGCCAATACACAATCGAGCAAAACGCACATCTGGCGCGAAGAAAGTGCGGCTATCATTAATAAGCTGCGTATCACCCACAGCTTCTACTTCTTGCAGCATCTTATAGAAGTTACCTGCAACTGTAATTCCGCGCACAGGTTGAACACGTTGACCATCACGACACAAGAAACCACTCGCACCAAATGAGAAATCACCACTGACAGCATCTGCACCAGAGTGAACCCCTTGCAGTTCCACTAATTCTAGGTATTCACCTGCTTTGATTTCTGACGCACTGCTGTTGCCTGTCGCAATCACTTTATGATTTGCCGATACGTCTAGGCTCGATTTCGCACTGCGAGATGCACTTGCCGTCGACACTGCACCTAAATAACTCGCTGTTTGGCTATTGTGCAATAGCGTATTCAGTTGGCCATTGGCGATCAACACATTGTCTTGAGTGGCAAAACCTTCACTATCAAACCCTGCGATAGCCATACCATTTGGCATATATGCCGCATCGGTAAAGGTGAGAAGTTCACTTGCTACGCTTTGACCAAGCTTGTCACCCAGTGGCGAGATGCCTTTCATCGCACTCACACCAGAAAACGCACTGCCAAATGCACCAAACAGGCTGCTTAGCGCATTGATGTGGAAGATGGCTGGATAGTTACCTGTCGCAACTGGTGCGCCATCAAGGAGGTCGCGAGCAAGGTTGTAACCGCCTTCAATGCAATAAGTTGGATTCAACTCATCAAAACGGCGACCTAGCGACATTCTACCTGCCATCGACTGTTTGCCATCTTTTTCAAATAAGGTATACGCGTAACAAGTGAACGATCGCTCGAAGTGTTGACATAACGTACCCTGAGTATTCGCGATGATGAGCTGAGTTTCACCGTCACTGTAACCATTGTATGGTGAGCTTGAAGCGTGAGGCAGAGCCACAACACCTTGCTCAAGCGCGAGGGACAGTTCAATTTTCTCATCGACCGATGTGGTATCGGCTTGCGCAATTTCTGCAACATCAGTGGTGATTTTGCTGTTTACGCAGCTGATGGTTTGATGTTCATCTTGCTTAGAAAAACGAGCACTTTGCAGCGCGTTGGTGAGCATCAAATCTAAACTTGGTTGCTCTAGTGATTCAGAATAACTGGTCGCGACACGGGCATCTTTAATGACTCGAACACCCAGCACTTGGCTTGAGCTGACTTTGTACTCATCCAGCTTGCCTTGGTTTGCTTTCAGCGAAAAGCTGCTGTTACGGTTCACAATCACGTCCGCTTCCGCACCTTGGCGTTTGGCTTCTGACAGGACATAATCAACCGCGTTAAGAAGTTGTTGTTCTTGGCTCATTAGTTACCGCCTCCTACCAGAATATTGTCCACTTTAAGGGTTGGTTGGCCGACTGTTGTAGGTACTGAGCCACTCACTGAACCACACATACCTGGAGCAAGTGCCATGTCCTTACCGACCATACTGATTTCTTTCAATACTTTAGGACCAGTGCTGATCAGTGTCGCCGCTTTCAAAGGCTTGGTAATTTTGCCATTTTCAATCAAATACGCTTCACGAACAGCGAAGTTAAATTCGCCCGTCCCAGGTTGAACGGAGCCACCACCCATCTTCTTGGCGTAAATACCGCGTTCGATTCCCGCAAGCATATCATCGAGTGAATGCTCGCCTTCTTCGATAAAGGTATTGCGCATGCGTGAGGTTGGTGCAAACTTGTAGTTCTGACGACGACCAGAGCCTGTTGGCTCGTAACCTGTCTTCATGCCGCCCATTTTGTCGACCATAAAGCTAGTTAGCTTACCGTCTTTGATCAGTTGGGTACGCTGCGTTGGCAAACCTTCGTCATCAACGTGGATTGAGCCCCATTCGTTGGTCATCGTGCCGTCATCTACTGCGTTTACTGCAGTATGAGCGATCATCTCACCCATTTTGTCGTGGAATACCGACGCCTTCTTCGCAACCGAAGTGGTTTCTAGCAGGTGGCCACACGCTTCGTGGAAGATAACGCCGCCAAAGCCGTTACCAATTACCACAGGCATTTCACCCGATGGACAAGCATCCGCGCCCAATTTCACCAGCGCTTGCTGCGCGATAGTTTGACCCAGCTCTTTCGCATCGATCTGCTCACTGAATTCCCAACCAGCAAGTGCCCCCGGGCCTTCCATGCCAGAAGATTGCTCATTGCCTTTCTGGGCAACTGTGTTACCCGCAACACGAATGTAGTGACGCGTATCGTCTACATGCAAACCTTCTGAGTTGAAGATAGACACTTGCTGCTCGCGCTGAAGCACACTACCAATGAACTGGCTGATGTATTCACTTTCTGCACGCGCAGCTTGGTCAACTTTCAATAGAAATGCGATTTTTGAATCTAGGTTAGCATCCTTACTTAGCGGCATGCTGCAACCATGTTGGATTGGGTATCGGTTCAAATTCAAAGAACCCGCTGACGCGATTTGCTCACGCTTGTCTTTCGCTGCAAGCAGTGATGTCACGCGTTTTAGTTCGGTTTCGTCCGTGCTGTTGGTGTAACCGTAAAGCACTTTGTGACCGAAGAAGAGGCGAATACCGATACCAAAATCGATACCTGAATTTACATTATCCACCTCACCAGATGCGATCTGGACGGTGTTGGTTTGGTGATGTTCAACGAATAGCTCAGCGAAATCAGCTCCTAAAAAGAGAGCATGATCGATCACTGCCTTCGCTGTTACAGAATTAAGCATGAAGTCTCCTTGCTCGATGATCGTCTTAGCCTTCCTAAATAACTTCCGATAAATTCCGTAAAGTTAAATTGGCAACGCGTTAAATCTTAACAGTTTTTTAACCTTGTTTTATGCTAATCCTTGCCAAAAGAGACCACGACTCTTTATTTAATATTCCAGTTTCTGCTCTTTCATCAGAGCGTTGCACTGGAAAATTCCGCGCAACAAAGTATTAAGAAGCTTACTCTATCCCTCACTTCGCATAATTGAATACTCAATAATAATTACTCTCAAAAAACGTATCTCTTGAGTTAGCGTCCTGTTATCATCCGAGCGAAATAGTCGGGGGGCCACGTGATAAGCGTAGGCTGAGATCGAAATTCGAGACCCGTTGAACCTGATTCAGTTAGCACTGACGTAGGGAACTATGCACACTTTGCCTTTCGCCGCCTCTCTTTGGCGAGTGAAACGATCGAACAATCGATCTGCCCACAGCGGTCAAAGTCAGTTCCTATACGTCTTGTAATAGGAGCGACCATGACACAGCAATCACAGCCTTATTCACATCAGACGCCAGCCTTACCTACCCCTATCGTATTGACCATCGCAGGCTCCGACAGTGGCGGCGGCGCAGGTATTCAAGCAGACATCAAAGCGATGTCGGCAACAGGCAGTTTTGCATGCTCGGTCATTACCGCCATCACTTCGCAAAACACACAAGGCGTTTCTGCCATTTTCCCTATCCCACTTGATCACGTTGAAAGCCAACTCGATGCGGTGTTTACCGATCTCAATATTGTGGCGGTAAAAGTCGGCATGCTGGCGGATTCGAACATCATCAAAGTGGTGGCCAGCAAGATCAGACAGTACCAGCCTAAACATCTTGTGATAGATCCCGTCATGGTCGCCACCAGCGGCGATTTGCTACTTGAGCAATCAGCAATCAGCACATTAAAAGAAGAACTAATTCCTCTGGCAGACATCATCACTCCTAACCTGCCAGAGGGTGCAGCACTGACAGGTAAGCCTGTACCTCAATCTGAGGCAGAAATGAGTGACATGATTGACGACCTTCGTGCGCTTGGTGCCAAAGCCATTCTGCTCAAAGGCGGTCACCTTGTAGAAGATGAAAACAGCAACGATCTGCTGATCATGCAAAACAGTGTCGAGTTAATCAGCGCCAAGCGTTTTCCGACCCAAAACACCCACGGTACGGGCTGTACACTGTCTTCCGCTATTGCGTCTTACCTTGGTCAAGGCAACAACCTGCACAAAGCTGTGCATTTAGGAAAACAGTACATCAGCCAAGCCATCGCTCATGCGGATGAATTGGAAGTGGGGAAAGGTCACGGACCAGTACATCACTTCTTTGCGGGTCATACCTATGTTCGCTAACGCGATTGGCATTCAGCTTTCCGACGCCAGTTTGCAATACAAAGACAGCCAAACACCGACTTTAGCGAAAGTGAACATGGTCATTCCTATCGGTCGATGGACGGTATTACTCGGGCGAAGTGGCTGCGGAAAAACCACGATATTGCGTTACTTAGCTGGCCTACTGGATGACCAAGTTGACTGGCATGGCGAACTCATCACAACCGATGGCGCCGCACTGCATGACCGTGTCGCTTACATGGCTCAGCAGGATTTATTGCTACCGTGGCTTAACGTGCTGGATAACGTCTGCCTCAGCTCGCGCTTTTCTCACGCCTACTCAAATTCAGCGGATGAGAAACAACGCGCTCTCAACTTGTTAGAGCACGTTGGGTTGGCAGATTACGCTTACGCCAAACCCGCTCAACTCTCTGGAGGTATGCGACAGCGCGTAGCCCTTGCTCGCACTCTGATGCAAGACAAGCCTTTGGTTTTGATGGATGAACCTTTCTCAGCATTGGACGCCGTGACTCGCCACAAATTGCAAACTCTCTCTGCCGAGTTACTAAAGGACAAAACCGTTGTCTTGATTACGCACGATCCACAAGAAGCAGTGCGATTGGCACACCAACTCTATGTGTTGCAAGGCACGCCTGCTCAAGCACTGCACCTTGATGTACCTGATTCGCCACCACCTCGCCTACTTGATGGAGAATGCGCAACATTGCAGCAAGCGATTTTGGATCAGTTGGAGAAAGACTATGAGTGATATGACTCAGTACAACTCCGTTTCGGCGCGTATTAGTAAAAAGGAACGCGTAACTCATCCGGCGTTGCGTCTGCTGATCAGCGCAGCGGTGATCTTAGGTTTGTGGCAACTCATTGTAGTGGTGTTTGACATGCCAAACTTCATCTTGCCTTCGCCAATTGAAGTATTGGATAGATTAATCACTCGATACGACGTGCTACTCAAACACACTTGGGTCACTGCACAAGAGATCCTACTTGGCCTCGCACTCGGCTTATCGATGGGTTTGCTATTCGCTTTGCAAATGCTGATGTTCGAGCCGCTCAAACGCTGGCTATTGCCGATTCTTATCGCTAGCCAAGCAATTCCAGTATTTGCTATCGCGCCAGTGCTCATGCTTTGGCTGGGTTACGGCATTGCATCGAAAGTAGTAATGGCGGCGATCATCATCTTTTTCCCCGTCACGACATGCTGCTACGACGGTTTACGCAATACACCAACTGGTTACCTCGATCTTGCCAAAACCATGGGCGCATCGAAATGGCAATTACTGCGCCATATTCAACTACCTGCCGCCCTGCCAACGTTAGCGTCTGGTATTCGTGTTGCCGTGGTTATTGCGCCGATTGGTGCCGTGGTAGGTGAATGGGTCGGCTCAAGTGAGGGCTTGGGCTATCTGATGCTGCAAGCCAACGCTCGCATGATCATCGATGAGATGTTCGCGGCACTGTTTATTCTCGCCGCGCTGTCTATCGCACTCTATTTCACCACTGACAAATTACTGAAAAAAGCCATTCCCTGGGAAAACAAATAGGGAAAGAAAAAGGAAGAACCCCGTGAATAAAAACAAACTCATGAGCGCTGCTACTCTGCTCGCTTCAATGGTTTCAACTAACGTACTTGCTGCCGAAAAAGAGCTTACTTTAATGCTGGATTGGTTCGTTAACCCGAACCATGGCCCTATCGTGATCGCACAAGAGCGCGGCTACTTTAAACAGCAAGGTTTGAAGGTCAATATCCAAGAACCCGCCGACCCAAGCACACCACCCAAACTAGTTGCGGCTGGCAAAGTCGATATGGCGATTTCATACCAGCCGAGCTTAACCATCGACGTAGCGGCTGGCTTGCCATTAATTCGCTCTGCGACCTTGATTGCTACCCCCCTCAACACATTGATGGTGTTGGACAACGGCAAGAACGACAACCTTGGCGACCTTAAAGGCAAGAAGATCGGTATTGCGATCGCAGGTAACGAAGAGGCGACAATCGGCACCATGCTTGCGCAGGAGAACGTGAAGTTTTCTGACGTGCAAATCATCAACGTCGGTTGGGCACTCTCTTCCTCTCTCGCATCCGGTAAAGTAGACGCTATTTGGGGCGGCTTGCGCAACTTCGAAACCAACCAACTTGCGCTAGAAGGCTACAAAGCCAAAGCCTTCTTCCCAGAAGAGCACGGCGTACCAGCGTATGACGAACTGGTGTTTGTGGCGAATGCAAAAACCTACGACAAAGCCGCTATCAAAGCGTTCAACAAAGCGCTGGAGCAAGCGACCACTTACATCGTCAACCATCCGAAAGAGTCCTGGAAAGAGTTTGTAGCTTACTCACCAGACACGCTAAACAACGAGCTCAACCAACGCGCTTGGAATGACACGTTAACTCGTTTCGCGCTTCGCCCATCGGCAGTTGACCTAAAACGCTACGACGATTACGCCGAGTTCATGTACTCACAAAAAATCATCGAAACGCTACCAAAAGCAAAAGATTACGTACCGAGCTTTGACTAATTACGAGGCTGCCCCATTATGAAATACCAAGATTTGATCGACGCTTGCCGCCAAGATTGGCAAGAATACACCGAGCATGCCTTCGTGCAGCAATTAGCCAAAGGCACACTGGCTCAACCTTGTTTTCTGCATTACTTGAAGCAAGATTTCTTATTCCTAAAACAGTACGCGCGAGCTTATGCGCTAGCAATCTACAAAGCACGTACGTTAGACGACATGCGCCGCGCACTACCAAGCGTACATGCGCTTTTAGATTCAGAGATTACCCACCATGTTACCTACTGCGGCCAGTGGGGATTAACGGAATCGGATCTCGAAAACGAGCCGGAAGATTTTGGCACGGTGGCTTACACGCGCTACGTATTGGATGCGGGAATGACGGGCGACTTAGTTGACTTGTATGCCGCGCTCGCCCCTTGCTCCATCGGCTACGCCGTCATTGGTAAAATGCTGATTGAAGATGAAAACACGGTATTCGAAGGCAATCCTTACGCAAGTTGGATTAACTTGTACGGCGGTGAAGAGTTCCAATCTGGCGTGGCAAGTGGGGCCGAACACTTTAACCAGTTGCTGGCTGAAATCGACATCCACAGCCAGCGCGGTCAAAACCTGATTCAGGTCTTCAAAACCGCAACGCGTATGGAAGTGGCGTTTTGGCAACAAGGTCTAAACGCGCAATAAGGTTAATTGGAGAATCTCATGTTAATAGAACAAATAACTCAAGCATTAACCGCAGTGCGTCAGCAAAAGCCTTTAGTCGTGAACATTACCAACTACGTGGTGATGAACAACACGGCGAACGCTTTGTTGGCTATCGGAGCTTCGCCAATCATGGCGCATTCAAAGCAAGAAATGGCAGAAATGATGTCGTTTGCAGGCGCTTTGGTGATAAACATCGGCACCCTAGACAGCGTTTGGACGCCGCGCATGAGCTATGCCGTCGAGCAAGCCAACTCGAACGGTAAAATTGTTGTGCTCGACCCTGTCGGTTGCGGTGCAAGTTCACTGCGCACTGAAACCTCGCGCGAAATCGCCCGCCTTGCAAACAAGTTAATCATTCGTGGTAATGCTTCCGAAATCATTGCTCTCGCTGGTGAGCAAGCGCAAAGCAAAGGTGTAGATGCACTCGACAGTAGTGATGCAGCCCTTGGGGCCGCTCACTTCTTAGTTGAAGAATACGGAGCAAGTGTGGTGATCTCCGGCGAAACTGACTACATCGTGACAAAAGAGCAAACCGTCCAGCTGAATAATGGTCACGAGATGATGCCATACGTAACGGGCATGGGTTGCACGTTAACCGCACTGACAGGCGCGTTCGCAGCAATCGGCGACGAAACAGGCCTTGCTGCGGCAGCGGTGCTTGGCGTTGTGGGTGAAATTGCGGCAGAGCAAGCGCGAGGGCCAGGTAGCTTGCAAATGCATCTTTTGGATGAGCTTTACCAACTGGATGAAGAAACACTGGCAACACGTCTTAAATTACAAGTGAGATAAATCGCTTCTCAATGCTTTAAACGCCTCTCACTCCAACGAAAGTGGGAGGCGAAAGGAAACACAATGAACGCCTATCGTTTGTATTTGGTCACCGACGACCAACAAGATTTATCCACTCTCAAACACGTTGTAAGAAAGGCGGTAGAAGGTGGGGTCACCATGGTACAGGTGCGCGAAAAACATGGTGACGTTCGTGCATTTATTGAACGAGCTCAAGCCGTGAAGACGATCCTTGAAGGCACTGGCGTCCCGTTAATCATCAATGATCGTGTTGATGTTGCCCTTGCCGTCGATGCCGATGGTGTTCACCTCGGGCAGTCAGACATGCCAGCAGAGATCGCTCGCCAATTGATTGGCCCAAACAAGATTCTCGGCTTATCGATTGAGACTGAAGATCAGCTGGCAGAGGCGGATTCTCTGCCCATTGATTACATCGGCTTGAGTGCCATCTTCGCTACGCCGACCAAAACCAACACCAAAAAACACTGGGGTATCGAAGGTTTGAAGATGGCGCTGAACACCACGTCTTTACCAATCGTCGCTATTGGTGGCATCAACGAAACCAACATTCCTGCCCTGAGTGCGACAGGTGTACATGGTTTGGCTTTGGTTTCTGCCATTTGTCATGCAGAAAACCCAACCAAAGCAGCAGAGTACTTACTTTCTCTGATGGATTAAGACCCCAACGCTTAAGGATGAGCGCCTTTACCCTCCGGATAAATGTCATCAATTCATCACTCAACCTTCATTCTCTCGTCAAATTGACAAAGCGTTGATAAGTTTTTCACGCCAGATAACGTAAGATAAGCCCCTTATTTTCACGTGGTTGAATAACCCTCAATAAAAACAAAACGCTCTCAATGAAAACCAAAAAATATGGATTGATGATGCTCGCCTTGTTTGTTCTTGGCATCATCCCAATGTCGCTGTTTGGCTCTTATCACAATCTCACTTCACAGGTGCCTGAAAGTCTGGGTATTACTTTTACTTTGCTCACTGATTCTGCTGGCAGCAAAGGCTTTTTAATTACCTTAACGCTGCTACTGCTTTCTTTATTTCGCTTTAAACCAAGTCGCACTGAGTGGATACAAAAACTCTCAATGTTAGGGTTGTTACTTGTGATTGGCTTTGCCAGCAAAACGGGGCTAAAACTGATGACAGAAAGCCCGCGCCCATACACGGAATTGCTCGCAGCAGAACAATTGATTGAAACACCAGAAACGTTTTATCAGTTGGATACAAAGCAGCAAGCCAACGTAATTAACCAGATTTCTGAACAAGTCAGTGATTGGCGGACGCGCCATTGGCAAGGCGAGAAAGACTATTCTTTCCCGTCGGGCCATACGATTTTCGTTTCGATTTGTTTGGCTTTCTTTGGTGGGTTGTTCTTACAGAACAAGTGCTATATCTCTGCACTGTCATTGTGGATGTGGGGTATGAGCGTCGCATATAGCCGCTTATGGCTGGGCATGCATCGCCCTGAAGATTTAATAGGCTCAGTCTTGTTTGTCGCGATTGTATTTACTTTACTCCCGACATTTCAGATTAAGAAACAGATGCCGTTTGTTTCTCTTGCTTCACGCTAATGTGAACGATTACTAGAAAAAAAGAAGCCAGCGATTCGCTGGCTTCTTGCTTTCAAGCGCTACTTTTTTCTAGCCATTTTTTGGTGGTTCAAACGCTGTTAGTTCTAATTCTGGGCCAGTGTATTTTTCAATACGAACCAGTGCCGAGTTCGCCGCACAGCCGTTTGCAAGTCGAGAGGTCGGAATATCCAACGTTAACACGTTACAACCGCCGTTCTTACAAATGCCGGTTTTCGGATCCAAATCCGGCCAACCGCCTTCATGAATACATACTGAACCTTGCTTGATTCGGTCAGTCACTTCCGCGCCTACCAATACTTGGCCACGGTTGTTAAACGCACGAACTAGATCGCCCGTTTTAATACCACGCGCTTTCGCATCTTCAGGGTGAATCCAAATAGGTTCACGGTTTGCAATTGCGTACTCTTCGCGAATCTTCGCGTAGTTAAACTGGCTGTGTAGACGATGCGCTGCGTGCGCGGTCATTAACTGCAACTCGCCATCTTTTGCATTGCCGGTGTACTCGGTTGGTGCCATCCACGTAGGGTGTGGAGGACAGTCTTCCAACTGGTAACCTTCAATGGTTTTCGAGAAGATTTCAATCTTACCACTTGGCGTACCTAGCGGGTTCATGATCGGGTCTTCACGGAAATCCGCGTAACGAACAAACTGTGCGTTCTTCTCGTTCCACTTCATCTCGATCAGTTGGTTATCTTCCCAGAACTTGCTGAAGTTCGGCATCGCAATGCGAGAGCCACGGCCACCTTGTTGCGCCGCTTTGTAGAAGCCGTACAGCCATTCCATTTCGGTTTTGCCTTCGGTGTACACATCACGGCCACCCGGTGCTAGCATATCTGCCATGTCCGCGAATACGTCGAAGTCATTACGCGCTTCACCTTGCGGCTCAACCACTTGCTTCATTGGCACCAAGTGTTGGTTACTGTAGTCACCCGTCATCGTTAAGTCGTTACGCTCGAACGATGTGGTGATTGGCAGAACGATATCCGCATGCTTCGCAGCCGCCGTCCAGTAAGGCTCTGAAATTACGATCAGCTCAGGCTTTTGCCACGCTTTAATCAAGCGGTTGGTGTCTTGGTGGTGAGTAAAGTTCGCACCGCCAGCCCACCAAATCATCTTAATGTTCGGGAACGTCAGTTCATGACCGTTGTGATGGTAGGATTGACCTGGGTTTTCCAACGCCTCGACAATACGCGCCACAGGGAAGCTTTGCACCGCGCCAGACACTGCCCAGTCGTTACCCGCAGAAGAGCCACCACCCAGTGATGCCGAAATCGCAGGAAGTACGCCAGCATCACGAGCAGGGTTACCACCGTTTGAGTAGTGATAAGAGAAACCAAAACCACCGCCCGGTAAACCGATTTGACCCAACATCGTTGCCAGTGTAACCAGCATCCAGTGACGCTGCTCACCGTATTGTTGGCGCTGCATGCCCCAACCCGCCATCAGCATGGTGCGGTTTTTACTGAAGATATCAGCCAGTAGCTCAAGTTGCTTCGCAGGTACGCCACAGATTTGTGATGCCCATTCTGCTGATTTTTCTACGCCGTCTTCTTCGCCCATCAGGTACGCTTCAAACTTGTCGTAACCTGCGGTGTATTTATCGAGGAAGGCTTTATCGTGCTTACCTTGTTTCACTAAGGTGTGTGCGATACCCATCATCATTGCCACGTCGGTCATTGGGTGAGGAGCAATCCACTCCGCATTCTCGCCAAAGAATTCAATGGTTTCAGAACGAATAGGGTCAATCGCAATAACCGTCTTGCCTGATTTTTTCAATTGATGGAAGAATTCAAGACCAGCACAGTCTGTTGAGCTCCACGCGATTTTTAGAGTGTTGATTGGGTTTAAGCCCCAAAGCACAACCACATCGCTGTGCTCTAATACCACTGGGTACGTGGTTTGTTGCTCGTACACTTCGATAGAGCCCACAACGTGCGGCATGATGATCTGCGCAGCACCCGTTGAGTAGTCACCCAAGTGGCCTGAGTAGCCGCCCGCCATGCTCATGTAACGTTGCAGCAAGGTTTGTGCTTTGTGCAGCACGCCACTTGAACGCCAGCCGTAAGAACCAGCAAACACAGAAGCCGGGCCATATTCTTTACGAATGCGCATGTGCTGTTCGTGGATCAGCTTGTAAGCTTCATCCCAAGACACGCGTACAAATTCATCGCTGCCGCGAACGCCTTCGGGAGCTGATGGGTTTGCCAAGTAACCTTTACGAACCATTGGGTACTTAACACGCGCTTTAGTGTGCACTTGGTCAGGACCAGTGCTTTGTAGGCTATTTGGTACCGTTTGAGGCAGAGCATTGGTGGTCGAAACCAACTTACCATCTTGTACTTCACACAACATTGGGCCCATGCGGCCCGCAGTTAGAATGCCTTTGCCGCGAGCATTAGAAGACGCAACAGACATAGGTGAAAATGAAGTGAATGCCATTGCACCAGCCGCCATACCAGTGCCTTTTAGAAATCCGCGACGGGTCATATTAGTCATAATCTTATCCTTCTATTTATCGTTAGTGACCAACCACATCTTTCGCGTGGTGCTGGAAGAACTTGGTTAGAATTTCTAGGTTCTCGGCTGAAATATCAGTTCGATCACCCATACTTTTCGCTACCGGTCCCCATGCATTCACTGTGAAGTGATTTGAAGGAATTTTCGCGTGACAAGTTGCACAGTAAACGTTGTCCAACTCTTCTGCGTATGACCATACTGGATCAAGCGTGTCTACAACTGGAGAATCAATAGCACCTGTTAGAGAAACCGAGCGCCATTTGTTGCCGTAAACATCCGCCTCAAATTCACCAGCTTCAAGCGCTTGTTGGCCTTGCTCTGTTAGCGTTGCTACGATGGCACGTTGACCTTCTCCCATGTAAAGCACTTGTTCTGCACCTTTCATTTGGAATGCGTTCAACTTAACAGTGCGGTTGTCGCCTTCCGCGCTCATCACTTCCAGTTTTGTTGTTGGATTGATGGTACCCATTTCACCCATATTAATCGTCGTTACTGGGTAAACTACCTTCGCGTTAGCAGCTGTCTTCGTCGTGAAGCTCATCAGCGTTTCGAATGCTTTGCTGTCTAACTCTGCTTCTGGTGCAAAGTGAGCCACACCTTTGTGACAATCGATACACGTTTGATCGTTCGCTTTCGCGTATTCATGCATCTTCGCCGCATCGCGTGATTGCTCAAACTCTTCCATTGCATCGAAATCATGACACGAACGACACGTCGCTGAATCGTTTTCACGGAACTGAGCCCATACAGTTTCAGCCATGTCTTTACGATGTGCTTCGTATTTCTCTGGCGTGTCGATCTTGCCAGTCACAAATTCGTGGTAAATGTCTTTCGACGCACGAATTTTGGTGATCAGGTAATCCATTGGTTCTTGAGGAATATGACAGTCAGAACATTCCGCGCGAATGCCCTTTGCATTACTGAAGTGAACTGAGCCTTGATACTCTTTATAAGGGATTTCCATAGAATGGCATGAGACACAAAACTCAGTGTCAGACGTGTAGTGCATCACCGCTGCACTGCCGCCCAAAGTTAACCAACCCACACCAACGCCAGCAGCAACTAGCAATGCAATATATCGTTTTTTTATTGACATAATTCGCAACACTTCCAAATAAAATGTAATTATAGGTCGCAAATTACTACTTTGTGGGTAGATAACTCTTGATCCACATCATTACCGTGTTGCTCTCTGCGTCTCAAGAATGAAATTTCGTTATTTAGCTCCCATGAATTCATATCTAACGCAAATTTTTTGCACAATTCGACATTCACAACATAAATCACTTTTCTAAATTGAACGGTTTGATCAATAAGCTAAGAGAATGAGAGACTGGCAATTCAACTCGATGCATTAAGGATGTGCATGTCGACTCTCATATCTACACCCAGAACCAAAATGGGCCCGATCAGAGCAGAAGATTGGGCGCTATTTCAGCGTTTACATATCGAGCCTAGTGTCATCGCTCTCTGCTTCGATAAACCTGACGAGCGAGTGTTACGCGACAAGTTTGAATCTCGTTTAGCGAGCTGGACACCAGAGTGTGACCATTGGTTGTGCTTGACCATTTTCGATGCAAATACTCAACAACCTATTGGGATCACGGGTTTTGTACTAGAGGAAGACAAAGCCGAAGTAGGCTATTTGCTGCTGCCCGAGTTTCATGGCCAGCAATTCGGCACAGAAACACTTGAGGCTTTGCTGCACTGGGCAGAAACCACGCACGATATCCGCCGCTTTTCCGCCACAGTGACCGAAGGAAATGTCGCATCAGAGCGCGTACTCGCAAAATGCGGCTTCGAACTCTCTCAAGTCATTCCAGACGCATACCAAATCGGTGGCAAACACTACGCCGATAAAATCTACTCGCGACAAAAATAAGGACGTATTTTGAATAAAGTAGTCATCGTTACCGGCGCAAGCCGAGGCATTGGAGCCGCAACCGCGAAAAAGCTGGCCGAGCAAGGCTATCGCGTTTGTGTTAATTACCGCACTCAGCAAGAGGCCGCCGACCAAGTTGTAGCAGAAATACAAGCAAACGGCGGGAAAGCCATTGCCATCGCCGCAGACGTAGCCGATGAGCAGCAAGTGCTCTCCTTGTTTGATGAAACAGAACGCGAATTTGGTGCAGTGACGCACTTGGTCAACAACGTGGGCGTGCTGTTTACCCAATCGCCTTTGGCCGACATCAGCTTGGAGCGCTTCCAAACTGTGATGAACACTAATGTCGTCAGTTGTTTCCTCTGCTGTCGAGAAGCGGCGAAGCGATTCAGTGCGGGCGGTGCCATTGTGAATGTATCCTCTGGAGCGTCACGCTCAGGCGCGCCATTTGAGTATGTTGATTACGCCACATCAAAAGGCGCGATGGATACCCTAACCAAAGGGCTATCGCTGGAGTTGGCAGAACGCAATATTCGCGTCAATGGCGTTCGACCTGGTTTCATTTATACCGATATGCATGCCGACGGCGGAGAACCAAACCGAGTGGATAGACTGAGCCCTCAAATTCCTCTTAAACGCGGCGGCACAGTAGAAGAAGTGGCGAATGCGATCGCTTGGCTACTGAGTGACGAAGCTTCTTATGTCACAGGATCATTTATCGATATTGCTGGAGGCAGATAGAATGCAAATCCATATCCGACAAGCTACTCCCAATGATTTAGACGGAATTTTTCAGCTTAATTTGCAGATCAATTCACTGCATTTTGCGAATGCGCCAGAAGCCTTTGTTGCGCCTACAGAAGCTGATCGCGAATTTCTTGCGCAAGCACTTGAGAACAAAGAGCGGCTCTTTTTGGTTGCAGAACGCGAACAGCAAATTCTCGGCTTCTTAACCGCGATGATCACCCAAAACGACACCGTCAGTTTTCTGATCAAAGACCCAATTTGCCGCGTGGGGACGATCGTTGTCGATGAAGAGCAAAAACAGCAAGGAATCGGTCGTCAACTGCTCCAAGCTTGCGAGCAATGGGCGCGCGATGCCAATGCCACGCAAGTTCGATTGGAAGTGATGGAATTCAATCAGCCAGCACAGCGTTTTTACGATAATCAAGGTTTTAAAACTAACTCACGCATTATGCTGAAACATTTGTAACGATAACGGCAATTAAACGCTTTTCACGACTAAAGCCGACTAAATCGCATTTATCACTTCGATTTGTCCCCCGATTTTAGAAAAGGCGATATGATGTACTGATATACCCAAGTGACTTCAAGATGCTTGGGTATAAAGGAGATTCGAACATGATTTATCTTTTCGATTGGGGGAACACCTTGATGGTAGATTTCCCTCACGCACAAGGAAAAATGTGCGATTGGGAACACGTAGAAACGGTTCCTCAGGCCACCGAAACGCTGGCAGTACTTTCCCAAAATCATCCCATTTACATTGCGACCAGCGCGTCTGACTCCAACATGGAAGAGGTTCAACGTGCATTCGTCCGCGTCGACTTGGACCAATTCTTAAATGGCTATTTTTGTTTTGCCAACCTCGGTATCGCTAAAAGCCAACCTGAGTTTTATCTCGCCGTCGCAAAACAGTTAGGGGTTAACGTGAGTGAAATAACCATGGTCGGCGATTTACCTCACAAAGACATTTATCCCGCCATGCAAGCGGGCGTAAACACAATTTGGTTTAACCCAACGGGCGCTGATGCACCAGCCGATCCCATTCCCAATCAAATTCGCTGTTTATCTGAGCTTATACCCTAACCGTTACCTGCACTAATCAAGGAAGATGAATGCAAATCAGACCCATCAAGGTGAGCGATCTCGAGCGCTTCACCGCGCTGTGGAATCGGGTGTACTCCGAGGGGGAGTTTTTGATTTCTCCAGCCCCCGATAACGCAACACTTCGTAGCATCCTGCAACGAGTTGAGAGCGAATCCATCCCTCAGTTTGTCGCGTTTGACCGCCAAGAACTGATCGGCAGCGTTGAAATCTTCCCTGCAGAAATGTGCGGTTACGAAGGCGGGCAACTCATTCGCGTCGGTATTCTTGGTATTCACATCGACAAAAACTACCGAGGCAAAGGATTAGGACGGAAATTATTATCAATGGCAATCGCGCGCGGTTGGGCGTTTGGCTACGACCAAATCGTACTCAACGTATACAAAACCAACACACCAGCGATTGCTTTGTATGAACGCTTTGGGTTTGAACATCAGGGAGAGCTTGGGGAAGTGATCTTGCCAAATGGCAAGGTCTTAATGAGTCAAAAAATGGTATTGAATAAAGCGCAACACCGTTCGAACAACCCCGGTTTGTAGATTCTCGATAACCGTTTTTCACAAAGCTTAATTGGGACTAACACCCTTGCGTCACATGCCCTCGAACAATTGAATCGGTCGAGGCTTGATTCACATAGTAGAAGTAGCACGCTTCTTCTGCCAATGTGTAACCCTGCGGCCAAATGTACACCACGCGATCAAAGCCCGATTTATCTAAGAACTGATAATCAGGAATCGCGACAAAATGAGCGCTGTTCGGGTGCTGCTGACCGATGATACAAAAATCACTGCCTTTGCACGGCACGTCAATTTTCGAGTAGCCTCTGGCAGGCAGGTCTATTTCTAATAAAGCACGAATACTGTCGGCGCTGGCTTCTGGCATGCCTTTGCGTGTTTTGACTTGTCGGTCAATGTAGTGAACGTGCTCTTGGTCGTAAGCGTTATCAATCACAGATTGAGCATGGAAGAATTTGAGAGCCGTACCTAAAGAAGACTGAGAACTGTGCAGCATCGCAGCGTATGCTTGGCGATGAATATCGAGTAGTACTGGTAAAGCAGCTAATGCGATGAAAGCCAAAGTGGTGAGCACTATGGTGATTTCCATCAGCGTAAATCCCTTTGATTTCACGTTTCCTATCTCAACTAGCCCAAGACAATAGCCCCACATCCATGTGAGACCGAGCCAATATATCGCCAATTTCTTACGATTAAAGGCCCAAGGGGTAAGAAGAGACAAACACCACTCAAACTTGAGAACAGCAGCCAAAGAGCAGTGCAACAAAACGACGCTATGTATCAGATATTAGAAGATTTTTACTCTCTAGCTATTGAGTAAAGGCACATTATTTCGCACCAGACCACGACGAACATTCGTGCACATTTTGCCAAAACGACGAATTTCATCGAATTGCGGAACAATGCCGCGCTCCATAGCCGATTCCCAATAGCTCAGCTCTGAATCCACCATTTCCAGTAACTTCTTCGGACAACCGATGCACTGCCCCTCCGGCCCACACACAAAGGTTTCCGGTTCGTAAATCGGTAGTTCAGCTTTTACTTGGTCGATGATATTACGCATCGCGGTCATTCGGTCTGGCTTTGCCGTCATCACTCTGCTCCACGGATTAAGATGAGGCAGAATTGTACTCACTGGCACGTGAATGTCCCTACCTAATTTAGGTATATTCCGTTTTGATAGCCTTTTTTATCGTCAGATCTGGTTTTTTAACCACCAAATACACCGCCGTAGCCGCTAGGACAAAGCCAGAAATGCCCATCCAATCAAACGACTCTCCAAACGCGAGCCAAGCTTGAATCGCCGTCGTTGGCGGCACTAGGTAAAACACAGACGCCACACTCGAAGACGCCCCATTTCTCACCATGTACAGCAACAATAGAATCGCCACACAAGAGAGCACGACGACCAACCACAACACGGTCAAAATGAACTCCAGTTCCCATTGCACTTGCATGGTTTCAAACAGCATCGCAACAGGCAGAAACATGATGAGCGCGGCCAAATATTGCACTGTCGCACCACCAACCATATCCACTTGTTGGCAATGTTTTTTCTGATACAGCGTCCCTAGCGTGATACCAACCAAAGCCAATAAACACAAACCAATGGCCAACACTTTGTGCTGCTCGGATTGCCACTCCATTTTGCCCATCAATACCATAGCGATACCGACAAAACCAAGAGCCAAACCCAACCATTGCGAGGGTTTAAATTCCTCACGGACAAACGCCACCAGCAAAGCCGCGGTTAAAATCGGCTGAATGCCCACCAGCAACGAACTCAACCCCGCAGGCATACCCAAAGCGATAGCGAAATAAGTACCGCCCAGATAGAAACCGTGGATTAACGCCCCGACCACGCAGCTGTGCCAAAAATCTTTCCCTGTCGGCAACCTTCTACGCAATACCGCCACAAGAACCAAAAACAGTAGGACATTGAATGCCATTCGGATAGAAAGTAGTGTCGCTGGCTCGGCATATTGCAAACCAAAACGCGCACCAACAAATCCAGAAGCCCAAAGGATGACAAATACAAAAGGGATGGCTCGGATTAACATGTTCGTCTCACTCACGCTTGTTTTATGTTTTGAGATACTGCTAATGTAATTAGGTACAGTGTTTTCAAAAAGTGACAGATGGAAGTGTTTTTATGGGTACAGATTTATTGGGAAGCGGTGAAGGGAATAAGTACCTCGTGGTGGAAAAACACCTCAAACAAGCCATCAATGGTGGCGTTTATCAAGCGGATGATCGATTGCCCTCCATTCGCTCATTGAGCCAAGAGTTAAACGTCAGCAAAAACACCGTGATTCGTGCATATCAAGAGCTGGAAGCGCAAAACTTGGTGTACTCGGTTCCCAAATCGGGTTATCGAGTGAAAATCGCCTTGCCGACCTCTCGCTCAATTCCGGATCCGACTCGTGTGGATTTGCTCTCGATCTGTAAAGAAATCCTCACGTATCCTGAATACCAAGAGCGTTTGCCCGCTGGCTCTGCCCACCCAAACATTGATTCCCCCGCGATCAAAAGCTTGTACGCCGAGATTGGCCGTCACAGCCGCCAGCAAACGCATGTACCGAGCCATTACCAATTGCCACCCGGAGATCACCTATTAATCAAACAACTGGCGAAAATCACGCAAGATTTGGGCACGCCAGCCAAGTTGGATGAGATCATGGTGACGCACGGCGCACAACAAGCCATTAGCCTAGCGCTGCGCGCAACGACACAAAAAGGCGATATCGTCGCGGTGGAGTCCCCTTGCTATTTTGGTAATTTATTGATGCTCGAATCACTCGGCCTCAAAGTGGTGGAAATTCCGAGTTGCCCACGTGACGGTATGTGCCCCGAAGCCTTAGCAAAAGCGATGTCGACATGGGACATAAAAGCGATCATCGTAACGCCAAACTTCACCAATCCAACTGGTGCCATGATGCCGTTAGAAAAGCGCCAGCGATTGCTATTGGCGTCCGGCAATGTTCCTATTATCGAAGACGATGTGTTTGGCGGGTTAAGTTATGATAAGCCGTTGCCAAGCTTGAGCTTGCTCGATGACAAGCAACGCGTGATTTACGTGAATTCGTTATCCAAAACACTCGATTCGCGTTTGAGAATTGGTTGGATGCTGGCGGGGAGATATCGAGATCAAATTGAGCAATATCTACTGTGTGAGAACATGGGCAGTTTGAACCTGATGCAGTCAGCCGTGGCAACGTTTCTAACGTCAGGCAAGTATCGAACGCATACTGCGCGAATGGGTCGGGTTTATCAAAACAACATGCGCCGATTTATCCAGATGCTTCATCAATACTTAGATGAATACGAATCTCTAAAAAATCGGTACCAGATCAACGCCGTGCAAGGCTCGTTCTTGCTTTGGTTGCGCCTGCCCGAAGACACGGACAGTTATGCGTTGTATCAAGCGTGCAATAAGCACAGAATCAGCCTACTTCCCGGCACCGTATTTGGCACTCAAGAGCAATATCGACATTGCGTGCGCCTCAGCGTGGCAAACTTTGGTCATGAAACCGATTGGAGTCACGCGATGCAAACACTGGCAAAGTTGATAGCCAAGCATGTCTGTTAACTCGCTCTTGCTAAATGAACTTATGCCCACACACGCAAACAGGTAACAACAAAAAACTCCACGCAAAGGTGGAGTTTTCTCGTATCGTTATCGCCCTCAGTGCGACTTAATTTGCCATATTCTCGCGACGTTTTCGGCTAAATTAGCAACGTTGACGTCGGCCTCTTTCATGGCCTCAGATAAGCTCATCGCCCTTGGTACACAAGCAAACACCGCATCAATTCCGCACTCATAAACCGCCTGATAGTTGTCGCCCACACAGCCTGCTAATGCAATGACTGGTAAATTAAACTGTTTGGCCACCTTAGCAACGCCCATCGGGGTTTTGCCATGTGCGGTTTGATGATCGATGCGACCCTCGCCTGTGAATACGATATCCGCATCCGCAACATGCTGAGCAAGCTTAACCGTTTCTAGCACAATCTGAATTCCCGGTTGCAAACGTGCTGGCGTGTACCCGAGCAAGGCCGCGCCCATACCACCAGCAGCACCCGCCCCTTCACGAGTCAGTACGTGCTTACCCGTCACTTGTTCCGTCAACTCACCAAACTTGCGTAATGCGTTATCGAGCAGAGTGACGTCTGACGCCGTCGCTCCCTTTTGCGGGCCAAAAATAGCCGACGCGCCTTTGTCGCCACAGAGTGGGTTATCAACATCGCACGCTACCAACACTTCGCAAGTTGCTAAACGTGGGTCAAGACCAGAAATATCGATGGAGGCAAGCATCGCTAACCCGCCTCCATTTGGGGTAATTGCATGACCAGATTCATCAAGAAACGCTACCCCCAACGCGGTCAACATGCCCACGCCACCATCATTGGTAGCGCTGCCGCCCAAACCAATGATTAAGCGTTGAATACCTCTGTCTAGCGCGTGTTTGATCAGCTGTCCGGTACCAATGCTGCTGGTCAGTTTTGGGTCGCGAGCGTCACTCGGCACAAGGTGCAGCCCACTGGCCTCCGCCATTTCAATAACCGCGGTTTCGCCGTCGCCGAGGATGCCATAAAACGCTTCGACATCATTCCCTAATGGCGCGGTCACTGCTGTGAATACTTGTTCGCCTTGAGTTGCATCTATCAAAGATTGAACCGTGCCTTCGCCACCGTCTGCGACCGGAACCGTAATAAACTCGGCATCCTGCCATACGCGAGCAAGACCCGTTTTGATCGCCTCGCTCACTTGTTTGGCGGTTAAGCTTTCTTTAAATGAATCAGGTGCAATTACCACTTTCATACGTATTTCCAGAGACTTATAAGAGAACGAGACTCAAAATGTACACCAATGCCATTGCCGTGACACCTTGAACGAGCGTAGCCATGGTTTGCGCGCGGTAGGCTAAGCCCACCGACATGCGGCTAAACTGCGAAACTACCCAGAAGAAGCTGTCGTTTGCATGAGAAACCGTCATCGCACCTGCACCGATCGCCATCACCGTTAATACGCGGCCCATTTCTGAATCTAGCCCCAATTGCGTAAGCATAGGCGCAACCAAAGCCGATGTGGTCACCAGTGCAACCGTTGACGAACCTTGCGCCGATTTTAGCGCAGCCGCAACGATAAATGGCATGAAAATACCCACGCCCAGCGCCGATAGCGTCGTACCCAAGTATTCACCTAGCGGCGTTGCTTTTAATACCGCGCCAAATGCGCCACCAGCACCGGTAATCAAAAGAATAGGCGCAGCAGCCGTAATACCTTGGCTGATTCGCTCGCCAAATTCTTCAATCTTGTTGTCTGACTTGAGTAGGCGAACAGAAAGGAACAGGCCAATCACCAATGCAGTTAGTGGCTGTCCTAAGAAAGTCAGAACATCAAACACAAAACCTTCGCCCAGCGGTAAGCTTGGGAATTTCGCGATAGAGCCAAAACAGATCAATAAGATTGGAACAAAAATAGGAGCGAATGCTTGGCTCGCCGTTGGCAATTTGCCGTAAGACGCTTTGAGTGCTTGCCAATCATGCTGAATTTCATCTGCGGCTTCAATGCCATCTGGTTCTACATTTTGGAATCGGTTCGCCCACAACATACCTGCTAGCGCCGCAACCGCTGCAACAAACACACCCACACCAATCACTAAACCAAGGTTAGATTCCAGGCCTAAGTTACCCGCAGCGGCAATCGGGCCAGGAGTTGGCGGCACAAACGTGTGCGTTGCGTATAGGCCAGTTGCCAACGCCACACTCATCGCAACGCTTGAGGTTTTTAAACGCTTCGCGAGTGATTCTTTTAGCGAGTTCAGAATGACAAAGCCTGAATCACAAAATACCGGAACAGAAACGATGTAACCGATGATGCTCATAGTCAATGTTGGGAAACGCTCACCCAACACTTTGATGACCGTATCGGCCATAGTGATCGCCGCACCGCTTTTCTCCAAAATAACACCGATGATGGTACCTAAAACGATAACCAAACCAATGTAACCAAGGATGCCGCCAAAGCCAGAAGCAATGGTTTTGGCAATGCTATCTGCCGGTAAGCCGTAAGCAAATGCCGCAAGGAACGCCGCGATGATCAGCGCTAAAAAGGGATGTAATTTGAATTTGGTGGTCGTGAGCACAATAAATGCGATCACCCCGAGCAGGATTAATATAAGGTTCATGATAACTCCATTTATTCTTATTTTGCTGAGCGAGTCCGTGTTGGCTCACTCAACATGTAGGGACGCATGAATTATTAATCGTTTGCTTTAGAATTCCTTTAGGCGGAGTGACAAATGATGTGGTCAAAAAATGACGCGTATTGTGCAAATGCACAATATCACGCCATTTTTGAGAGCCGAGTCGCAATATAAAGCTCCGCTAACCCCACAAAATTGGTGGTTGGCAGCCCTGTTATCTCGGTGATTTTTTCTAGCCGATAACGCAGTGTGTTCCGATGAATAAACAGCATTTTAGAGCATTCTGTCACATTGCCATTGCATTCAAACAACGCATCTAGGGTTTTCAGTAATTGCCCAGATTTGTCTTTCTCTTTCAACCGTTTCACGCCATCAATAATTTGTTCACCTTGCCAAATATCCGCCAACGGCGCTAACAGCACAGGCAAACGAAGTTCATCGAACAGGTACTTACGTTTCTCTGGGTAGAATTGCTTGCCAATGGCTAATACCTGCTTCGCGCTTTGGTATGACAACGCGACATCTTTAGGCTCATTAAACAGCTGCCCTAGCGCAATGTGAAACGTATGCGAATCGTGATCGCTTAAACGTGACATCAACTTATCAATGCGTTCACTTTCGATTTGGCTATCCCACTGCTTGGCGGAATGACACGGTTTCAGCACCACAATTTCATTCACTGAGACAATCGCAACCAGGTTGTTACGCTCTGGGTATTCAAGCAGCTCAACAATATTGCGCACACTCTTCATGCTTTTTGAGGCGGACGGCGTCGAGACTTCAATCACCGTTGCCACCCGTGGTTGAGTAACATCGATAGAAAGACGCATCGCCCAATCTTTCAGCTCTTCATCGGTCAGTTTCCCATTGATCCAAGCCAGAATAAACTCTTCGCGATGACGTCTGTCCCACTGAAATTTTTCCACCAGCGCAGCTTGCTCGATTGTCAATTCAGCGGTCATTTTGACCAGTTTGGCGAAATCTCGGATTTTCTCCGGCTCACCTGTCACACCAACAATACCGACCACGTCACCATGCAATTTCAACAGCATATTGATTCCGGGTTTGACACCCTGCAACGTCAAACATTGCTGCTCATTCAGCTCTAGCGAATCGCCGTGATTCAACGCCAATACCGCGCCATCATGCACTTGCCCAACGCGTTTTGGATCGCCACTACCAATAATGATGCCTGCTGAGTTCATCACATTCACATTGTGACCAATGATGGACATGGTTCGATCAACAATTTGCTGTGCTAAGGAGTGGTCGAGAATCACCATTTCGATTTTCCAAACTTATAAATAAATCACTCAATAAATCACAAATAGCGTGCTATCGCGATGCTGTCGATGCAAATTGCAGGCGTAGCTCAAATCATTACGCCTTAACCACACATAAAAAAGGGTTTAATCCTTCATTTTGAACAGAGGGATATATACTTAAAGCAAAGAGACTTCGATGCCTTGTTACTAGGCGTCGTAGTCACGTTGCTGCAAGCGAGCGATAACGGAGGAAACACGATGGAATTGCGTAATAAAGCGGGCGAAATTGCCAAAATTGCTGACAACCTCACTTTGAAAGAAATTACTGAAATGGGCTACACCGTGGACTTATGCGATGAAGCTTATGATGCCAATGAGCACTGGAGAGCAGAAGGCAAAACTGAGGGTATGGGCGAGTACCCAGAAGAGTAAACGTCCCGACGAGCCAGCGCACTAGAGTCTACAAAAAAGAGTGCTACAAAAACAAAAAACCGAGCGACTTAACGCTCGGTTTTTTACTTTTGAACCTCTTGAATGAACATATCCATCTCTTCAAGATAATTACCGTTTGAGCATCCCCAGTCAGTGACTTCAATCAGCTCAGTAATCAGCTGACCTGAATCATCACTTTGCACTCGCTGAACAAACGCTTCAAAACGGTCAAGTTGAGCCTGAGTTTTAATGGCATGTACCGCATATTCCTGCATCAGCTCGTTATACACCTGCCAACGGTGATCATCAGAAACATCACTACTCAGAATAACCGCACATTTTTGCTGAATACTCTCAATGGCATCCTTTTTAGGAGCCGTCACTGACGAACATCCCGCTAAAACCACTCCTAGCGTCAGCAACGTTATTTTTGCTTTATTTATCATTTCGTTTCCGCTTTGTACGACTGCAACAAGAAATTTTATAAATTGTATACCATCAGCGCCCAAACGTAAGGTGCGCCACAACAAATAACCTACTAACCATTTAAAATGTAAACAAATAGTAAAATCACGTTTACGCGATGCAAAATCGACAAATGAGATTGTCGCTCCTTTCTCGCGGCCAAGCGTGCAATAATCAACTGTCTACATAACGAAACCATTTGAAGGATCAAAATGACCGCAACGGATTATCTCAACGACCTCAATCAACGTTACCTCGCGATTCACCGCACCAAAGAAGATTTCTTTTGGGAAACTTACATGGGGATCAGCGATGACCATGATGGCTCGACGCAAGCACAAACGGCGTGGACAAGCTTTTTGAGCAACGCCGAGCAAATTACTGCCATCAAACAACAGCTTGAAGCCGCGGACTCAATTACCGACCCACAAGAGAAACAGCAAACCATTACGGGTCTTTCTGGTTGGCTAGCGATGTTTGAATCTCACGCAATCGAGGGAGAAAAAGCACAAGCGTTGAAAAATCAGCTCATTGCCTTTGAAGCTGAACTATTCGAGAAAAAACAGAACCACGTACAAACGTTTACCGATGAAAACGGCAAGCAAGTGGAAGGTTCACTGCCAGTATTGAGCTCAACCATTCGCACCAGCAATCATGAAGAAGTTCGCCAATCGGCTCATCAAGCGTTGCTGAACCTTGAACAATGGCTACTGCAAAACGGCTTTATAGAACTGATCAAACTGCGCAACCAGTTCGCTCGCTCACTGGGTTATGCGACCTTCTTTGATTACTCCGTGCAAAAAACGGAAAAGATGAGCTCTGAGCAGCTATTCGAGATTTTGGAAGATTTCGAACAACGCACGCGAGATGCGCACCTAAACAGCTTAGAAAACTTGGCGAAAGAGAAAGGCGCAAGCGCACTAACAGGCTACAACTTTGTTTACTCGTTCGCGGGTGACGTCATGCGTGACCTTGACCCATACGTGCCGTTCTCTAAATCTCTGAGACGCTGGGTAGAATCGTTTGGTCGTCTGAATATTGATTACTCTGGCGCGACGCTAACGCTGGATTTGTTAGACCGCAAAGGTAAGTACCCGAACGGGTTCTGCCACGGCCCGATCCCTTCTTTCTACAATCAAGGCGAATGGGTCGCAGCACAGGTGAACTTCACCAGCAATGCCAAACCAGACCAAGTGGGCAGCGGCTACGATGGCATAAACACGCTGTTCCACGAAGGTGGCCACGCAGCACACTTTGCGAACGTAAAAATGAATGCGCCTTGTTTTTCGCAGGAGTTTGCGCCGACTTCAATGGCTTATGCAGAAACTCAGTCGATGTTCTGTGACAGCCTGTTAACCGATGCCGATTGGCTAAAACAGTACGCACTGGATGATGAAGGGAATTCGGTTCCTGATGAGACAATTCAAGCGATGATCAACAGTCGTCAACCATTCAAAGCCTACGAAGAACGTAGCATCTTGGTTGTGCCGTACTTTGAGCGCGCGTTATATCAACTGAGCGATGACGAGTTAACACCAGAGCGCATCACTAAGCTGGCTCGCGATTGTGAAAAACAGATCCTTGGTTTGGAATGCAGCCCTCGCCCACTGATGGCGATTCCACATTTGCTATCCGACGAAGCGGCTTGTGCGTATCAAGGTTACCTACTCGCGCACATGGCGGTGTACCAGACCCGAGCATACTTCCTTGAGAAGTTTGGCTATCTGACGGATAACCCAGAAATTGGCCCTCTGTTGGCAAAACACTACTGGCACGCAGGCAATCATTTGTCGCACAACGAAACCATTGTCAGCCTGACTGGTGAAGGCTTTAACGCCAAGTACCTTGCAGACGTGTGTAACCTATCCCCAGAACAGGCGTGGGAAGTGCAGCAGAAGAAAATTGACTCACTTGCAACGCGAAAACGAGCACCAGTCGCTTCACTAAACGCGATGATTAAAGTCGTCGACGGCAGTAAAGAACTGGCAAGCAACGCCATCTCTGACGAACAAATGTGTGACGATTTTGAACGTTACATCGTAGAGACTTACGGTCGATAACACGCCAAGAGCCAGAAGTCACGCTTCTGGCTTTTTGCTATTAAGGCACAATAAAAGGAAGCGCCATGCATCAACAAATCATCAAGTTCTGGTTCGAGGAGCTAACGCCTCAAAACTGGTTTGAAAACAACCCAGAACTGGACAAACATATTGCGTCACGATTTGCCTCGGTACTAGAACAAGCCGCTCGTTGTGAACTGTTTAATTGGCGTGACAGCGCACAAGGACGATTGGCCGAAATCATCGTCCTCGACCAGTTTTCACGTAATGTGTATCGCAACACCCCAAAAGCGTTTGCGCAAGACCCGCTCGCATTAGCATTGGCTCAAGAAGCAATTCGGTTAGGACACGATCAAGAATTAGCGCCTGAGCAGCTAAGCTTTTTGTACATGCCGTTTATGCACAGCGAATCTCGCCTCATTCATGTCGAAGCTGAGAAATTGTTTCGCGCATCAGGGCTTGAAAATAACTACGATTTTGAGCTAAAACACAAAGCCATCATCGACCAATTTGGACGTTACCCACATCGCAACGCCATCTTGGGTAGAGAAAGCACACCTGAAGAGTTAGCATTTTTGCAGCAACCCGGTTCCAGCTTTTAACCATCAATAACAACGAGAACGTTGAATGAAATTAGACGCCATATTGTGGGATTACGATGGGACACTCGTAAACTCTGTACCGAAAAACATCGACATCACCAAAGCGATCTTATCCATCGTAGCCCCGCATTTAACTGGCGATAATTTACCGAAATATCTCCATTCAGAAGCCAACTATCACTACGCAAACCACGCGGCGAAAAACTGGCAAGAGCTCTACGTGGATTACTACGGCATGTCCCATGATGAAATGCTAAAAGCTGGTGGTTTATGGGCAGAGCATCAAGAGAAGAACCAAACACCAGTAACCCTGTTTGAAGGCATTGATGGCGTTATTAAAGAGTTTGCGCAGCTGCCTCACGGCATTTGCTCTCAAAACTCACAAAGCAATATTCGTCGAGTGCTGTCCGACAACGGCATCAGCGCGCCGTTTAAATCCATCGTCGGGTATGATGACGTCTCGAACGGGCATCAAAAGCCCGATGCGTACAGTGGCATCAAATGCGTTGAGTCGATTTTTGGTCACGCAGAAAATCGACAGCTGATATACATCGGTGACCATGAAGCCGACACGCAATTCGCACGCAACATCGAACAGCAGTTGGGTGGCCAAAGTAAAGTGATTGCCGTTGCAGCAGCGTACAGCGGCGCGATGCCAGAGCATTGGAGCGTGCAACCAGATTACGTGGCAAGAACGGTTGACGAGCTGTTTTCGATTATTGCTCAACACACGTAATTTTTGACTGCGGTTTAAGGTCAACACCTTGAATGCCAGCGCTCACCTTGCCCTTTCAGACATTGAAACAATTTTAGCCACTACACTGGAGGCCCCATGGTTACATGGCCATGTTTATTGAAACTCGATGGCGACGATGAACTTATCTATTTGCGTTCTCATGCTGATCTTGATTCCGAATGCGAAGCGCTCATTTTGGGGCCAGATGATTACGTAATTGACTCAAATAGCAACACGTTCGGGTTGCAATACAACGATTCGAACACCACCGTTTTACAACCGGAAGAACGCACTCTGTCCGTCGAGGAAGTTACGTCACTCATCCAGTCGCATGAGTTTTGTCTCGCACAAAGGTGCATCATCAAAATACACTTCACCTCGGTACAGCAAGCAGTTGAGGCATTAGCCAATTAACTCGAACTTGGCTCATATTGATTACATAAAATTATTATTTTTATAATTTATGATAATTTTATGTAATTAAAACCGCGCCATATACTCTCCCACATCGAAACAAAACAACGTTTAAGCACACATGTTGGGAGCAAACAAATGAAAATGAATCATGTCGGTATTATGGTCGGAGATATGGATAAAGCGGTTGAGTTTTACACGCAAGCGCTTGGTCTAAAAGTCGTTATGGGCAACACGAAAGTGATTGAAGAGCGCGAAACCGCAATTGGCAGAATGTGTATTGCGGTCTTTGGTGAGGGCTTTAAAGGCTTCAACATTGCGCATCTAGTGACAAGCGATGGCATCGGACTTGAGTTATTTGAAATGAAAGAGCGTCAAGAGCGCCATGAAGTGGATTTTTCTCGCATCGGTATCTTCCATTTCTGTTTGCAGACAGACGACTTTGAAAGTGCAATCAAGCGCACTGAAGCGTTGGGTGGCAAAGTGCGTATGGACATCATGCGTTACCACCCAGAAGACGATAACAAGCCTGCGAAAATGGTTTATCTAGAAGACCCATTCGGCAACCTGTTCGAGCTTTACTCGCACACTTATGAAGAAACTTACGCTTCTGAATACGAGTAATTGCATCAAGCAACACAACCGGGATCAATGCGTTATCGAACCCGGTTGTTCAAACCGTTTTACCAACCATTGTTACGACTCAATGCCTAACGACTTCATCAACGATTCAACGGTATTGTTAACCCACAATATCAACGGATCATTGCGGCGCTTTACGCTGTAAACGTAACCGAAGTTACCCTCTAATTTCGGCAGCGCGTCATCAAATTCGATAGAAGAAAAACGCTTATCTAACTGATTGATCAAGTGACGCGAACAAGGAAACAGCACATCGCTATCCGCAACCAAATTCAAAATGGTGTTGATGTGCGTGGTACGCAGTTGAATTCTTGGGACAACTAAAAAAGGCTGTAATAAGCGCGAGATGTGATCTTCTTTTTCATTCCAATGTTGGATGATGTGAACCGCGTACGCGTACTCTGAAATGTCATCCAAGTACATGCGTTTGCCACCATGCGGATGCATCGCGCGACAGGCCAGAGCAAAATCGTCCCGCCCGCCTTTCTTCTGAACCAGATGCTTCGGCAATTCCATAGGGAAATAGTTGATACCAAAAGCGATTTCACCCGCATCGATTTTGTCTGGCGTGGTTTCCGTCCAGTCTTCGATCACCAAGTTCATAAACGGCGATTCTTTGGCTAGCAGCTGAGTAAACGCGGCAGAAAACCATTGCGCAATGGACGAGTTAATCGCAACACGCAGCACACTGCTTTCGGTCGCGGGATCAAAACTATGAGAAACATTCACTAGCTTATCGATGTCGTTGATGATCCCAGAAAGCTGCGCTTTGATCTCTTCGGCTTTCGGCGTGAGCTCCATATTGGTGCCCTTACGCACTAAAATGTCGTCGTTAAACAAATCCCGAATTTTACGCAAGCTTCGGCTCACAGCAGGCTGGCTGGTGCACAAACGCTCCGCAGCCGTTGTGGTGTTGCGTGTTTCAAGAATCACCGCAATCACCTTGAGCAAATTGTAATCAAAGTTCATCAACGTTATCTCTTTAGCTTTTCTCAAAGCATATCACTTTTGATATAGACTAAATACCTACAATTCATTTCTGTAATAAACGGGTTAACGACTAAGCTTAGCTGGAAACATATCCTCACAACCAAATGGATGAAACCAGCCATGAAACAAAAATTACTCGTTACTCTATTGGGATTATCAGCGCTAGGAGCCAGCCCTGTATTTGCGGCTAACACCAATGTTGATCTTGCAGAAGATGCTTATATCTACGGCTACTCTATTGATGAAGCGTACAAGTTTTTCTATCACACGGCGGTAGAAAACAACTATCCGCTCAACCGCTTTCAGAATATTCGAGCTCTAGCTGATGACTCTTACACCGCTCACCCAACCATTAATAACGATACGCTTCACCTTATGGGTTGGTTAGATGTTGCTGCAGAACCTGTCATTGTGAGCGTGCCTGATATGGATGAAGGCCGTTACTGGATCTTGCACACAATGGACATGGGCCACTACACCAACGCAGCGTTCAGTTCTCGTACTCGCGGCACAAAAGGCGGCCAGTTCATGTTTGCAGCACAAGATTGGCAAGGAGAAGTGCCAGCTTCTGTCGACGAAGTGGTTCGCGTAGACAGCAATCTTGTGAAGCTGATGGGTCGCATCATGGCAGTGAATGACGAAGATGCGAAAGTCGCGCTTAACTACATGGACCAATGGAACATTCGTACCCTATCGGAATATTTAGGTAAGAACGGGCCAAAACCAGTACAAAGAACGTACCCAGATCCAAAAAGTTCAACATGGCTTGAACGCGTGAACTTCGTGCTATGTGATGGCTCGATGGGTAGTGCAGACAAACAGTGGTTGGACAAATACCAATCTATCGGCGTTGAACCATGCAAAACTGACTTCACACCTGAGCAGCTAAAACTGGCAAAAATTGGTGAGAAGAAAGGCATGGAACACCTCGTCGAACTTGCGCCTAAAATGACAGATGCTCGTACGTTGCTTGGTACACGCGATACCTTGGGTGATGCGCCACGCGATATTTTTGCAGAAGGTACTTACCTTGGTCAGTGGGGCTTACCACCTATCGAAGCGTCTTACCGTAAATCAGATTTCGACAGCACTGGTCAAAAACTGGATGGTTCGAAGCATGATTACGTGATGCGCTTTAAAGCGCCGAACGTCAGCGAATTCTGGTCTGTTACTATTTACGGCAACGACAACCGTTTGATGGCGAAAAACGACCTAAACCGTCACAGCCGTGGCGACCGAACCATGAAAGCGGACAAAGACGGTTACTACACCATTTACATGAGTGCGAACGAGAAAGGCCGTGCAGACGATCCAAACTTCTTGCCAGTACCTGAAAAACCGTTCTACGCCATCATGCGTTTCTACGGCGCTGACGATGCAATCCAAAGTGGTGAGTATCAAATGCCTGAGATCAAAGTAGTTAAATAATTCGTTTTAACGAACCACTGCTCTGTCGCCTCCTTAGCTCGTAAGTACGTTAAGGAGGCTTATTTCAAGGTGGTTGTCTAGGGCGAACATCAAGCCCAAAAATCAAAGAGACGCCCACTGAATCTAGTGATTATTTTTATTTAGGTATCGTATGGATTTTAATCTAATCCAAACCTTTTTAATTGTTGCTGAATATCAATCTTACTCTCGCGCCGCAGAGCACCTAGGGCTAACTCAGCCTGCGATTAGCGCATCCATGAAGCGTTTGGAAAAAGAAACCAACAAATCGTTATTTGTGAAGGATGGGCGACAAATCAAACTCACTTCTGTAGCGCATCAGTTGCTACCTAAATTTCATCAGGCGTTTGCGATGATTAATGATGCCATTTCCGATCAAAGCACTTTCCGCCTGAGCTGTAACGAGGCGCTGATCCACCGCATCACACCAACCAACACGATCAGCATTTGCGCCGATACGGATTTACCTTCGTTATTGAATGATCTACGACTTAAACAGATCGATTTGATTATTAGCCCAACGACCATTCATGACCCATCGTTTATCAGTGAATCAATTTTTGAAGAACCAATGGTGGTGATTTGTCGTCAAGATCACCCACGTATCGCAGGAAAAATCGAACAAGAACGGTTTTATTCTGAAAAGCACTGTCGATTTGTCGGAGACGAAGACTTCCCAGTTAGCGACACCGAAATTCACCAGTCAGGGCTGCAAGAGCGTGATGTGGAAATGATGACAACATCGCTCTCTGGCATGATGCTTTATGTGGCGAAACACGATTGCTTAGGCGTGCTTCCCCTGTCTTTGGCGCAGAAATGGCAATCGGCTTTGAATCTGCAAGTCATTCAAACTCCAATGTTTTCCGAGCCGGTCAGCTATAAACTGATTTTCCATAAACGAGATGAATCCAGCACTTCCCATCAATGTTTGCGAGCTTGGGCGCGTGACCAATTTGCTGCAGGCCTAAACGCCTGACGCGGTCGCACATCAAGGCGTTTCGCCAAAAACTCTTTCTCTATTCTTAAATGCATTCTTTATGACCAAAAGTGCATATGTTAAAAATGGCTTAACGATCAATATGGACGTTCAGGTCGTATACTTTTCCATAACCGCACAAAAGGAGTGAAGCATGCCCACCAACAACCCAATCGCAATCCAAGCCCTTGATCATGTCGTGTTAAGAACGTGCAACCTCGACGCCATGTTGCATTTCTATCGAGATATTTTGGGTTGCCCAGTCGAGCGCGAAGTAATGGAGCTTGGTTTAACCCAGCTTAGGGCTGGTAACGCATTGATTGATGTGGTGACGGTGGACAGCGAGTTAGGGCAACTTGGCGGAAAGCCACCAGTTCAAAATGGTCGTAATATTGACCATTTTTGCCTGCAACTAGCGCCTTTTTGCGAAAATGAAATACTGGAATATCTGCGTTCGAACGGCATTGAAACCGAAGATTTTGCGAAGCGCTACGGCGCACAAGGGTTCGGTCGCTCACTCTATATTCATGATCCGGAAGGAAATGTCGTCGAGTTAAAACCTCAAGTGATTGATGAGTAAGCTACACTTAACTCTGTTACTGACCATTTGTTTCTCACCATTGTAGAAGGCTCAAAAAAATGAACGCGATCTCGTTAGTCCAAGGCGACATCACCACCGCACATGTCGATGCCATCGTGAATGCAGCAAACCCGAGAATGCTCGGCGGAGGTGGCGTCGATGGTGCCATTCATCGCGCAGCAGGGCCTGCGCTTATCAATGCGTGTTATGCCGTTGAGGATGTCGACGGTATTCGATGCCCGTTTGGTGACGCACGCATTACTGAGGCTGGCAATTTAAACGCGCGTTACGTCATTCATGCCGTTGGCCCAATTTACGATAAATTCGCCGATCCAAAGGCGGTGTTGGAATCTGCATATCAACGTTCGCTGGATCTCGCGCTCGCCAACCACTGCCAAAGTGTGGCGCTGCCTGCGATTTCTTGCGGAGTGTATGGCTACCCACCCCAAGAAGCAGCAGAAGTCGCGATGGCCGTTTGCCAAAGACCGGAATACGCGGCACTCGACATGCGCTTTTACTTGTTTAGTGAAGAGATGCTTTCGATATGGCAACACGCCCTGACCCAGCACTGAAATCTTTGTGACAAGAGGCATAAAAAAACCGGACTGCCAATACAGTCCGGTTTGTCTTATTTGTCACTGAATTATCGTTCGTTAAGCGTTACGAATGCTAGGGGGGGTCATCCAAAGCGCCTAATGTGTGCGATCTAGTTTTTGAAGAATCCGTTGTACATCATGTACAAATGCGCCGCAGACCAAGAGAAGTTCGACGCACCTTGTACCGCGCCCGTCTCTGGGTTGTAGTTTTCACGGATTGGCATGTCACCCGTCATACCTTCTGCGTTGTTAAACAGTTCATTCGCCATTGCAATCGCTTCTTCTTTGTAGCCGTAGTTTTCCATCGCACGGAAGCCAAAGTACACTTGGTCTAGCCACACACGACCACGCCAGTACACATCTTTACCGTAAGCAGGGTTGGTTTGCGATGCGGTCGGCAAAGGCACTCCCGTTCCTTGGAATTTATCTGGCGTGTTGAACTCGTCTTGATCACGCATTACCGCGATCACTTTATCGGCATGCTCTTGCGTTGCTGCACCATTAAACAGCGGCGACCAACCTTCAGGGCCACGTCCACGCTCTACAATAGGCAAACCCGCACAGCCATTTGCAAGAGGCGCAGGAGTAGTGCCATCTTCAGCCACATTTAAGTGAATGTCGTAGAAGAATCCTGTGCTTTCATCAAACATACATTGGTTAATGTACGTTTTGATTTTCTCGGCACCGTTCAGGAATTCTTGCGCGCGGTCTTTACCTTCTACGCCATCGGACACCAACTTCGCCATTTCCGCTAAGTATTTGTTGTCTGAGTACATGTAAGAGGCTTGATCCACCGATTCTTGCAGCATAGAGAAGCCAAGCAGCTCGCCGTCCGCTGCGTTATTGTTGGTGCGGTTTTCTGCAAAACGAACTTCCCAATCTTTCTTCGCAAGATCGAGTTTCGCTAAGTTTTCCGCTGACGTATTACTGTACACCCACTCTTCGCCTTCCAGCTTGATGCTGTTATCAAAGCCGTACGCACTTGCCGCGTAGCGACCAAGTTGATCCACATTTCTGTCTGGATTGCTGATGTCTTCAGCTTGCGAATTCATATTGTGGATGTTGTAGATAAAGCCAAAACGAGCCGCGTTATCCATGCCCGATTCCCAGCCCGCCGCTTCTTGTGCGCCGACGTGAATCGTCATGTAATCCACTTCATCGAGAATCTTATTGTAAGACGCCATGCCTTTTACTTTATAAGAATTACCGTTTTGCTCGATGATGTCTTCTGCTGGAATAATGGTCGTGAAGTTAGGATCGCGCGTTTCTACCCAAACGTACATCACGCCTTCTTCCGTGTTGTGTGCTGGGTCCACTGCCGCGCCGTATTCAGGCACACCATTTTGGTTGTGGTCGCGGTTTGATAGCCACCAATCGTGGTATGCCACCAACTTCGGATACATTTCATCAATGAATTTTTGCGCGTCTTCTGGGCGATCAAACTGGTTCACGAGAGCGTAATACACCTCCATCACAGACCATGCCGCCAACGATGGTTTCGTATTACGTTCGTTCCAGTTTTCAGAGCCAGCACCACCACGACTAACAGGTTTGGTGTACGTCAACACATCCAGCAAGTAGCCTTTATCTTGCGGACGAATCTTGTCATCAGCTTGAACTTGCTCTTGGAATACCGTGCGAATGTTGTCCATCGCAACATCTGGGTTGAAATGCGCCATCGCGTACGCTTGTTTCCACGAATCCCACGGCCACGTTAAGTTACCAGAGAACCAACGCGCAGTGACCGATGGCGTGACTGTCGCTTGTTCAATATCGCCCGCCGCAGAGCGCCAGTTACCGTTTAGGGTCTCCATCGCTTTTACCGCTACGCGAGCTTGGTCTGCTGTCGCTTCTTTGTTGATAAGACCATTCGCTAAATAGCCGTCCCAACGCGCTTTCGACGCTTCCATGTATTGAGTTGGATTCGCCAACACATCTTGCAATTTCAACGATTCTGACTGCACTTCTTTCGCATTGTGCAGGTTAGAATACGCCGTATAAACCGCCGATGTTTGCTCAGCTGGTAGGCTCATCTCCGCGGTAGAACTGAATGAGGTTTCGTTGGTGAACGTCTTCGTCGGTAGAGAACGGGTAATGCGGAACTCGGCATCGCGGTCGTTACGGATCGCCCAGTTGTCTTTCATCTCGCTAAAGTTAATTTTAATGCCGTTCTCAATGGTCGAAATCTGGCGCTTGTAATCTGGGTAGTACTGCGCCACGGTTTGGTCTTTGCGCGTCGACAGCGCGTATTTCACCAACTCGCCGTCCCACTCCAACGCCAAGTTCATATCACGATCAGTTTTATTAGTGATGAGCGTTTCCACCAGCGAAGAGCGGTCAGTCACGAAGCGCAGCACCATTTGCACGTGAATATCATCCAAGTCCAACACCTGCACTAATGCCCCTGGAATGGAATAGACTTTCGCTTCTGCGTTCGATAAATCGTAAGTTTGGCCACTCACTTTGTCGGTCAACGTGAGCTTGTCGAACGTTTGGCCAGACATAAAATGCGCGTACTCTTGCGTCACTTGCATAATACCGCCGAAAGCGCCATAACCCGCCGCATCTTCAGGTAGCAAATGGCCATGCCACGCGCCGTTGTCCGTGAGTGCGTTGTACTTCAGGTTCGAATAACTGTCGTAATCACGCAGGTAAGTTGGATTACCAGTACGATCAATCACGTTAGTAAATTCTGAAGTTGGCGCCTGTGGTAAACGGATTTCAGTTTTATCATTGGAACCACATCCAACAAGCGAAATAGTAGCCCCGATCAGAATGGCAAGTGTGCTCTTTTTAAACATACTTTTTCCCTATTATTTACGTTATTTTTATATTCTCATTTATATAAATGAGTGTTTTTAGTGTGCAGAAGCCCGGCTCGCACTAAATAAGCACGAGCTTCCAATAATTATTATTTTATTTTTCTTTAGCGACAGTGATGGCTTTTAATAAATCGCCATTAATATTCGGAATTGTGTCAGCCAAAAATATCTGATTACCAGGCGTAAAAGTGAGTAAAACATTTTTTAGTCGTTGACTGTTTTCACTGGTTTTATTTTGAACATCAAACTCAATTAATTTGTTGTACACTTCATTTGCCAGTTTTTCTTCTTGTTCTTCGGTAATCGCAATGCGTCCAACACAAATTGGAGGTCGAATATCGTGGCTAAACACTTCTTCACGAAAGCGCTGTGCAAATAGCGTGTCTAAATTTGAACCTTCTTCAAAAATAAAGCGGCCTGTATCTTTAAATTGATAGTGTTTATCCCCTTTAAGTTCAATGTAATCCATCATTTCTAGTGCACGTAAATAGAGCGCAACGGAAGTATCACTCAGCTGGTATCTCCGTGCGATCTCTTCTAAAGACCACTCAGGTCGACGCAAAAGATAAAGAAAATCAAATAAGTGAGGATATTGATGGAAAATCTCACTGTTGGTGTCGGTGATAAACTGTTCACTCTCTTGCTGCAGCTGCTTACCTCGCATGGATAACTCAACCAAATCCGTATCAAGGTGCGTGGCGTACAACAAGATTTTATCTAAACCAAGAGACGTATTGTGAAGCTGCCTTTTTATGGTAGAAAGCGGGATTCCAAGTCCAATAGAAAGCTCGGAATATCCAATGCCTTTTTCTTTTATTTTTTCTCGTAAAGCAGCAAGTAAATACGTTGCAGAATTATTCATCGAACAATGCCTGTATTTTATTTATTCAGCATCCATGATGATAAATTCAAGAGAGTCCTACTCTTGTGATTTTGGTCTCAATATTCTATCTTGTTGGCGTAAAACATGTCTTATCCATTAGATTTTTTACTTTTCTTTAACTGGATACATTTCACCCACCCAGAACAAGTTATAGCCATTGCTCTATGGGCTTATCAAGATAATAGTCAGTATAATTGTTTTGAAGAGTAAAATTAAGATGGCAAAGATTTTTACTAAAACTTTTCTGATAAGAGCGCAAATTTTCAGATGAAAAGTATCAAAAAATGACACCAATCGATTTATAAAAGCGTGAGATCACAATTGGAAAGTGAATCTATGGAAATTTTTAATTTCAATGACCAGTAAAATCCTTGTTATATTCTGAAAATAACAAGGTTAATTTCCAAAATAATTATTGAATTAAGATCATATTATTAAGTCAAAATTCTAGCTGGCTCACATATTTCTTTTTCTCGCCACCATTGTTTATTTATATGTTCTTGATGAACGTGAAAACTCTCCCCCGGCATTGGCGTCAGCAGCGTTATATGTTCTTTTTGACAATGGGCAAGCAAATCTAAAATCGGTTCGTCCCAACGGTGAGTAAATAGCTCGTATGTAGCCCAATGTACTGGCAACAGTTTTTTCGCATTTAAATCGCGAAACGCTTGCACGGTATGATGAGCCTGCATGTGCCCCCAGTTTTCGACCGGATAACCTTGGCCTTTCACATCGGCAGCCACTTCCAAACAGGCAATGTCGATTGGTCCACATCGCTGTGCGATCTCGGAAAAGTGCGAATCGTAAGCTGAATCGCCACTAAAATAGAGCGTCTCTTCTTTTCCTTTGATGACCCAAGAAGCCCACAGGGTCGCGTTTTTATCGAAATAAGTACGACCCGAATTATGGTTAGCAGGCGTACAAATCAGTTCGATTCCAGCATAGTGCACGCTATCCCACCAATCGAATTCCACGATGTTGTCTGCGCAAACGCCCCACTTTATCAGATGCTTGCCAACCCCTAAGGGTACATAAAACGTCACGGGTTTATCGGCGTAGAAACGTATGGTCGATGCTTCTAAATGGTCGTAATGATCGTGCGAAATCACGATGATTTCAGGAATCGGCAAACAATCTCTGGCATGGGTATTGGGAATATTGCGTTCAAACCACGCTTTTGCGATGAACGGAGAAGCGTAATCAAATACCGGATCGGTCAGAATTCGAATGCCATCGACCTCCACCAGCATGGTGGAATGGCCCAGCCAAGTAAGGCGCATCGATTCACTTCGCTGCGCAAACTGCGTGGGTTGAATTGGGGAATGTGGCAGATGTTCGTTAGGACTCAACGGCGTTCTACCACCAAGATAACTCCAACACACCTGCCAGAATGATTGTGGACTAGGGACATTTGGCATCTCGTTTTTAACGCGGCCGTTTTCAAATTGAGGCGAGTGGTGAACACGGTGCGCCAACTGCGCATGGTAGGTTTGAGGCGGAATCAGTGAACTTGGCTTTTGTGTCTTTTGTTCACTCGTTAGGTATGTGCGCTTAAGTATCGTCTCAGACATATCGTAGTTTTGTCTCGCTTGCGAACGCTCAACAGTAGGTTTATTAAAACGTGCGTGTATGTCTATTTCGTGACCAAAATGAGGTGTAAGATGAAGATTCAGTTTCAATCAAACGTCTTCTATTTAAGGATACGGTTCTCAAACCTTCTGAATACTGCGTCGGTTTGAAAGGAGAAAACTATGGTGACTTGCAGCCAATACGATTTTATTGAAATCGCCTGTATGTTTAAGCTCCCTATCGAGATCACACTAAAAAATGGTGAAACTCATCAGGGCAACGCGTTCGACACAGGCTACGACATGCAGCGACAAGAGTGCTTGTTTTTAGATATGGATGGTGAGCACACCGCCTTCCCGACTGAACAATTAGTCGCAATGCGCGCGCTCAAAGCCAATCCGCATTTTGACGAAGTGACGTTTGAGTAAACGTCCTTCTTTCACTGACGCCGTCCAATAAAAAACGCCTCTCAAGCTGTCACAACTTGAGAGGCGTTCTCTTACACGGTTCACCTGAACTTGTTGTTATTCACGCGACCGGATGAAAACCAGCATCGGCATCATGATCACGAACATCACTCCCACAAGCTGGAAGGTGTGCACAAACGCGACCATTTGCGATTGCTGCTGCAACATCTGTTGGTATTGGTCTAACGCAACCGGGTCGGTAATGGAAAGCCCCTGATTGGCCGCCCAGTCATGCAAGTTAGGATTATAAGGATTAATACCCTCTCCCAGCGCATGCCATTGCTGCTGACTATCACGATATTGGAACGTGGTGGCGATAGAGATACCAAACGAACTACCAATCGTACGGAACAGATTGTAAATACTTGCCGCCGCGACAGATTGCTCTTTCGGAATCGTTAAATACGCCAAGGTGGACAGCGTCGAGAAGGTTAAACCAAGCCCCATCCCCTGAATCATACTCGGCATCACAATCCAAAATGTATCGATCTGCAGTGAGTATTGCGTCATCAAATAACTACCAATCCCGATGCAGCTCAAGCCAAAGACTATTTTGATTCTGGGATCGAATTGCGGATTGAGTTTAATCACCAAAATTAACATCGCCGCTGACGCCAATCCACGCGGTGCCATTAATAAGCCAGTGGTTGAGACCGGATAATCCAGCAAGCTTTCCAACAACATAGGTTGTTGAGTCGTCAGACCAAACATCGCCATCGACACCACGGCAATCATCAACGACGAGACCATAAGATTTCGGTCTTTAAGCAGCCATAATGGCGCTATTGGACTTTTGGTTTTCCAGCTGCGATAAATCCACATCACCGACCCCATGACAGCGAGTAATATCGCGGTCTGGATCATGCGTGAGTTGAGCCAGTCTTCTTCGTTACCTTTATCCAACACAAACTGCAACGCGCCAACACCTAACGCCATGTAACCGATGATCCACCAGTCAAAGTTAGGTTTGGATTTGTTGTCGATGTGGATATAGCGATAAATCAAAGAGGTACAGATCAAACCGAATGGCAAGTTGATGTAAAAAATCCAACGCCAGTTGATGTTGTCGGTGATCACGCCACCCACAACTGGGCCCAAAATAGGACCAAGCAAAATGCCGATGGAGAAAATTGCCATCGCTTTGCCTTTTTGCTCATACGGATAAATCTGCACTAACGTCGACTGCGCCAATGGAATCACCGACGCGCCGAAAGCGCCTTGGATAATGCGAAACAGCACCATCTCTTCAAGAGACTGTGCTTGCCCACAAAGCGCACTGGCAATCACAAAACCGATCACAGCAACCAGCATGACTTTGCGTTCACCAAAGCGCGACACCCAGAAACTGGTCATCGGAATGAAGATCGCTTCCGCCATGCTGTAACCCGTCAGCACCCAAGTAATTTGGTCTGCCGTTGCGCCCAACGCGCCCATCATGTGCGATAGCGACACGTTCGCAACGGTCATATCGATTAACACCATGATGGCAGAAAGCATCACGGCGACGGTGGCAATCCCCCGTTTGTCTGCCGTAATTTGATGGCTCATTGCACGCTACTTTGCAAATCAATGGTGACTTCTGAGCTCGCACCCACGCGAAGTTGCGGCGCATCGGCCGGTACTTCTAATGCCAAACGTACAGGGAAACGCTGTTTGATTTTAACCCAGTTACCCGTTGCGTTTTCTGGTGGCATCAAGGAGAACGATGTACCACTCGCAGGCGATAGTTGTTCTACCGTTGCTTTCCACACCACGTCTGGGTACATATCAATCACCACATCCGCATGCATGCCAGGTTTAATATGAGTAAGATCGGTTTCTTTAAAGTTCGCGCGTACCCAATAGCTGTCTTTTAAAATCACAGGGAACAGCGTTTGACCCACGCTAACGACCGAGCCTACGTGCGTATTGATTTCACCGGCAATGCCATCCACTGGTGACGTAATGTCGGTGTAGCTCAAGTTCAGCTCCGCTTGCGCTAACTGTGCTGCAGCTTGTTGAACGACCGCAGCCTCTGCGCCTTCTTCACCACGGTTCGCAATGGCTTTTTCTACCGTCGCGCGCGCTTGCTCTAGGCTCGCTTGGGCATTGGCTAGTTTGTTTTTCGCCGTATCTAAATCTTGGTCTGACGCCAGTTTGCGTTTCACTAGAGAATCCGTACGTTTGTACTCCACTTGCGCTTCTGTCAGGTTAGATCGCGCCGCATCTAAGCCCGCAACAGCTTCAGTTACCTGCTTATCGGCAACGTCATGTTGCTGGACCGCCAATTGGTATGCCGCTTTTGCTTGCTTCACTGCCAACAAATATGGGCGTGAATCTATCTTCAGCAGTAGGTCACCTTTGTTAACAGATTGGAAGTCTTTGACATCCACAGAAACCACTTGGCCTTTTACCTGAGGCGCTACCGACAAAATTTTTGCCCTAACATAGGCATCTTCTGTGCTTGGGTGACTGTCTGAATACTGCCAAGACCAATACATCGCACCAAATGCGATAACACAAAGAGTGAAGAAAAGAGTTTTTACCAGCTTAGATCTGGCGGAAGAATGCTTCGCGATGTCGCCGCTCATTTATATTGTCCACTTGTTCAATTATGTGACCAGTGTAGGACTTTTCGATCTTGGAACAATAAAATGATCTGCAAGGTTAAGATCCAGTTTTAAACCTTGAACTATTGCTTGAATCGTGTGCAATCTAATACACACGGAAATGCAGATAAAAAAAGGGGCAGTCCCCGTAACCGCCCCCAAAGTCATGCCAATAATTGTAATGCGCGTGTAATGTGTGTAACTACCGCTTTTCTTAGAACTTGTAACCGCCGCTGATCATAAATACCCAAGGGTTAATTTTGACGTCGGTTTTTTGCTTCGCTCCACCAAATTTGTATGTTGCTTCTGTTTCAATGTTTGCATACCACGCAGATGCGTTAAGGAACCATTGATCGTTGATCATGTAGTCCACGCCTACGTTTGCTGCTAAACCAAATGAATCGTCTAGCTTAAGATCAGTTAAGCCCACGTTTTTCGCTTTGTTGTTAAAGCCTTCATCAAAAAAGATGGTGTAGTTGAGACCTGCACCAACGTATGGACGGAACTTACTTTGTGGCTCGCCAAAGTAGTACTGAACCATAAGCGTTGGTGGAAGGTGTTTGGTGTCCGCGATATCACCAAGACCTAACAAGTCTGTTGAAATATCATGGCTGAATGGTGTTGCTGCTAGAAGCTCTAGGCTGATGTTGTCTGTGAACATGTAGCCAAACGTCAAACCAAGCTGCGTATTTGAATCCACTTTCAATTCTTCTTGAGAACCAAGAATCTTATCGCTGCTGTCATTTGGAACGACAGACGCCGCACCAACACGAAGAACGAAGTCACCTTGTTTATGAGCGAAAACACTTGGTGACACGAGTGCAGCAACCACTGCTAGACTGCAGATTGTTTTTTTCATTTTTTATTTCCTTTTGTAGGGCTTCGTTATGTCGTACCCAAAGGTGTGCCTGCTGACTGGCCTTAGATTTCAAGTAAACTCAGCGCCTTGAAGCACACGGGCATCTATATTTTTTTGAGCTGCGCGCAATCTAGCACATAGAAACCCTACTATTTTGATGGAAATCAATTTGTGAAAAATATAGGTTTTTTGTATAGAGAAACGCCATACCGATCAACAAATTATGCAAATCGGATACAATTCTGTAATGCAAACTGTGCGTGTGAGAAGCCATGCTTACTCAGAAACACGAATCCTCTCGCTAAGGCTCGTAGCCAGCAAAAACTTTTTTCTTCCTCTACGTCTTCTATTTTCAAAAAACAACCCACTTAAAACTCTCGTTTGACCCCTTAAAATCGCGATTTAAGGGGTTTGTAAAACACTGAAATAAAAGAAGTTATTTTTCTGGAAAATCAGTCACTTGGAGTGCTAGTCTGCTCGCAGCTAAGGAGAAGACATGTTAAAAACCGATCTCATTTTTGAACGAGAAAACTTTTCTCATCACGATTTTCAGAATGCCACCTTTAAAAACTGCCACTTTTATATGTGCAGTTTCGACCATGCCGATCTGCGCGATGCTAAGTTCATCGACTGTCGCTTTATCGAATCCAAAGCGCTAGAAGGGTGTAGTTTTCGCTTCGCGAACTTAAAAGATGCCAGCTTTACGAACTGTATGTTGGCGATGAGCCTGTTTAACGGCGCAAATTGTATGGGCTTGGAGCTGCGTAAGTGCGATCTCAAAGGGGCAAACTTCCAAGGTGCGAACTTTGCTAATCGCGTCAGTAACACCATGTTTTTCTGTTCTGCTTTTATTACTGGCTGCAACCTCACCTACTGTAACTTCGAGCGAGTGTTACTAGAAAAATGTGACCTCTTTGAAAACCGTTGGAACGGTGCGAACCTCGCAGGGGCAACTCTCAAAGGCTCGGATTTATCTCGCTGCGAATTCTCGCCAGAACAATGGGGAACCTTTAACGTTGAGCAGTGTGATCTGACTCATGTCGAACTGGACGGGCTGGATGTTCGCCGCGTTTCTCTGTTTGGTGTTAAAATTTGTGATTGGCAACAAGAGCAATTGCTTGCGCCTTTTGGACTGATCATTCTCTAAGGAAAGGCCATGAACCTGTTTAAAGACTTACCGAATAACCTCGACGAGGAAGTGTTCGAAGACCTGCTGACCCACAAAAACCTGCGTATAGAACGCATTGTCTCAACGGGGCAAACCTCGCCCAAAAGTGGCTGGTACGATCAAGAAGAACATGAATGGGTATTGGTTCTTAAAGGAGCTGGAGAGCTGACGTTTGAATCAGGTGTAGTGCAACGACTTGAGGCAGGCGAGCACGTTACGATTCCCGCTCATACCAAACACAAAGTGAGCTGGACTGACCCAACACAAGAAACCATCTGGTTGGCGGTGTTTTATCAATAAACACAAAACGATCTTAAACCAAAAAATAGGCGCTGAATTTGCTCGATACTACTAAGCCGTCACTGGCACTGTTTGATTTTGATGGCACCATCACCCGAGAGGATATGTTTAGCCTTTTCCTCCACTATTCTGCTTATGGTCTGCGCAAACGAGTAGGAAAGGTCGCTATCATGCCATTTTATGCGCTGTACAAACTCGGAGTGTTACCCGCTCGTGTTATGCGCCCACTCAGCAGTTTTATTGCATTTTCAGGGAAAGAAACGCAGCAAATTGAAGCGATTGGCGCTCAGTTTGCCCATGAAGTGATCCCGCTGTACTTGAGGCCAGAAGCGATGGAAAGATTGGCGTGGCATCAACACAGAGGCGATACCATTGTAGTGGTGTCGGCATCACTCAATGCGTATCTCAAGCCTTGGTGTGAGGCGAACGGTTACCACTTGCTGTGCAGTGAACTGATCTCAGAACAGCCAAAACTGAGTGGCTTTTACCAGCAAGGTGATTGCAGTTTAGAAAGAAAAGTCTCACGCGTTAAGGCGGCGTTTTCGCTCGACGAGTTTGCGTCTGTTTATGCCTACGGTGATACACACGAAGACATTCCGATGCTAAAACTGGCAGACTACGCGATGCTCAACTGGAGCGAGTGGAGAGCAAGCGAATAACGATATGTGCTCTGATTTTCAAGACAACCACTCGACCAAAGTGGTCGTTTTAGACTGAAAAAATAAACCCTTCTCACATGAGAAGGGTTTTACTGTTCAGGGCCAGAATAAATGGCTTAACGCCATACACCCCATTGACCCGTAGTGCCAGGTTCCTCACCAGACGTCCACCACTGGGCAGTCCATTCTTTGCCGTTGTGCGTCACCACATCACCTTGGTTATAAACGGCCGTCTTGTCCCACAAGTTGGTTGGTTCAACTGGTGGCGGTACATCCGCTTTGATCAGTGACAACGCATAACTGAAGTCTGCACTTGGCGCTAATACTTGGTTTGCATTCACGTTCTTACTATCGAACATGTAGTGATTCATCTCTTGATGCCAAATGCCCACATACCAATCGCCCGTTTGCTGCGCGTTAAATTGATCTGCTATTTCTGCCGCCCAAGTAGCCGTATTGTTTGTGCTGATTGGTAGTGAAATATCGACAATTTCATTCCCCGTCGCATTAAACGTACGGAAACGCACCGTATCGCCAGACTCTACTGGCCCAAAACCTTGCTGAACAAAGTAGCCTAGAGATGTCAGATTGTTGCCCGGTTCGGTTGGATCAACAGGGTCAGTCGGTGGCGTCGTGCCTGTTCCGTTTAACGTAATGTCACTACAGTTGTAGAAACCTTCACCAGCAACATCAATACGCTGCCAACGAGTGTAAAGTACCGCATCGCCCGAACGATCAGCAGGGAAAGTCACCTGAATACGGTAGCGTTTTTCCGCATCAACATACACATCACCTGCGGTGTCGATCAGCTCTAAATCACTCCAAGCAAGAGGCTTTGAATCATCATAAGTTGGCTTGGTGAGATAGAATTCCCAGTACGATGGATTGTGCGGCGCTTTGCCGTAAAACACCAATTCAATCTGGTTGTTTGCATCTGGCGTAACATTGGTGCGCTGCCAGTTTGGAGAAGGAATGTTCAAGCCTTTCTTAGCCGCATCGCCGGCAGAACACAGTTCACCGTCACGAACCACCGCCTGAACGTGTGCCATGTCACGGTAGTTTGGTACGTTCGCCGCAATTTCGCTGCGTTGCACAAACGGGTACGCGCCAGATTCTTCGAAAGCCGCTTTACACGCTTGGTTAGGGATCTCGTTGGTCCAAAAGCCACCGTCTAAATAACACGTATTTTGACGAGCACTTGGAAACTCTACCCAGCCATGGGCGTTGACGTTAAATGAGCTCAATGCGGCAACAGCGCTTAAGCTCAAAAGAGGAAGTGTTACATGTGATTTCATCGTTCATCCTTAATTTTGCTGACTCGCCGCTCTGAAACACAAGCGGTTTAAGCAAAACTAGCAGGATGGGATTATTTAGAAGGTGAGAATAAATATGGAAATTGTAAGAGTGCCATCTGCTTTCCAGCATTTGTTGTGAACCATTCTCATACTCGACTGACTCTTTCGAGTCACTTCAAATTCGTGTGCCACAAAAATTGTCACTCTCGTTTGGCTAGCGCTCGTCTTTTGGTGTGTCCATCACCACCATGGTTGTGATCGACTTGACGTGTTCGCACTCACCCAACACATCAGCGTGAAACGCTTTATAAGCGGCGAGATCTTGCGTTTCCACACGCAGCAAATACTCGTTCGCACCAGTGATGTTGTGACATTCCACCACCTCGTTTACAAAACGCACATGCTCTTCGAAACCCAGCTGCGCCTGCTTAGAGTGCGAGGCCAAACCAATCGACACATAAGCGACAAAACCCACGCCAAGTTGCTGATTATCCAGTACCGCTCGGTAGCCTTTGATCACGCCTTTACGCTCTAAATCTTGCACTCGGCGTAAGGTTGCAGATGGAGATAAACCAACGCGTTCCGACAGCTCCACATTGGAGATTCTTCCGTCTCGTTTGAGCACTTGCAATATTCTTTCGTCAAATCTATCCATGATGATGTTTCATTGCTTATTTAGTTTCTAATCATCAAATAAAAGCACAATATTGACCTCAGTTCTACTTATAGTTGTTCTCAACTTATCGAGAACTGATTCAAGGAACAATCTATGGAATATCATCAACTGGGCGCTTTGGCGTTGTTCGCTTTTGTCTCCACTTTTACGCCGGGTCCCAATAACATTATGTTGATGACCTCAGGGGCAAATGTCGGCTTTAAACGCACTATCCCACACATGTTGGGCATTACCTTCGGCTTTGGTGCCATGTTAATTTTGGTGGGCATTGGCTTGATGAGCCTGTTCCATGCCTACCCGCTCACCCACTCCATTTTGAAAGTATTGAGCTTGAGTTATTTGCTGTACTTGACGTACAAAATCGCCACCAGCGACAAAACCGAAGCAAAACACGATTTTCGCCCGATGTCTTTTTTAGGGGCTGTCGCATTCCAGTGGGTGAACCCAAAAGGTTGGTCGATGGCGTTGACGGCGATTACGGTATACACCAGCGGCGGTTCTTGGCTTGAACTGACTTTTATCGCCGGTATCTTCTGTTTAGCCAACTTGCCATCGGTGACATTTTGGACGGCGGCAGGCATGCAATTGCAGCGTTGGTTGACCACCGATAAACGCATTAAGGGGTTCAACTACAGCATGGCAGCTCTGTTGCTTTTGTCTACGATTCCAATGATATAAGTCCATTTATGGTTAAAAAACGACTCACTTTACGTGGTTAGAGAAAGGATAAAGGTAATATTTTTCTTGAGGCTTTGGCGTTAATTCACAGTGTAAATTTGTTTAAAGACGCTACCCTCTTGTTAGGGAACTTGATAATCTTTAAATGAGAAAGAGAATAATTATCGAGTAAAGTAACAATGAAAAAGAAGCCTCAACCTAAAACGCTTGTTGTCACAGACACAGAAACCATCACTCCAAACATGCAGCGCATTACCTTGCAAGGTGAGGCGCTGAGCCACTTTCCTCGTGACTGCGAAGGCAGTTACATCAAATTACTGTTTAACGATATGGGCGGCGCGGATCTGAGCATCCTGTCAGAAGACGACCGACCAATCATGCGCACTTACACAATTCGACGTTTTCATCCAGAAACCAGCTCAATCGAAGTGGATTTCGTCCGACACGTAACGCAAGATCTGCAATGCGGATTTGCAGCACGTTGGGCAATAGCCGCGCAAAAAGGCGACACGATCAACATCGTGGGGCCAGGTAGCATCTCCAACTTAAATACTGAGGCGGATTGGTTCTTCATGGCTGCCGATATGACGGCACTTCCAGCGCTTTCTGCGAAAATTCGTACGTTGCCAGAAGAGGCCAAAGGCTATGCAGTGATCAGCGTGATGTCTCCAGCCGACATCCAACCCCTACACGCGCCAGCAGACATGGAGTTGATTTGGTTAACCGAAGGGCAAGCCTTGGCTGATAGCGTTCGCGAACTCGAGTGGTTAGATGGTAACGCTTCGATATGGTGTGCGTGTGAGTTCGATTCAATGCGTGCGCTGCGCCAATATTTCCGCAATGAGAAAGAAGTCGATCGCGAGAATATCTACATCAGCAGCTATTGGAAGCAAGGCGTGTCTGAAGATGGGCACAAAGTGATTAAACGTGAAGACGCGGAATCCAATCAATAGTGGTTCATGTCTTTTCGATTCCAGCTCTCATCCTAATAAAAACGCCCGGCATCACCGGGCGTTTTTCATCATCATGTTTGATGTAATCAGTGCTTGTAAGACTCCGGCACGTCCGCAATGTAAATCGCAGGAACGCCTTCAAAGTCACTGGTAAACAACACGCCATCATCGTTCGGTGTGAATGACGGATGCGGGTGAGTAATTTGGCGATCGCCATCCAACACATCCCAAGATGTGCTGTGCTTACACAGTTTTTGCGCCGATTTCGCTTTTGTGTTCAATACATACAAGAACGGGTCATTTTCGATGTTGTAGCTGTCCGCATCTGCAACATCAACTGGCGCATCGCAACCATCACCAACCATCAAAGAACCATCGAAGTTACTCATAAGGTGAGAACAAGGTGGCATCACCATCACTTCTTCATTCTCTAATGTCTCTGGGTTGGCTTTGTAAATCACGCGATCAGTTTGACCTTTGAAGTAAGAAACATACGCCATTGCGCTGCCATCTGGAATCCAGAACTCGTGCGTGCACGATTCACCTTCTGCGTGCTCTTTGATCTTACGAACGTTGCTGCCATCTTCATTGACCAGCCACATGCGCGCATCCACCAAATCATGCGGACCTTCATGACAGAAACCAACCGTTGAGTCATCAAACGGACGGTAAATCGGGTGACCTAGCCACGCAGTGTCTTGATGGATCACCTCCAGCTCACCGGTTTCGATATCCACTTTAATTAGGCGACAAGTTGGATTGGTGTGGTAGAACTCGGCAAACTTTTCCCACGATGTCAGCGGTTGCCAATCACGTTTTAAAATCTCGATACCAACTAACTTGGTACAGTCAGAATTTGCCACCCAAGTACCGTAGCCTTTCCACTCTTCATCGACCGTATAAATGACTTGTTCTTCCAGCGTTTCTAAATCGACTTTCATCAAATTCAGTTCGTTTTTCACGTAGAAAAATGCACGCTCATCCGTCGAAATGAAACCGCCAAAGGTGTTGTCACCTTTACCTTCCGTCAGTTGGACTGCTTGTTGCGTTTCAAGGTCAAGCAGGTAATAGTTGCGATTTCCGTCGAAATCACCTGCAAACAGCAGCTTTTTTCCATCCTGAGTAAAGCACTTCTGGTAAAAGTAGTTACGGTGACAAATCATGTCCGTTGGCGTTAATCGCGTCACTTTCACTTGGGTATCACTATCAACAAACGTTTCGAAGTTGAGAGTAATCACATCACCTTTAGCCATAATATATCTCCACAAAAGGGCTGCCCAAGCGAGGGCAGCCAAAACAAAAATTCAGATTATTGGGTCGTTGTCGCGGCTACTTTAGAGGGCTGTGTGTCTAGCTTGGCACTCTTCTTCAAGCCGTAGCCGACAGCAAAGACTGACGCTGCACAGGCAAGGAACAATAAGCGGCCCCATAGTGGGTTTGGAATCAACACCATCAGTGTTAAACCTGCGGCCATGTAGATAACCAGCGTACCCAATTTCGCGCGTTGCATGCGGTCAACAATGTCTTGGCCTTCTTCTGCAACACACTCGGTGTCCACATCTTTAAAGAATTCCGCCGTTGTCTCTTTGTGCGTGTCTGTTTCTTCTTTGTAGAACAGAGTCGATAGGCAGAAGAAACCAGCAGTAAAGACAAGGTGAGCAGCAATGGTGATCATTGTGCGCATTTCACCTGCTTCGCGGCGTGTTAGCTCATCCATACCGAACCAGCTACCAACAAATTCTGGAGTGAAGATTTTCACCACAGACCAAGAGACAAACATACCAACCACAACTGTTGCCCATGGTGCCCATTTCGGCGTTCTGCGAATGATGATGCCAAGGAACAATGGAACGAGGATTGGTGATTGAAGTAGCGTCGCCACTTGCATCATTAGATCAAACAAGCTTAGGTGCTTCAGTGAGTTGAAGAACTGAGCCATCATGATAACGAGGATGCCGTTCACCAAACATGCGATTTGACCAGCACGCAGTAGCTCTTTATCCGAAGCTTGGCCTTTACGCACGATGTTTGAGTAGAAGCTGCGAACGAAAATACCTGAGTTACGGTTTAGTGCAGAGTCCATCGAAGACATGGTCGCCGCAAACAGACCTGCCATGAGCAGACCAACGGTGCCTAGAGGCATTGTTTCACGAGCGAAGACAAGGTAAACCGCATCGCTTGCTTTCGCACCCAATGATGAGTATTGCGTTGCTGCATCTGGGTACAGGATTGCTGAAGCCCAAGGTGGGATGAACCAAATTACCGCGCCAAATAGCATCATCACAAGCGCCATCAGCGCAGCTTTACTTGCGTTTTTCGAGTCTTTCGCGTTAAGGAAACGGTAAGACTCCTGCATGTTGTTGATACTTTGCAGCTGTTTCACTACGAAGAAGATGAACGTACAAACTAACAGTAGTGGGTAGTTCATATCTGGGCCCATGATGAAGCCACCAGGGAAGTTCTCAACGATCTCGCCAGGGCCACCAACGACGTACAATGCAACTGCCGCACAAGCAATGGAGATAACCGCAACAACCAGCGTTTGAATAAAGTCCGACGCCACTACGCCCCACGCACCACTCAGCAATGAGATAGCCAATACCGCAAGGCCAGTCACCCAAATAGTAGTCACGATGTCGGCATTAAATACCGCAGAAGCAAACACACCTAAACCGTTTAGCCAAACACCCGCGTTAATCACACTTAACGGAATGATTACCCAAGTGAAAAACTGCTCGTTAGTGTTACCAAAGCGGCGTTTTACCCCTTCAGTTGGCGTATCGACTCGCATTTGGCGGAAGCGGCGAGCAAAGTAGAAGTAAGCGAAAACGTACGCCACCATGTTGCCAACAAACACAGCCAATACTGCGAAGCCATCGTTAAACGCTTTACCCGCTGCACCGGTAAACGTCCATGCAGAGAACTGAGTCATAAATGCTGTGGCACCAACCATCCACCAAAGCATCTTACCGCCCCCGCGGAAATAGTCGCTGGTACTATTGCTTGCCATTTTTTTGAACAGCAAGCTGATTGCCACCATCAGGGCAAAGTAGCCTGCTATTACTAAGTAATCGTATTCCATAATAGAAACCTCGAAACGCTGTTTTAATTTAGATAAATTATATTTTCAAAAACAAAACTAACTGAGACAAAAATCAAAACAACGGTTCATTTTTTATTTTTTGCGCTCAAACGTGATGAAGATCAATAGTGAGCGTCTTGTAAATAACTGCGGATCCATACTCGTCGTTGCTGCATTCCCTTAGTTAATCTTAGAACCAAAAAGAGATTGTCACTGACAAGTCGAAAAGCGTAAAAATGCGACCGTTGTAAGGTGAGTTTTGACGAAAAAAAGGGCTCCTGAGAGCCCGTGGTTACTCGTTAGTGAATAAGTTGCTTAAGCTGCATCGCCTCTTGCTTACCCGGAATGGCTTGCTGGGTATCAATCACTGACGCTTGCTTTAATAGCGCGAGCGTTTTGCTGTCGACCGCTTTGCCATCACTGGTGTAAGTTGTGCCATTTTCGACCAACGCATTGCCAGTCGATTTCGCACTGTTGATCACGTCGTCATATTTGCTGCTGACATGGAATCGGTAAGAACGGTTATTGGTGAACGTGCCTTGCTCAATCTCGCCGGAATATGGGCTCTTACGGAACAAATAGTTGAAGCGCTTGTTATCAATCGACACGTTGTCGCTCAATACCAGTGCACCAGGGTTAAAGTTGTCCGTAAATCCGTCCATGTTGTTATTGAAAGACAGGCTGTTTTTCACCACATGTGGAACCGGAATCCCCTCGCCGCCTAGCTTGAAGCCGTTACCAATCGTGCCACCCTTGTTGGCAACATCGAGTGTGCGACCGTTGCTGAACGAGATGGAATCCAAAATGGTCACCGCACCGTTTGCGCCATCTTCCACTTTGTTGAACAAGTCCCAACCGTCATCAATGTTGTGGTGAGACAAACAACGGATGAAAGTGTTGCCATCGCCGATACGCATCTTGGCCGCAAAACCGTCTGCGTTGATCTGCGAAGGATCCATGTTGTTGTAGCTTTCGCTTTCAATCACTTGGTTGTAACTTGCCCACAGTGCGCGGCCAATGTTTTCAGGAGAGGTGATCACGAAACCAGTATCTGGCGCGCCGTGTGTCACCATTTTTTCGAAGGTGTTGTGGCTACCATGAACAATGAACTGCGCACCCGCGACTTCAATTCCTTGGTAATGCCAGTAATTTGCCTCGTGACGAAGTTCCGAAACAAAGCGAACATTGTCTCCTTCCGCACGTAGGTGCTTGAGCTTGTCGACACTGCCACTCGCTGTCAGCGGGATTTCCATCCCTTGGTAGTCGCCATCTTTCAAAATGATGGTACCGCCAGCAGGAAGCAGTTCTACTGCGGTAGCTAAATCAAGCGGTTGCGCTTGAGATCCGTTGCCTTTGTCACTGCCGTTTGGTGCAACATACAGCGTCATTGGGTCTGGCAGAGAAACAACGTCAACGCTGTAACGGTGCGCTTGTGTCTCTTTGTTTGGGCCGTCAATGGCGGTGAATCTCACTTCCATTTGATTCGCGCCGCTATCAAGTGTCAGCCACTGGCTGAACAGCTCACCCGCCGTCACGGTTTGCTTCGCTACCACTTTGCCATTGTGCAGAACTTCAAATTCGCCCGAGTAGTTGGCACGAGCTTGAACCGGATACTCCTTGGTTGCAGAGCGAGGTGAAGAAGCGATTTGGAATACCAATTCGCCCTGCTTGGCCGCGTATTTTGGAGCGTCCACGGTATCCGCCGCAGCAAGCTGCAAATCGACATTGCTCACCGTCATTTTTGCATTGCGTGACGCAAAGAAGCCGACGTATTGCGAGTCTGAGTTTTGCATTTCAACGATATTGGCATTCGCGCCTTTTACCGCTTGCTCAACAAATTTTTCGCCATTACGGTAGCTGACTTTGAAACCATCATTGGTGCGTGTCAGCGTCATGCGGTAGGTTTCAGCCGTGCCGTAAGGCACCCCTTCCACATAATCGACACGGCTTAAACGGTTACCCGGTGTTCCCCAAGGTTGATAAACGCCTTCACGAAACGATGCGTTGATGTTGGTCATGCCATCGTTCGTGCGGGTGTGAGAACGCATTAGGTTCATCACCATGTTCGATGCAGACGGAAACTCTTCATGGCCCTCAGGTTGCGGCACTAAACGCTCGGCACCTAGAATGTCGCGCACCATCAAACCTGCGCCTTCTTGGCGGTTGGGTGTCGCGCCTGTTTCCGGGCCAAGCTGTTCAAGCACCACATCGGCACTGAGGGTAAAGTTCACATCAGTTGGTAGCTCGGTGTAGTAAAAGGTGAGTCCTTCATGCGAGTTAGCTAACTTGCCGCCGCGGCTTTCAATGGTAAATGTGGACGCTAACTTACCAGCAGCGACAACATCACCATTGACCGTCACTTGGTTCACGCCGACTTTTTCAGGCAAAATGGTTGAGCCAAAGTTCATGTCGGTCGATTGACCAAAAGTGATCGCTTTCCAAGTCAGGTCTTCGACCTTAATCTCAGCAGCGTGTGCGGCTGGGGCCAATATGGCCGCCAGACACAAGGCTAAAGTGTGTTTTTTCATGGTCACTTTTCCTTGTTAGAAGTTGTATTTCAAACCGACACGGAAACGAGGAACATATTCATCTTTAAACTCTGAGCCGTCACCCTTGTGCGTGATAGCCGCGATAGCGAAGAATGGAATCACGCCACTTTCTAACTTGGTGTATTCGCCTTTAAAGTCGATCAGCTGATCATGACCTTTGTCTTTCCAGCCACCTTCACCGCCATGAATATCTTTGTACTCCGCTTCTACGCCAAGCTTGCCCCATTCAAACTTACGGTTTGCGTAAAGGTTGAGCTGGTTATAACGCGAGTCGTCTGTGTTTTTGTACCCATGACGAATACGCGCAGCGACATCCCACTCGTCATTGATTTTGTACGCGCCAGTCAAGTTGTACTTGAACACTGACGCACCCGATGGGCTGGCATCAATGTTAATGCCCGGCGTTAGAGAGAAATTGTCGGTCGCTTTCCAACGGTAGCTCACGCCAGTTTCATGGCCTGCATTGCCCATGTGACCATCTTTGTAGTTCCATTTTGCTTCCACGCTAAAACCGATTTGGTTGTCGAAACGGTGAGAAACGTAAATACGATCTCGATGTTCGTCACCATCACGATCAGGCACATATTCATGACGAATATCCACCGATGCGGCAGCCGCTAAACCAGAAGTCATTGCAAGTAAGAGTGCAGAAGTAAGGTATCTAACTTTCATTTTGAAACACCATTTTATTTTATAATAAATCTTGTTTTAATATATTCATTATTACGTACTGATAAAGTTCTTATCGGTATTTTTGTGATCTTTAAAACGGTGTTTTAATTTTTTCGTGAGCTATGACACATGACTTTATTGGATTCGATGATCGTAATGATCTATCTGCTCTTTATTGGGATCGCTGCGTGGCTATTTCGCCGCTTTTCCACCTCGTCGAACGACTTCCTTCAAGGTGGAGGAGCCATGATGTGGTGGATGGCTGGCGCGACTGCATTCATGACGCAATTTTCAGCGTGGACGTTTACGGGTGCCGCAGCCAAAGCGTATGAAGATGGCATCAGCGTGATGTTTATCTTTTGGGGAAATGCGTTGGGATTTTTCGTCGCGGCAGCATTTTTTGCGCGTCGCTATCGAAGGTTACGCGTAGAAACCGCCATGGAAGTGATTCGAGTGCGGTTTGGCCACACATCAGAACAGCTATTCACATGGTTAAGCTTTCCGCTGACTTTGATCGCCTGTGCTATTTGGATAAACGGATTGGCGTCTTTTTTCTCTGCCGTTTTTGCCATTGAGATGTCGACCACCATTCTCGCTATGGGGGTGATCGTCACTTTGATCGCCGTGAGTGGCGGCGCGTGGACAGTGTCTGTGACGAATGTGATTCAATTAATTTTGCTGATCGCCATTACTCTAGTGATCGGCTATACCGCACTGCAACGCTTTGACTCACCAAGCGAAGTGTTTGCGTACACCACGCCAATTTATGGTGAACAGATCAGGATGCCGTCTCTGTTTGTGATGTGGGCGATCGCCATGCTGCTGCAACAAACCATGAGTAATAACCACACCTTGAGCTGCTATCGCTTTCTGACCACCGCCAACGATAAAGACGCCACCAAGGCCGCATTCGTTGCTGGTGTGCTGTTTGTTTTTGCCCCTGTACTGTGGTTTATGCCAGCGTGGTTCGTGGCAGCGCAAAACATCGATTTACTGGCGATCTATCCTGCACTAGAGCAGAGTGCGAACAACGCCGCTTATCTTTACTACATCCAACATTACATGCCTCAAGGTTTACTCGGATTGGTGATGGTGGCATTGGTGGCCGCGACCATTGCGCCGCTTTCATCAGCACACAACCGCAACGCTGGCATTGTGGTCAAAAGCCTCTACCAAGTGTGGTTCAACCCAAATGCTACCAGTCGTCAGCAGTTGATGGTTGGAAAAATTGCGACGATAGTATCTGGCATATTAGCCACGGTCACAGCTTTGCTGCTGTCGTCTGTTGAGTCGTACAGCTTGTTCGACATGATGATTGTGTTCGCGGCGTTCATTCAGATGCCAATCAACATCCCATCTCTGCTTGCGCTTGTCAGTTTGAAAACACCAAACTGGTCGGGGTGGGCCACCGTTATGGTCGGATGCGCAGTATCGCTCTTTATGATGTTTATCTTTGATGCACAGTGGTTCTCTTCCTTGCCATTAACGCCAAGAGAAAGCAAAGACCTGTCCGTGGTCGCAACGCTTGCCGTTCATTTACTGGTGACGGGAGGCTTCTTCCTGTCTACTCGGGTCTTTTATGCCAAAGAGTCACCATCAATCCAGCAAAGTCGCACTGCACTTGCGATTCAACTAGCCACACCGATCAGCGACGAGGAGCAGTCCCCTATCAATCATAAGCAAGGACTTTATGTCGGCTCCATCACAGCATTGGCGGGCATGTTACTGATTCTTGCCGGCGTCGTGTTAGCGGGCTCTTCTCAATCCATCTTTGTCGCAATTGGCTGCATCGTGTTGCTGTTTAGCTTGTTCCTACTACAACCTACCCAGCACTCTAAACGTGCTTGGCAGAAACAAAAAACTAAGTAAGTAAATGGGTAAGTAAACCGTGTTGGGCGCGTTGTTTTGTGTCGCGCCTAGTGGAAAGCTGGCTTTTAACTCGCCAAAACTGCACATAAAAAAACGCCTACGGTGGAGCCGCAGGCGTTGGCAAATTGCTCAAAAGATCGTTCGACTATCTACGATAGTTCTCGGCGCTAACCGGGGTGAGGAATTATTCGATAATTCCCGCAACTTCACGAACCAGCTTCGCCAGTTCATCCCATTGCTCGTTGTCAATCAAATCGCCGGGTACCATCCAAGTACCACCACACGCTAAGACTGAAGAAATAGACAAGTAATCTTTAACATTACTTGGGCTCACGCCACCGGTTGGCATGAATTTTACAGGGTAAACCGCAGACAATGCTTTTAGCATCGCGACGCCGCCTGACGGTTCTGCTGGGAAAAACTTCAGCGTACGCAGACCCATTTCCATTGCTTGTTCAACCAAGCTTGGATTGTTGACACCAGGGACGATGGTCACGTTACGCTGTTGGCAGTATTTCACTGTAGTTGGGTTGAAACCTGGGCTCACAATAAAGTCCACGCCCGCATCAATCGCTTCATCCACTTGCGCGCTTGTCAGCACAGTTCCCGCGCCAATCAACATCTCTGGGTACGCTTCGCGCATGTTTTTGATCGCTAAAGCGGCATCCTCAGTACGGAACGTCACTTCAGCACATGGCAGGCCATTTTCAATCAGCACCTGTGCCAGTTTCACTGCCTTACCTGCGTCTTTGATCGCGATAACAGGGACTACTTTAATTTCTGAAAGTTGTTGGTTCAGATCTTTCATTTCATCGTTCCTTAAATAGTTGGCATCGCTTGGCTTGGAATGATCGCGCCGCGATGTTGAATAACCGTGCCAGCCACTTTGTGCCCAGCAAGCGCAGACTCAGCAACGTCTCCGCCTAAAATTCGTTTTGCAAGATAACCCGCACTAAAAGAATCACCCGCCGCCGTAGTATCCACCACAGCATCGACCTTCAAGGCCGCAACGGTATGTTGTTGATCTTGTGTTACAACAAAACAGTCGTCCGCGCCACGTTTCACGATGATCTCTTTCACACCAAAGTTTTTCGTACGGCTGATCGCTTCATCTTCGTGCTTATCTCCCCACAGCATGACCTCGTCATCGAAGGTCAAAAATGCCATGTCGGTGACGCTGAGGATCTTTGAGTAAAAATCACGAGCTTGCTCGATGTTAGGCCAGAGCTTAGGGCGGAAGTTGTTATCGAATGCGATTTTCACACCTTCTTTACGGCACATTGTTAGCAGCTCAATCAACATCTGACGACAATCGTCCGAGATGATCGCCAAGCTAATGCCACTCAGGTAGATCATTTGATGCTGACAAAGATCTTTCACCAACGACAACAATGCTCGCTCACGCAACCAGTATTTTGCCGCCGCATCATTACGCCAGTAAAAGAAGCTACGCTCGCCATCTTCGGCGGTTTCAATCGCGTAAATGCCTGGCAACTTATCTTCAGAAAGATAGACCATGTCCGTATTGATCCCCTCTTCACGCCATGCCGTTAGCATTTCACGACTAAACGGATCATGTCCTAATCCCGTCACATACGAAGTTTCGACCCCGTGTTGTTTGGTTAGACGAGAAAGATACACCGCGGTATTGAGCGTATCACCGCCAAAACCTTGCTGTAGCACGCCGTCATGTTTTTTAAGCTCCACCATACATTCGCCGATGATGGCGACACGACTGATTGGGTTCATGGGAAGTCTCCTCAGTATTTGATGTCGCCATTATTGCAATTACAAAACCAGTTAACAATAAAAATAAAACAACGGTTCATTTATTTCGTGAGCTTGATCTATCTGCGTGCTTTCTCGGTCAGATTTTGTAGCCATGCAGAGAGCAATTGCGGCCACGCCGCGACAGGCAAACCTTGCGCATCGCGAATACCAAAACCGTGTTTACCTTGCTCAAACAAGTGCATTTCGGTCGCGATTTCGTGCTGGCGAAGTGCTTGCCAAAACACGATGCTGTTTTCCACGCTCACGGCAGTATCATCACTGGCATGTAAAAGAAAACAAGGCGGCATGTCTGACGTCACCTGTTTTTCTAGCGAGAATCGGAGAAGGTCAGATTCACGTTCCAAATTAGCCAGTAACTCGGCACGCGAGCCCATGTGCGCAATGTCGGTGTTCATACTGATCACCGGGTACATCAAAGCGCAAAAATCGGGCTTGGCAGATACACGGTCCGCCTCATCTTGAAGAGGATAAATATCCAATGCGTGACTCGTCGCTAAGCTCGCTGCAACGTGTCCGCCAGCCGAGAAACCTAACACACCAATCGATGATAAATGAGACGCCAAAGGCAACTGACGCACCAAACGCATTGCTCGCTGCGCGTCCGCCAGTGGCGTCCAAGCTCCAAATTCATGCCCTTCATTTGGCATGCGATAGGTCATCACAAACACGGTAAAACCTGCTTGGTTCAACACGCGTGCGCTGTCCGCCCCTTCTTTATCCACCGAGACTCGCTGATAACCGCCACCGGGCATCAATAAAATACCAATCCCGTTGGATTGCTCTGGTTCAAACACGACCATTTCGGGATGCGTGATCTCAAACACTGCGCGATCTGGTAACAACTCGTTCGGATTTCTTTCTTGATAACTTTGCACCAGATGGGAGGGGATTTGAGGCTCAGACCACAAAGGCAAAACGAGATGCTCAGGAAACCAAGTCTGTAGTGAAGTAATCGGCGCAACGTGCATGGCATTCTCTCCGGCTTAAAAACAAAAAAAGCCAGCACAATGGCTGGCCTTAACCTATTTCCCGATAAAATGAGTGCTTAGTCTAGTAGCGACTTCACATATTCTGCAATTTCAGGTACTTGGCAGTGCGCGAAGAAACACTCTTGGAATTGCGTGCTGCCTACTGCAGTTTTCACTAGCTCTTGGTCGATAGCACGTAGACCTTCAACCACGTCTTTTGCTACCGCTGATTTCACGTTGTTTAGGATAGCCGCGTTCGCTTGCTGAGGTGCTGCACGCTCAATTGGGTAACCTTCGCCGCGTTTGCCTGTGAACGCTTTTTCGAAGATGTAACGAACGTTCAATTCACCCGCCCAACCAAAACCTTTCGCAAATGCTAGAGAAATCGCATTGCCGTTATTGATTTGGTTGAACAGGAACGCGTCTGATGGCTCTAGGCAGTAACCACAAACAACGCCAGGGTGTAGGTTGCAAGACATCAATGCACCTTGGCCAGTACCACAACCAGTTACCACGAAGTCCACAGCTTTTGAGTTCAGCAGAATGCTCGCCATGATACCTAGGTGAATGTAAGTTAGGTGATGGTCGTTTTCATCCGTCATACCAACATTGAAAACATCGTGACCAAGGCCACCTGCTACAGAGTTAAGCTCACCAGCCACCATTGCGTTTTTCGCTGCTTGGCTGTTTTCCATCATTAGTGCAATTTTCATGTGTTACTCCTGCGGAAACTCCGCATTCAAATTTCAATTCTTAAACAAAATCTTTGCGCATTGGGGTGAAAGTATCGATAAGTACACCCGCTTTCAGACAAACGCAGCCATGCTCAATGTTTGGCTCTTTGTACATAGTATCGCCCGTTTTGACGATTTTTTTCTCATCACCGATGGTGAATTCAAACTCACCAGAAAGCACGTAAGTCAGCTGCTCGTGCGGGTGTGAGTGCATCGCACCAATTGCACCTTCTTCAAAGTGCACTTCTACCGACATCATGTTGTCGCTGTGTGCCAGTACTTTGCGTGAAATCCCCTCGCCGAGATCTTCCATCGGAATGTCTTGGTTAAATACGAACATGGTTCACCTAATAACTTGATTGATTAATCATGGATTCTGATTGCTGACGATGTAAGCGATAAATCGTCAATAAATTCATCACGATCACGGTCATTTCTAACAGCGTTCCACCAATGGAACCCACCAGAATATTATTGGTTAGCCAGCAAGACGCGCCGAGCAAAAAGCCAATGCGCATCCTGATCCCTGACAAGCAGAACACCGAGTATGTACCAATCACCGTCCCGATAATCGGCCATAAATCACGCCATTGCTCTGCTACCCAAAAGCCACTGACTAAACTGATCACAATAAAGACAGCAGCAACTCGTTTCGACGAGACAAAAATCGCCGTGGTCGTTCTGAGCGCCGACAGCAAAGCGCTCAGCGCAGAGACCATCGAACCCAGCAATAAAAAGTGGAGAAGATGATTGAGGTTAAAAATCAGCATCAAGATTTTTAGGTACCTGTCATTCTTCTGGTAGAAGACGGAGAATCCCAAACCAAAACTAATAAACCCTAAAGCTTGCGCTAATATCGTGGTATCCACCATCACCTTCTCGCAACTCGATTAGCGCGCTAGCCAGCCACCATCTACTGCGATGGTGTAGCCGTTGATGTAATCCGCAGCTTTAGACGCTAGGAATACACAAGGGCCAGCTAGATCTTCTGGCGTACCCCAACGAGCAGCAGGAATACGGTCTACGATTTCTTTGTTGCGCTGTTCATCGGCACGCAATGCCGCCGTGTTGTTGGTTGCCATGTAACCCGGAGCAATCGCGTTTACGTTGATGCCGTGGCTTGCCCATTCGTTTGCCATTAGGCGAGTCACACCCATTACGCCACTTTTAGACGCAGTGTAAGAAGGCACGCGAATACCGCCTTGGAAAGAAAGCATTGATGCGATGTTGATGATCTTGCCGCCTTCACCTTGCGCGATGAACTGTTTTGCAACCGCTTGAGACATAAAGAACACAGACTTCACGTTGATGTTCATTACGTCATCCCAATCTTGCTCAGAAAACTCGATGGCGTCGTTACGACGAATGATGCCCGCGTTGTTCACTAGGATATCAATGCGACCAAGTTCGGTTACTGCGCGGTCAACGATAGTTGGGATGTCGTCTAGTTTCATTAAGTTAGCGCGGATATCGACGAACTTACGGCCTTCAGCCTCTACTTTCTCAATCGTTTCTGTTGGTTCGCTGATGTTTACGCCAACAATGTCACAGCCCGCTTTTGCTAGACCAAGCGCCATACCTTGACCAAGACCAGTGTCACAACCAGTAACAATGGCCACTTTTCCCTCAAGGTTAAATGAATCAAGAATCATGTCGTTTTCCTCAATAGTAGGTAATGTCGTGATTTGGCGTCTTGGCCATGTCACTTTGTATGCATTCATCCTGACCCAAAAAGAAACTGTTTGCAATTTTTTTTGAAAAGGCGTTTTAAAAATATTGATTGCGATCTTATTTTTCTGGATTCTTTAATTGCGCGGTTTCAAATTTTTGAAAAGGCATTTTAAAAATACTGGTTCTTAAATTTTTCAGCGATATAATGCAGAAAACTAAGAATGAAAGGGGCAACAATGGAAAAGTCGACTCAGCCTGAAGCGGTTTCGTCAGTACTTAAGGTTTTTCATATTCTTCAAGCACTTGGTGAACAGAAAGCCATCGGCGTTTCAGAGCTTTCACAACGTCTAATGATGTCGAAAGCGACTACTTACCGTTTTCTGCAAACCATGAAATCGCTCGGTTACGTGTCTCAAGAAGGCGAAGCGGATAAGTACTCTCTAACACTTAAGCTGTTCGAGTTAGGCGCAAAATCGCTTGAGTACGTCGATCTGATCGAACTGGCCGACAAAGAAATGCGCCACATTTCAGAACAAACCAACGAAGCCTTACACCTTGGTGCGCTGGATGAAAATGCCATCATTTACATCCACAAAATCGACTCTGGCTACAACCTACGCATGCAATCGCGCATCGGTCGTCGCAATCCGCTCTACAGTACTGCGATTGGTAAAGTGCTACTTTCTGAGCGCGATGAAAGCTTCGTTCGTGACGTATTGAGCGATGTCGAGTTCATTAAGCACACAGAAAAAACATTGGAAAACACCGATCAAGTGCTAGAAGAATTGGCGAAAGTGCGCGATTTCCACTATGCAGAAGATAACGAAGAGCAAGAACCAGGTCTTCGTTGTATCGCTGCGCCGATTTATGACCGCTTTGGTCAAATCATTGCTGGCTTGTCTATCTCATTCCCAACCATCCGTTTCGATGAAGAGAGAATGGAATATTACGTCGGCTTACTGCATCAAGCAGGTAAAAACATTTCTGAGCAATTGGGTTACCACGATTACCCGGCATAATCAGAAACAAGAGGCAGCCGCGAGGCTGCTTTTTTTGCCACTTAGAACAATGTTGAAACACCGGTTCATTTTAGAGGTAAACCATGGGCACATCCGTCACTCCAAACATCTTCGACTTTTTAATCAAAATTGACCCCTTTGATAAACTGCCAGAACCTGTGGTTGAAAGCATCGCGAACTCCGTCAAGGTCAAGTACCTCGTGAGGGGCGAAACCATCGGTTTTTGCGCCTTGTGCGATCAACGTTACCTCTACATTATCCGAACCGGCGCCATTGAACAGCGCACGCCTAATGGCGAACTGCGTGCTCGCCTTGGGCAAGATGACCAATTTGGTTTTACTTTCCTCGACCCACTCGAAAATGCCGAAGATGGTTACCAAGCGGAAGCGATTGAAGATTCATTGCTCTATTTGATCCCCCATTCTGAGCTAAAACTGGTCAGCGAAGAACACCCAGAATTTGCCGACTATTTTGCCGCCCAAGCCAATGTGCGCTTGAGTTCTGCGGTGAAGTACGTTTGTCGGAAAGAAGAAAAAGGGCTGTTCTTTCGTACTGTTGGCGAGATCGCCAGCGAAAACATTGCGATTGTCGATGTGAACGACTCTATCCGCAGTGTGGCGCAAACCATGTGCGGCAAACAACGCAGCTCCTGTGCCGTTGTGATGAAAGAAGGCGAAATTATTGGCTTAGTCACCGACCGAGATATGACGAAATCGGTCGTCGCGCAAGACATGGATACCAATCAACCCATTGCCGACGTGATGACGCCAAACCCCGTGTTGATCGAGGACGATGCTAAAGTGATTCAAGCCATTTCCTTGATGCTGCAATACAACATTCGCTGTTTGCCCGTGGTACATGGCAAGCAAGTGAAAGGACTTCTAACGACAACACATTTAGTGCATAACCACCGCACGCAGTCTTTGTTCTTAATTGAGAAAATCAAATACGCGAGTTCACTCAACGCGCTGGCGGCGTTGAAAGAAGAACGTCAAACCATTTTCCAAGCGTTGGTGGAAAGCGGTGTGAGTGCGGAAATTCAGGGTCGAGTGATGTCGATGATCATGGACGCTTTCACGCGCCGCATCATCCAGCTCAATGAAGAACTGTTGGGCCCACCGCCGTGTGATTACGCGTGGTTGGTTGCAGGCTCTCACGCCCGTAACGAAGTGCACATGCTGTCGGACCAAGACAGTGCGATTGTGCTTTCCGATGACGCCACCGAAGAACATAAACTGTACTTCACTCACCTTGCCATGCGGGTGTGTAATGGTTTGGCGGCGTGCGGCTATCCGCTTTGTGACGGCAAGTACATGGCAGCATCACCAAAGTGGTGTCAGCCAATTCGTCGTTGGAAAGAGTACTATCAGAAATGGGTGGCTAGCCCAGAATACAACAAATTATTGAGCATTAGCGTATTCCTTGAAGTGCGTGCCATTCACGGCAACCGCGAGTTTGTCGACCAAATCCAACAACACTTGCATGATTGTATTCAAAAGAGCCCGAGCTTTATTCCGGCTTTGGTGCGCGATGCGATTGACACTCAGCCGCCACTTGGCATTTTCAACAATTTGGTGTTGGAAAAAGGTGGGGAAAACAGCAACACGTTAAACATCAAAAAGTACGCCTTGAATCTGATCATCGATCTGGCGCGTATTTTCAGTCTTGCCGCTGGCGGCTCGTTAACTGGCACAGAAGAGCGTTTTCGCTACGCAGCCCAGCACGGCACATTGTCGAAAGACAGTGTTGAAAACATCATTGGCGCGTATCGCTTTATTACTCAGGTACGTTTCCGTCATCAACTCAATGCGATTCTGGCAGGCACCACACCTGACAACCACATCGCACCCGATGATTTCAGTAGCTTTGAGCGCAAGCACTTAAAGGATGCATTTAAGATCATCAGTGAGCTGCAAGATGTCGCGAAACTGAAGTTTGTGAAAGGGGCGTAACCATGATTAAACGTTGGTTTAAGCGGTGGGAAACGCCGCTCTCTCCTGAGCAAAAACGCCAAGCCATTCACGTTATTGACGATTGGCCAATGGTGCTGAAAGACTATCTTCAACGGCCTTTGGTGGATGACTCAACGACCTTGAAGGATTTGAGTTTTGTTGCGTTGGACTTTGAAACCACAGGCGTGGACGCGCAAGGTGATAAAATCTTATCGATTGGCGTGGTTGACCTAACGCTGGACGGCATTGATATCGCCAGCTCCAAAGAGTGGTACATTTGTCATGGACAATTCATCAAACCAGAAACAGCGCAAATTAATGGCTTAACTCCGCAAGATCTCGCCAAAGGACTGCCATTGGATGAAGGTATGAATCGGTTGTTGGAACGCATCACAGGAAAAGTGGTGCTCGCCCACGGATGCTGCATTGAAAAAGCCTTCATTCACGCTTATTTTTCCTCTCGCTACCAAGTAGAGGATTTCCCCGCGTATTTTATCGACACTCTGCAAATCGAAAAGCAGTTTAGCTATGCAGGGAAAAGCGGCGCGCACAGCAGTTATCAGTTGGACGATTTGCGCCGCTATTATCACCTGCCGGGGTACTTATCGCACTCTGCCGCCAGTGATGCCTTGGCGTGCGCGGAATTGTTCTTGGTGCAAAGTAAAAAACTGACCGCGCTTCCGGATGTCACGTTGCGTCAGTTGATGCGCTGATCACGCCAACTCTTGCGCCAAAAAGTCGATCAATAACCTCACTTTTGGCGACAAATTGCGACTTTGCGGATACAGCGCCCAAATGCCTTCGCGCTCGTCGCGGTAATCGGTCAGAACTTCGACTAACTCACCACTGTCTAACGCTTCTTGAACGTAGTAATCCGGCAGCTGCACTAAACCAAGCCCGCGTTTCGCTGCGTCCACCAAAGCAAAACCGCTGTTGCATTTAATCCGTCCCGACACGCGTAAAGATTTATCGCGTTTATTTTCCTTAAAGTGCCAATAGTCGACCGAGCCAACCAAGCACTGATGCCGTCCCAATTCCGACAACGTATGTGGCTCACCAAAACGCTCCAAGTACATCGGACTGGCACACACGTAGGTTTGACGTGAGGAAAGACGCTTGGCGATCATGCTGGAATCTTGCAAGCGGCCAAGACGAATCGCCACGTCCACACCTTGCTCAATCAAATCCAGCTTTTGGTTGGTCAGCACTAAATCAAGATCCACACGCGGGTACTTTTCCAAAAACTGATGCAAAAGCGGCGCGAGGTTCATTTCCCCATACGTCACAGGAGCCGTCACGCGCAGCAAACCGCGCGGTTCGGTTTGCATTTGCGTTACGGCAAGCTCGGCCAGTTCTAACCCTTCCACCAAATGTTTACACTGCTGGTAATAGAGTTGTCCGGCTTCAGACAGGGAGACTTTTCGCGTCGTGCGATGCAGCAATTTCACCGCCAGTCGTTCTTCAAGTGCCGATACCCGACGACTGATTTGTGCCACCGATGTTTTCAGCTTAGCTGCTGCTCCGGTAAAACTGTTGGTTTCCGCCACAGCAACAAATTCGCTGACCCCTTCCCAATTCGCCATGCTGTATTCCTGTCGACCTCTTTTAGACAAATAGTGATGAAAATGTTCTCGTCGCGCTACGCTTTGAAAACGGGAGAATTTTACGCGTCAGGCAACGGACGAAGATCGCCGTACTGCGCATCAAGCTCAATGCCGAAATATTCTTTCAATGCATCCAGATAGGCTTGGCCCGGCTCTAACTCTAATTCTGTCTGCTCACCTTGGCTGGTGTATTTGAGTGTGTAGTTAAGCAATGTCACCAACCCACTTTCTGTTGCTTTCGCCGCGACTCTTGCGCTGGTAAAACGCGAGTTGGGAGAAGTGGAGGTAAAAAAGTTGCCACACGCGATGTCACCTGCAAACACAAACTCTAAATCGAAGCTATAAAGGTTGTTCCACGTGTCCGTTCCGTCCGTTGACAACACTTGAAGGAAGTAACCAAACTGGGCATCTTCAACAAAGCGGAAGGTTTGTAAATCCGTCTGAATCACTTGGTTGAGGATAAACGGCAATGGCGCGCGCGGCGTATTGGAGCCAAAGCCTACATCGACAATCCATGCTTGTTCATCCAGCGTCACCAACGTGATTTGATGGCTGCGACCTGTCGGCGTCCCCATCACGTGAACACGCCCAAGTAAGCTGCGCGCTTCAAACCCGAGGGTCTTGAGCACATCGAGCATTAAGCCATTCAGTTCAAAGCAGTAGCCACCACGGGAGTGATACACGGTTTTTTGAATGATGTCTTCAATCTCAACAGAGATGCCACGCTGCAACGAAATATCAAAGTTCTCAAACGGCAGGCAACGGTGCTGCGCTACGTGAATCTTGTGCAATGACTCCAAATCGGCGGGTAACTCACTCGGCAAACCGAGCTTGGTTAAATAGGCGTTCAGATCCGTCTTATTCATAATCACTCTTACTTATCTGATGGGTTGATTGTTTTCTACTCTAGTCCCTCTACCTAGCCTCAGGTCAATCGCCTTTTCCGTTTTCCCTTCTGTTTTGAGGAGGCATCACACTCTTGTTGTCCACTCACCTTAACATTATTACGTATATGTAAAAATCATTTTCAAAATGGACGGATTATCATTTTTATTGAAACACCTAGAATGGACACCAACAAAACGACGCAGCGCAAGAAGCAAACCTTAACTACGCTTATTACGTCACTCCATATACTGAGAATATAAAGGAAAATCCAATGACTCTTGAAATCAAACCTGGTCAAACTCACATCAAATCCAAGGCAATGGTTGCGTGGGCGGCTGGCGAGCCACTGAAAATGGAAGAAGTGGATGTACAGCTTCCTAAAGCGGGTGAAGTGCTAGTGCGCATCGTCGCGACAGGTGTTTGTCATACTGATGCGTTCACTCTATCAGGCGACGATCCAGAAGGCATCTTCCCTTCAATTCTTGGTCACGAAGGCGGCGGTATTGTTGAAATGGTTGGCGAAGGTGTTACCAGCGTTGAGGTTGGCGACCACGTGATTCCTCTTTACACCGCAGAATGTGGCGAGTGTAAGTTCTGTAAATCGGGCAAAACCAACCTTTGCCAGGCCGTTCGTGAAACACAAGGTAAAGGTCTGATGCCAGATGGTACAAGCCGTTTTTCTATCAACGGTGAAACCATCTTCCACTACATGGGTTGTTCTACTTTCTCTGAGTACACAGTGCTGCCTGAAATTTCATTAGCCAAAGTGAACAAGCAAGCGCCTCTTGAAGAAGTGTGTCTACTAGGTTGTGGCGTAACGACTGGTATGGGCGCGGTTCTGAACACTGCAAAAGTTGAAAAAGGCGACACGGTTGCGATCTTTGGTCTGGGCGGCATCGGTCTTTCAGCGATCATCGGTGCGCGCATGGCAGGTGCAAGCCGCATCATCGGTATCGACATCAACGAAAGCAAATTCGACCTAGCTAAACAACTTGGTGCTACAGACGTCATCAACCCACAAAAATTCGACAAACCAATTCAAGAAGTGATTGTTGAAATGACGGATGGTGGTGTGGATTACTCATTCGAATGTATCGGTAACGTCAACGTAATGCGTCAAGCGCTTGAGTGCTGTCACAAAGGTTGGGGTGAGTCAGTGATCATCGGTGTTGCGGGTGCGGGTCAAGAGATCTCAACTCGTCCATTCCAGCTGGTTACGGGTCGTGTATGGCGCGGCAGTGCGTTCGGTGGCGTGAAAGGTCGCTCAGAGCTTCCAGAAATCGTAAACCGCTACATGGCAGGTGAGTTTGGCTTACAAGAGTTCATTACTCACACGATGGGCTTGGAAGACGTAAACAAAGCATTTGATCTGATGCACGAAGGTAAGAGCATCCGTACCGTTATCCATATGGATAAGTAATGCTGACTCAGGCTCTCCGTAAGGGGAGCCTGAATTCATTCTGTTGTTAGAGAGTTTATCCATGACCATTGAAAATGTAAGCCAAACCAAAGTGTTTGGCGGTTGGCACAAACAATATACGCACGATTCTAAAGCGTTGAACTGCACCATGCGTTTTGCGATTTTCTTGCCGCCGAATGCAACCAAATCCAACCCAGTACCCGCTTTATACTGGTTGTCGGGCTTAACCTGCACCGATGAAAACTTTATGCAGAAAGCCGGCGCATTTCGTATGGCGGCAGAACTTGGGATTGCCATCATTGCTCCGGACACCAGCCCGCGTGGTGAAGGCGTTGCCGATGATGCAAGTTACGACTTAGGCCAAGGCGCAGGCTTTTACCTCAACGCCACTCAAGCACCGTGGTCACTGCATTACCATATGTACGACTACGTCACGCAAGAGCTGCCAGCCATCATCGAAGCCAACTTCCCAGTATCGGATGTGAAATCAATCTCTGGCCACAGCATGGGCGGACACGGTGCGCTCACCATTGGCCTTAAGAATCCGACACTATACCGCTCGATTTCAGCATTTAGCCCAATCAGCAACCCAATGCAGTGTCCGTGGGGACAAAAAGCATTCACCGCATACTTGGGCACTGATATCGAAAGTTGGAAGCAATACGATGCAAGTGAGCTTTTGAAGAAAGAAAAATCACCCTTACCAATTTTGGTTGATCAAGGCGATGCGGACGGTTTCTTGAGTGAGCAACTCAAACCGGAAGTCTTATTAGCCGCAGCAAAACAACACGGTTCAGAATTGAATCTGAGAATGCAATCTGGCTACGACCACAGTTATTACTTTATATCGAGCTTTATAGACAATCATTTAAACTTTCACGCAAAATATTTATTTGCGTAAATAACAATGAAAATAACTTGATGATATATAAAAATAAAGCCACCAAATTAGGTGGCTTTATTGTATGACGTATTTAATAAATAAGTGCAATTATTCCAATAAAATCCAACGTACACCAAACATGTTGAGCTCATTATTTAAATCTTAAATTCAATGTTAATTCTGAGCGAGAGTTCATTAAGTGAGAATGGTATGGATTTTCATTGAAATTCGGCTAAATGACGTTAAATCGTCATATAACTCGATAATAATTTCTTTTTAATGACCTTTTAATTAAGAAGTCACTAAAGAACCTTGACGTGAAGTAAACCTACAGTTACTTTTCAAACATAACATATTATAAAATCTCATACGGTTGGCTTTGTCATTAAAATCATAAATAATTTATCGCTAGCAACTTTTTGTTCTAGCTCGGTAAAAAGAATAAAAAACAAAAGGGCGTATGATGAAAAAAATTGTATCACTCAGTTTGCTGCTGTTCGCACCATTCCTTTCTGCCAATTCCATTACTTTTAGTAGTCCTCAGCAACCTAGCGTCACACTTAAACTGGAAGAGCTTCAATCTCTCCCAACCACCAGCTACACCACTGATTTACCTTGGATTCAACAATCTTCAGAGTTTCTTGGTGTAAAGCTCAGCACGCTGCTAACTCATGTTTATGGAAGCATCCCAGAGCAAGTCGATATCGGCAGTTTAAACAACTATCACTCGACCTTATCTCGCAAAGATATTGTTCGTTATCAGCCAATTTTGGCGTACCAGCAAGATCATCATTACATCAAAGTGAGAAATAAAGGCCCTTACTGGGTGATATACCCTCTTAGTCAATATCCTGAATTGGATCACAATGAATATCATGCCCAAATGGTGTGGCAAGTTAATGAGATGAAAATAAAACAAAAATAATGAAGTTATCAGAAGCTTACCCAATTAAACAAAAAAATTATTCGACGACCAGCAAAATGCTCCTTTTGGTTTTTGCTACTTCTTTATTGCTCGCAAATGTCATATTGCTCCAACAAACTCGGGTCTTAGCGCAAAGTTTTACTGATGAGCAAAAACAAGCGACATGGTTTTTATTCCAGTTATCGAAAGAACTTTCTGAGCTCGTCAGTGAAGCACGTCGACTGGACGAAAATGTTTTAAAAATAGAAGGTGCAGAACTTCAGTATGAGCTTGCTTGGAGCCGTTTTGATTTATTAATAAATAGTAAAGACGTCTACACCTTTTTTTCTCGCAATCACATTCAGCAATATTTTTTGCAACTGTTTAATGAGTTTAAAGAGTTAGAACCACTGTTGGTGGAAGCCAAAACCGGCGACAGCCAAGCGGCAGCTCAGTTTTATCGCGCCACTCAAACGCTGTATTTAAACTTGGTGGAGTTTGTGAACCAGAACTTTCGCTTAACCAGCCAAGTGTACGAGACACAAAAAGATGAAAGCCAACGATTGATGAAAGCGCAATACATGCTGTTTGCCACTTTCGTCTTGTCGATTTTGTCGCTGACTTACTTCTTCTACAGAGAATCGCACTTCCATCGTAAGCTGGCGTTGAGTGACCCCCTTACTGGCCTTGGCAACCGAAATGCTCTGTTTGTCACGTTGAGAAATAACACCCGCAACCGAACGGCTTTTTCTTTGTGTCTGTTGGATCTAAACGGGTTCAAAAACGTGAATGACACATACGGCCACCAAGCTGGTGATACGGTGTTGTGCGAAATTGCCAAGCGATTGAAAGACATGAATATTGATAGCTTCAGTACCTATCGGATGGGTGGAGACGAGTTTGCTGTCGTAATTGAGTCCTCAGACGTCGATGCAGAGGAGGCGAAAAAACACATCCATTCCGTGTTTGATACTCCGGTTCTGAACGCAAACAACGTATCGTCACTGTCGACCAGTATTGGCGTCGCGCACTACCCAAGTGACAGCGATAATGTTGACTTTCTTATCAGCATAGCGGATAAGCGCATGTACAAAATGAAATTTCAACGTTAAACGGTATTTATGATGAGAAAGTTCATGCAAGTACTGCTTCTGCTGGCAGTCATTGCGGCAGGTGTGTTGGCTTGGGTATTTATCCCATCGCACGAAACCATCGGGCAAAAAACGCTTGAGCAGGCGCTCAACGACAACTACAGCCTCGTTGGGCATCGAATCTACTCAACCGATCCGGATGCTGGTAACCGATTCGGTTACTTCGTATTGGCAACAGGTCAGAGCATTGAAGAGCAAGAGCCGTTTTTGGTCACTTCGGATCAGTTTATTCGCATGGAACAAACGGGTGATAACACCTTGTCTGTGACCGTCAATGGCCGTATCTACCAGTACCACAACGACTTGTGGGTACCAAAATCGGATGGAAAGTTGCAGCACTTTTTAGTCAGCGCAACTGCCAACTACGTGCGCTAAAAAACGGGAACACTACTACCCCTCCCACCACACACAAAAAAAACAAAGCCCCGCATGCACTGCGGGGCTTTTTACGTTAAGAAGAAAGTAACATCGAAAGGAGGGCGTTACTTCGTTAACACTTTCTCTTTAATCACTTTGAGTACCCCAGCCTCTTGGTTGCTTGGCGCAGAATAACGAGCGATTTTCTTAATCTCTTCATGCGCGTTGGCAACCGCGTACGAATGCTCACTGACTTGCAGCATTTCGAGGTCGTTGAGGTAATCACCAAACGTCATGGTTTCTGCCGGAGTAAAATTCATCGTCTCTTGAAGATGCTTAATGGCCGCGCCTTTAGACGCCTTGGCATTCATCACATCCAGCCAAATTTTTGCGCTCACTACAACTTTATGCGTTGCGCCAAACTTCGCGTTCATGGTCGGGAACAGGAGCTCTTCCGAACCGTCAAAGTGACAAATCGCTACCTTGATGAACTCGTCTTCGATCTCAAGCAAATCCGCCACCGTTTCACAGCGATGGTAGTACTTTTGAAACTCTTCCAGTGATTGCTGATCATGCGTTTCGATGTACGCAGAGCGCTTGCCACACAATACGATGTTCGCCCCGTCAATTTCACGAGCCGCTTTCACAATCTCCGCCACTTCCGCTTTAGGAATGGTGCAACTGTAGAGCTCTTTGTCTTGGTACATCACCAAGGTGCCGTTTTCGGCCACATACAACACTCGATCTTTGATTGGCGCGAACGTGTCTCGCAGACTGTAATACTGACGACCAGACGCAGCGGAGAACAAAATGCCTTGCTCTTCCAGTTGCAAAAACAGGTCGAAAAACTCTGGATCCAAACGACCGTATTGGTCAAGCAAAGTGCCATCCATATCGGAAGCAATAAATTTGATGCGAACTTGTGACATTAACTAAAACTCTAAATGACGCTGCGAAAAATATATCCATGTAAGGTACAGGATCTTGTATGAATCTCAAGTCGGGATAACGACGCCTTTCGCGATTACCAAGGGTGCAGTTTAAAGTAATCTTCACTGTGATCGATGAAGGCTCTCACCGCAGGAGACAAGTGTTTACGCGATGAATACAGCGCGTAAATGTTGAGATCATTTGGCTTCCAATTCGGCAACACCGACTCAAGCTGACCCGATTGCAGATAGATATTGCTCAAATAGGTTGGCAACATCGAAATACCCATGCCTTGCAAAGCGCCATGCAATAACGCCGTGGCCTCATTGCTGGTTAGGCGACACTCAATTCCCACCGATTCGAACTGGTCGCCCTGAGACAAATGCCACACGTGACGCTCAAAGTTTTTGTAACCCAAACAGTCGTGTGAAGATAAATCTCGCGGATGCGCTATCGCATGGTGAGTTTGCAAGTATTGCGGCGATGCCACCAGCACCGATTCACACACCGCAATCGGCTTACCAATCAAAGAAGGATCGGGATCTGACGCAATTCGGATTGCCAGATCGATACGTTGCTCGGTTAGATCACTCACTGAATCTTGCAGATCTATGTCGATATGCACTTTGGGGTGCTTTTGCATAAAACTGTTTACTGCTGGGATCAACTGTGAGAATCCAAATGAAGTGCTAGACGCGAGACGGATTTTTCCGGACAGCTCACCATCAACGGCAATGTTCGACGTCAACGTATCGGCCTGTTTTAACCAGCGCTCAATCTGAGGCAAGCTGCGTTCCCCTGCGGTGGTGAGCGACACCTTGCGCGTGGTGCGGTGCAACAAACGAGTTTGCAGCCAGTTCTCCATCGCCTCTACATAACGAGTCACCATTGGCCGAGACATGTCTAACCGCTCTGCGGTCGCAGTAAAACTGCCAGAATACACCACATCCACAAATACTTTTGCTGCCGTTACTCTGTCCATACATTTGCTCGAAATAAGAAATAGTGATGCACATTATTGTGTATTTTTCCGAGCGTATCAATTTCCTAATATAGCTCCCGTTCCCAAGCCATCGTCGCTTGGCCCCAAATTCTTTAGGAGCTTATTATGAAAAAATTCACTTTGATTGCTGCATCCGTTTTAATGGCAAGCCCTGTCCTAGCGGCAAACCACTCTCCCCTTACTCTTGAGGTTTACAACGCCGACGGTAACAGCTTCCACGTTAACTCAACCTTGGTATACGGTGAGACTGACGCCATGGTCATCGACACTGGCTTCACCAAAGCTGATGCGATGCGCATTGCCGCTAAAGTGTTGGACTCAGGCAAAACGCTTAAAACCATTTTTATCAGCCAAGCGGACCCAGACTACTATTTTGGCGCAGAGGCCCTACACCAACAGTTCCCTGATGCGCAGATCATCGCAACGCCTGCGGTTCAAAAAATTATTCAAGAGAAATTGGCTGGAAAGCTGGCGTACTGGGGACCAAAGCTTGGCGCAAACGCACCGGTAAAACCAGTGATCCCTGTCGCGTACGACAAAGCATCATTGGAGCTAGAAGGTCATAAGATTGAAATTCGTGGTAACCATGGCACATCAGCACACCGCCCTTACCTATGGATTCCAGATAACAAAGCTATTCTAGGTAACGTAGCCGTGTACTCAAACGTACATTTGTGGATGGCCGATGCCGCTGACCAAACCGCCATCAATGCTTGGGAGCAACAACTTAGCGAGATGCTTGCGCTTAAACCTCAAGTGGTCATTCCTGGTCACATGAAAGCAGGTACAAAGCTGAACGCAGACACCATTCGCTACTCGCAACAATACTTGCAGGATTTTCAGCAAGCAAAAAAACACAGCAATAACAGCGTTCAACTCATTGACACCATGTCAGCGAAATACCCAGAAGCTCAATTGCCAATCGCGCTAGAAATCGGTGCGAAAGTGCATACTGGTGAAATGTCATGGTAACCGTGCATTACTTCTTCGATCCCATGTGTGGTTGGTGCTACGGGGCATCACCACTCATCGAAGCCTTGATGGACACCTCTCAATTTAAGGTGGAGCTTCATCCCGGCGGCATGATTGAGAAACGCGCGATTGAGCCTGAATTTCGTCAGCACATCATCAACCGTGACGCTCGTATCGCAACCGAAACCGGAGCAACGTTTGGTGAAGCATATCTGCAACGCGTGAAAAGCGAAGATGCGTTTGTTCTTGATTCTTATCTACCCACACAAGCGATCTTGAGTGCGGAGAAAATGGGGCTGAATCCATGGCACATGCTAAAGGCCATTCAATCCGCGCATTATCAGCTCGGGTTAAAAGTAAATGAAGCATCGACGCTCAAAGCCATTGCAGAATCGCTAGGTTTAGCAAACGATGCGTGGGAGCAAAACATGACGTTAAGCGAAGCCGAGCTAAACGAAAGAATTCGCTCTAGCCGACAGTTGATGCGCCAGTTACACGTTGGTGGTTATCCAACCCTGATTGCAGAAGTAAATGGCGAGTACCTGACCTTGCCGCACTCGGCCTACTACGACAAACCGGCACAGTGGAAGCTTGCATTACAAAAACTGCAATAAGCGCTTCCCCACTCGCTCTTGTTCTTAATCCAAGAGCGAGTGCCAACACCGACATGGCAATCCTCACTCAAACAGGTACAATCCTCGCTCGATTTTTTTACTCGCGCGGATACCCACCATGCACTCGCCTGAACATTGTTTTACTCGTTTTACTGCTGATACTTCTGACTATGAATTACCAACGCAGTTTACGTTTCCGTTCTACTACACGCCGCATCCTCTTTGCGTTATGGCTGCAAAGCAATTGCAACAGGACTTATTAGCGCAAACCGACTTCGAACACGATTTTGGTTTGGTTAATGAAGAAACGGGGCGAGGCAAAATGTTTGGCGTATTACTAGTAGAAAGCTCTCAAGGCGATCTCGGCTTTTTAAGTGCGTTTTCTGGCAAAATTGCTGACCAAAACTTGATTCCAGGATTTGTCCCTCCTGTGTACGACATGCTGACCGATGAAGGTTTCTTCCGCGCAGAAACGGATGCCATCAACGCCGCCAATGCGGAGTACAAAACCTGTGCCGCGAATCCGGAATTAGCGGATCTTAAAGCGCAAATCCAAGCCGACCGAGCCGCTTATCAGCAAGAGGAGCAAACACAGCGCCAAGTGATGATTGATGGCCGAGCAGCACGCAAGCGACAGCGCCAACAGGGCGAGCAAACGCTCAATGCCGATGATCTCAAAATCTTGTTGGATGAGTTGGGTAAGCAAAGTGTCGCCGAGAAAAACGTTCTCAAATACTTAAAGCAAGCGTGGGATGAAAAGCTTGCAATCAAAGAAGCGCGCTTGGCCGAGTTAGAGCTGCAACTTGCTCATCTGAAAGAGCAGCGCAAAACACTCTCCAACGCTTTACAGCACAAACTGCATAAACAGTACCGCTTTCTAAACAGCCATGGCGAAGCACGCGACTTGGTGGACATTTTTGCGGACACCACAAACCCAATACCACCAGCAGGTGCAGGGGAATGTGCTGCGCCAAAACTGCTCCAATACGCGTTTAAATACGGATTCAAACCGCTGGCGCTGGCAGAATTTTGGTGGGGTGTGTCGCCAAAGTCTGAGGTTCGCCAACACAAAAAATTCTACCCATCGTGCAACAGCAAATGTCAGCCGATTTTAGGCCATATGATGCAAGGGCTGGACGTCGAACCCAACCCATTGGCGGAGAATTGGGCAGAAGACAAAGAGCTAGAGATAATCTACCAAGACGACGCTATGGTCGTCGTCAACAAGCCCTCGGGCTTACTTTCAGTGCCAGGTAAAACTATCAAGGACTCTGCTTATACGCGCCTACAAGCGATGTTCCCTGATGTGGAAGGGCCGTTTGTGATTCATCGCCTCGACATGGCGACCTCTGGCATTTTGGTGTTTGCCTTAACTAAGCGCGCGAACAAAAGTCTGCAAAAACAGTTTATGTCTCGCGGCGTACAAAAACGTTATATGGCACTGCTCGAAGGCGTATTGAACGAGCCGGAAGGGGAAATTTCACTGCCAATGCGTGGTGACCCTGACGACCGCCCACGTCAACTGGTGTGTTTTGAACACGGGAAACATGCAGAAACCTACTGGCAACTGATTGAAGTCAAAGATGGACGCAGCAAGGTATACATGTATCCGAAAACCGGGCGAACTCACCAACTACGTGTACACAGTGCTCATCACATGGGATTAAACATGCCAATGGTTGGTGATGGTTTATACGGCGAAAAAGCGAATCGCTTACACCTGCATGCTGAGATGCTAGAGCTGGATCATCCATACAGCAAAGAGCGCATGGTGTTCAAAGCTGAGTGCGAATTCTAACGTCTTCCAGATTTTAAATAACAAAAAGGCACTGACTAACAGTGCCTTTTTTGGTTTCTAACAACAGAATAAGCGTGATGCGCGATACCGAAAACCGTTAGCTCACCTTAAACTTGGTCCACACCTGAGAGCGCCAACGCCTTGCCATGATGATACCACGTACCCATTCATCGAGTGCGATTGCCATCCAAGCCCCTAAAACGCCATAACCCAAGTGGATGCCAAAGATGTAAGAGAAAAGCACGCCTAGTCCCCACATACTCAAAATCCCCATTTGCACTGGGAACTTGATGTCACCCGCGCCTTTGAGCCCCGCGATAAAAATCAGGTTAAACACACGTCCGGCTTCGAGCAAAATTGAGCCCATGACTAACGAACCTGCCAATGCGAGTATCTCTGGTTGATCGGTAAATACGCGCAGAATCTCTTCTCTAAACAGGTAAATCAGTGTGGTTGCCGCCGTTGATGCCACAAATCCCACTAAGAAGTAGATTTGTACGCGTTTTAAAATGCTGCTCACCCAACCTTTGCCGATGTAGTAACCAGTCTGAATTTGCGCAGCCTGACCAATTGCCAACGCGAAAGCAAACGAGAAACGGGCAATGTTTTGTGCATAAGTGAAAGCCGCCAACGATGCCGTCCCCATTTGCACAACAAAGTACACAATGCAGATTTGCGCCACGTTGTAAGACAGCACTTCACCCGCGTTCATACCGCCGATTTTTAAGATCTTTTTGTAAATCTCTGCGGGCACTTGTTTCATGGTCGACATCGGCAGTTCAATGCTGCTGCGAGCGAGAATAAACCATAACATTAACGTACCGATGACTTGGCTGACGACGGTTGCTATTGCTACACCTTGCACACCATACACAGGTAAACCGAATGGCTGGTAAAGCGCAATATAGTTACCAATGATGTTGAACACACCCGAGATCAAGTTCACCACCATTGGAGAGCGCGAATAGCCATGGCTACGCAGAATGGTCGTAAAGACTATGCCTATGGTGACGTTGAACGTCATCGCTCCGCTGATCAGCAAATATTCACGTGCGTATTGCTCGACTTGTGCCTCCAAACCGTAATACGGGAGCAGGAATATCGCGCCAAGCACGGCAATCACACTCAATAGCACACCGATGATGACAGACAGCGCAATACTTGCTACGCCGACATTCACAGACTCTTGCTCGCGCCCTGCGCCATTGTATTGGGCAATCAAAATCCCCGTTCCGCTGCTGACAAACGTCGAAACGATGATTAAGAAAAAAGTAATCTGCGTGATCACACCAACAGCGGATACGGCTTTGTCCGAGTAGCCACTCAGCATGAACACATCACTGGTTCCTAAAGCCGTCCGTAGCAAAATTTCGACAAGAATCGGCCAAGCCAATGCCACGATGGACATTCGTTGGTTGATGTTTTGGCTTTTAGGCATGTTTTTAACCTTTCCAACAACTAAAACTGCCTCGCAGAGAACTGTGAGGCAGTCTATAAAAAGTAATTCGGGATTCGTTTGAGATGAAACAGAGATTCAGCGCGGATTTTAGTCGGAGATTGGTCACAACGACAACAATAATTCCTGTCATTTGAGGAAAATATTTCTAATGATTTTTCAAGCCCACGCGACTCATTGACGGAGCTTAGAGATCATCGACTGACGAACAATGAGCTCAATAGGTACGCGGTTGATAATTGGCTTAACGCCGTTAAATGACGCCATTCAGCGAATTGAGAATCGACTCACCAACAGCCGTTTTTATGCATTATCTGTATTTATCAACGTGCACACATCAAGGTAACTTTGTAACCGTCATCACCATATTGCAGACAACATATCGATAGATATCGTAATAAACAAAACCCTTGGCGTCGTCACACCCAGAAAATTCCTTACAAGATTCAATCACCTCGCAACATGACTAAGTTCACATTTGGCGATTTTGTTATTCTATTTATCGCTAAAATACCGCCTAGAATAGACGTACATATCAATTTAAGTAGGGATAGAAGATGTCGACATTGGCCGGGGCTCGCCTAGAAGAAATGGCGGATATCCGCTCGACGAGAAAAAAGAAAATCGTTTTTCTGTGTTCTAGCATTGCCGCCACACTATTGGTGTACGGCGCTATCGTCCAATCGCTCGAAAATCATTGGGGGTTAAGCGTTTTGCATGCCTTCAGTGCCATCGCCTGCTTAGGGATTTGCTATCTCATAAAAGTGCAAAGGCATCACAAATATGCCGATTTACTGCTCAGCGCCGTCATCATGTTTGAGGGGTTATTACTACTTCTTTTTAATGATGCGCCCTCCGGAAAATTATTGTGGCTCTACCCCATCGTCGCAACCATCATTTTGATTAACGAGTTCAAAGTCGGTTTACTCTTTAGCGCTACCTACATGATTTTGGTTTTCTTTGGCATTACGTTTTTAGACGGCTTACCTGCCACTGGCGATATGATCGAACGCCGATTCATGTTCACCTTGATAGCCATCAGTTTTGTCTGCCATACCTTCTCCTACTACTACGCAAAAGTCGTCAGCTACATTCAAACCCTTTACCGAGAAGGGATTGAGGAGTTGGCCTACCTAGACCAACTGACGGGCTTAGCGAATCGTTGGAGCTTTGAAACGTGGGCTAGAGCAAAACTGCACGACATTGACCACTCAGACGAACGCAGTGTCACTGCGTTAGTTTTTCTCGATATCGACAATTTTAAGTACATCAACGACACCTATGGCCACGATGTTGGCGACCAAGTGTTGAAAGCATTTGCAACTCGATTGAAGAAAAGCATTCGTAACAGCGACCGAAAAACCGATAAACATGACTACTCCATTGCGCGCTTCGCAGGCGATGAGTTCGTGTTAATGCTTTACGATGTGCGCAGTAAACAAGACCTAGATGGCATTTTGGATCGCATCGTTAATTTGTTCCCAAAGGGATATCAAAACTACGATACCTATAATGAGCTGACGATGAGCGTAGGAGCCGCAATCTATAAACAAGACGCCAACGATTTATCAGAGCTTACCCGCTGCGCAGACAAAGCGATGTATGCCGCGAAACACACGGGTAAAAATCAGTACGCGTTTTACGAACATTGTTCTCATGCTGGTGAGCTGCGTAAACAACAAGAATCAATGCTTGAGATGACAGAGGCGTGCTAAGCCTCTGTGAGTCGCCCGATTATGCAAAAAAGTGCATCGCCCACAACCCAAGCGCTAAAAACACGATCAACCAGAAGGCTTGACGCGCCCGGCTTGGTTTTCCTTGTTGTGGTGCAATCACTGGCTTAAAAGCTCGCTCCTTCATTTTTCCGACCAAACTTTTTTCTATCGCCTGTTTGTAAAACTTGCGTCTTTTGTGCGCCGCGTTCGCTACTTCAGTAAAGCGGTGTCGCTGTTCATTCGTTAAATCGCTCGCTTCGTAGCGAGGAGGGAGATCAGAATGCTTACGTTGTACTGCCATCACTTCCTCCTTGGTTGATGGGTGTACTTATACTAAGTATATACACAGTTGCGCATAAATAGCGCCAAGATACCGAATTCTAAGCGATATCTCGTGCGCCAGTTCAAGGAAATTACGCAACTAAAAAAGCCACCCGAAGGTGGCTTAAAGCAATTCAGCATTTGTACCGATTATAGGTATTCGCACAAGTAAGCCGTTGCGTCTTTCACTTGCAGCTCAAAAGATGAGTTACCTTCAACATCAAACGACTCACCGCTGCTGTAGGTTGTCCAATCGGCTTCACCTACGCGTTTCACCACGAGAGCACCTTTAACGACTGTCATGCGCTCAGGAGCCTGCGTACCAAATGTGTACTCGCCCGGAAGCATCACACCGACACTAACATCCTGTCCGTGCTGGTTAAAACCTAGTGACTTTACACCACCTGCAAAATAGCTATTTTCCTTAATACTCATTATTGGTTTCCTTATCAAAAGTCCGCTCTTTTTTACCCTGTTTTTTTCTGCGACTCAAGCCTTTAAAGCACAGAGATTCTACCGAATTGAGAACTCAGTTAATCAGCACAGAATTTGGCTAACGCAACAGGAAAGAATAATTCGAAATTTGCAGTCCATTCTTAATCACTAAGGAGTCAATCATTAACGACAAATCAATCAGTAATAGTGTATCCGATTGTAAAAGTGGACATTAGATCATAGTTTCTGGGTCGCAACGGCGAGATTGTTTGTTTTTAGTGCGGAAGGTTTCCACCATATTAAAAAAGGACGATAAGAGTACTCATGGCCATACCCGCTCGCAGGAAAAGGAAACAAGATAAAGAACCGCAACTTTCATTTTGGGCTCGACACCAGCTTAAGATGGTAAAAAGTGCGTTCGTTATTTTTGTCTGCAGTTTGGTGGCTTTTTTCGCTTATCAGCTCCACGTCTCCTACCAAGATTACATCAACCCCGAACACGTCTATGGTGAGTGGATCGAAATTGGTGCTCCACCTTATCAAACCGAACGCCTTATTTTTACATCCGATGGGGTGTATCGAAATCATCGTTTGATCACGACGGAATTTGCGTTTGATGGCAAAGTCATCACCTTAAATACCGGATTAGGTGAAACCGCGTATCAACTTTCTGGCTCTCACCTGTCACCACAAATACGCCGAATTGAACCTCGAATCCCAGATCAGCGATTCATTCGAAAGGGATTTGAGCATACTGTTCAAGGTTCAGAAGTGGGCGCAGCATCAAAACGACGAGCCGCACTGAGTGAACATTTCAGTCGCGACTAGCACGTTTTTTACCACTATTTTACCGTCCTAAGGCACTTCTACGCGATGAAATAAAACCTTAATAAACAATCAAATAAGATATTCGTCGCATTTATACCCACCAAAATTGAGTAAACAATTAATTTAATTCCTGCCAAATATTTATAAATTATTGACTCAGTCTTACATTTTCCGTGTAACAGAGTGTGGGTTTTATTTAAGTTCTCTCATGTGACTCGAAAACCGTTTTAATTTTTTTTGACGAAAAAAAACTCTCTGAAATGCTGAGTGTGATGCTTTTGCACGTGGTGTAAATCTGATCATCTAATCTGGTGCAAGAGCAGCTTATGTTCACGAAAGAACATGAATCCAAGGATTGAGAGAGAAGTTATGATTCGATTTAACCTATGTGCAGCTGGGGTTGCTTTAGCGCTATCAGGTGCTGCAGTCGCAGCTCCGACCGCACCAAGTGTCGATATGTACGGTTCTAATAACCTTCAATTTTCTAAAATTGAACTGGCTATGGAAACCACATCTGGCTACTACGACATGGTGAAATACCATGACCAAGCTAAAATCACCGTTAAATTCAACCAGTGGAGCGGTACACCTGGCGACACTTACAACATCTATTTTGATGGCGTAAAAGTCGCAACAGGCGCTATCACTGGCGGCCAAACCACAGCAACATTTGATTACGGCCAAGGCGGCTTGTACCAAATGGAAATTGAAGCGTGTGATGCTACAGGCTGTTCGAAAAGTGCTCCTGCAGAAATCACCATCGCGGATACAGATGGCTCTCACTTGAAGCCACTAACGATGAACGTTGATCCAAACAACAAAACATACAACACCGACCCTAGCGTCGTGATGGGTACGTACTTTGTTGAATGGGGCATCTATGGTCGTAACTACACCGTAGACAACATGCCAGCCGACAACTTAACTCACATCCTTTACGGCTTTATTCCAATCTGTGGTCCAAACGAATCTGTTAAGTCTGTTGGTGGTAACAGCTTTAACGCTCTTCAAACTGCATGTCGCGGTGTGCCTGATTACGAAGTGGTAATCCATGACCCATGGGCTGCTTACCAGAAGAGCTTCCCGCAAGCTGGCCACGAGTACAGCACGCCTATCAAGGGTAACTACGCAATGCTAATGGCATTGAAACAACGTAACCCTGATCTAAAAATCATCCCATCTATCGGTGGCTGGACACTGTCTGACCCATTCTACGATTTCGTTAATAAAGCGAACCGCGACACATTCGTGGCATCGGTTAAGAAATTCCTGAAAACTTGGAAATTCTACGATGGTGTAGATATTGACTGGGAATTCCCTGGTGGTGGCGGTGCTGCAGCAGATAAAGGCGACCCAGTAAACGATGGTCCAGCTTACGTTGCATTGATGCGTGAACTGCGCGCAATGCTAGATGAGCTAGAAGCAGAAACTGGCCGTACTTACGAGCTAACTTCAGCAATCGGTGTCGGCTATGACAAGATTGAAGACGTAAACTACGCAGATGCCGTTCAATACATGGACTACATCTTCGCGATGACTTACGACTTCTACGGCGGCTGGAACAACGTTCCTGGTCACCAAACTGCGCTTTACTGTGGTTCGTTCATGCGCCCTGGCCAATGTGACGGCAGCGGCGTAGATGAAAACGGCGAAGCTTACAAAGGCCCTGCGTATACAGCAGATAACGGTATCCAACTTCTTCTTGCTCAAGGCGTTCCTGCGAACAAGCTAGTCCTTGGTACTGCAATGTACGGCCGTGGCTGGGAAGGCGTAACACCAGATACACTCACAGATCCAAATGACCCAATGACAGGTACTGCGACAGGTAAACTAAAAGGCAGCACTGCACAAGGTGTTTGGGAAGATGGCGTAATCGACTACAAAGGCATTAAGTCATTCATGCTAGGTGCAAACAACACTGGCATTAACGGCTTCGAGTACGGCTACGATGCACAAGCTGAAGCACCATGGGTATGGAACCGTACAACGGGTGAGTTGATCACATTTGATGACCATCGCTCAGTGCTAGCAAAAGGTAGCTACGCGAAATCTCTAGGTCTTGCGGGTCTATTCTCTTGGGAAATCGACGCGGATAACGGCGACATTCTCAACGCAATGCACGAAGGTATGGCTGGCGGTGTGGTTCCTCAACCAAACCGTAAACCAACCGCAGCAGCTGGCGCAGATCAATCGGTAACTGGCCCTGCAAGTGTGGTTCTAGATGGTAGCCTATCGAAAGACTCTGACGGCACTATCGCGAGTTACGTGTGGGAACAAGTATCTGGTACAGCAGTGGTACTAGCAGGCGCAAACACAGCGAAAGCAAGCTTTGATGCAGCAGAAGTTACTGTTGAAGAGCAATTAACCTTCAAGCTGACAGTGACTGACAACGAAGGAGCAACAGCATCTGACCTTGTTGTAGTAACTGTGAAGCCAGCAGGTGTGGTTGACCCAGTGAACAACGCACCAGTAGCGCAAGTTGTTGCTCCAGCAACAGCAAATACTGGTGACGTTGTGGTTGTAGATGCATCTGCGTCTAGCGATGCAGACAACGATACTCTTACTTTCAACTGGACTCTGCCTCAAGGTCTGAACGCAACGGTAAACGGCTCTAAAGTGACGTTCACTGCTGCGGAATACCCGCAAGACACAAGCCTAAGTTTCACTGTAAGTGTGAGCGACGGTAAAGCGTCTTCATCGGCAAGCGCGACAGTGGTTGTTGCACAGCACACAACCGATCCAAACCCAGGTACTTGTGACAACGCATGGGATGCGAGCGCAGTGTACACAGGTGGCAACCAAGTGACTCACGCAGGTAAAACGTGGGAAGCGAAATGGTGGACTCAGGGTGACGATCCAAGCAAGTCTGGCGAATGGGGTGTATGGAAAGAAGTTGGCGTAGCTAACTGTAACTAAGCCTAACATTCTGAGTGTAAACCTTGCACTCACAGAAGCTAAAAACGAAAAAGGACAGCCCCCGGCTGTCCTTTCTTTTTTCATTGTGATTAAACATCATTAAGCCAATAACTACACGCGTTCAATCAAGCGGTCGAAGCTGCTAAATACTTGCTCACACTTCATGACTCGCCCATGGCCTTGACCTTGTGTTGTCACCAACTCAACATTTTCAATCTCGTCAGCGGCTTGAGCGGAAATGCTGTGTTTAGTGAATTTATCTTGCTCATCATGCACGATGATCGTGGGTGCAGCTCGCTCCGAGAGTCGCTTCAGAGGGTCGATCGATTGCAATGGGTAGCCATACTGATCTTCCACTTCCGATACCACCGCTTTGAACAGTTTCATTGAATAGCCAGAACGCGCAATGCTGCCAAACAAGTTCTCTACGTAATTCAACACTGGCGCAATCAATAGCAGTGGCTTGTTTTCCAACTTATGATGACGGCACTCAAGTGCAGACGCCGTTCCCATACTATGTCCAACCAATCCGGCGACGCCTTCTTCTACCGAGTCGAGAACCTCTTCCAAGCCACGCACAAAGCCCGGAATATGACCATATTGACCATCACTTTCACCATGTGCTGGATGATCGTAAGCCAACGCAGTAAATCCACAAGCCGCGATATGTTCCATCAACGGATAAAACTGGCTCGCCGTGCCCGACCAACCATGAGTCAGAACCCACACAGGCCCCTGACCCAACGAATACGTTTTGATAGCCCCAGTGTGCCCTTGGATTTCTGCTTTAACTAATCCTTGTGGCTCCGCATTTTTTGGTTGCGTACGCGCTGGAGTAAGCAGCAGTTTTCGCGCCGTTTTCTTCGCATGCGATGGGGCCAATGTGTGGTGCAAGCGGGTACTGATGTTGACGAGACTGCGCTTCACACTAAAACGCTGCGAGGTATTAAAATAGATTTTCTCACTCATGATCTTTTCCTTAGTTATCAGCACACTTAGCAAAAATAGAACGGTCGTGCTTTTTATGCTGATAAGAAAGAGCGAACTCTGTCGCTCTTTAAAATGAATCTTCGTTACCCGTAGACGGTGTTAACCTCTCCATCGAGCAAGCAAGTTGTCGATGCCTTGCCAAAATAAGCGTAAGCTCTCTTCCTCACCTTTGATCGAATAGAAAACATGCGCGCTCAGGTACTGCCCGTATAAATCGAACGTCGCCTGACGAGTATCTAAGTCGCTTATAAACTCTTGGTTTTCTTTGCCTTTCGCAATTTGAATTTCTAGATAACTTAACCAAGTATCAATCGCTTTACGTAATGCCGCTTGTAACGGACAATTTTTGTCTGCGGCATCATTCCACGCATCAAGGAACATACAGCTGCCTTGAAATGAATGGTTCCACGTCATCCAAGAATCCAACAACCCTCGGATTTTCCGCTCAATATTGCCATCACCAAGCCCGCGTGCAGGTTCAATCACTCTTTCAGCAAACACTTGGTTTGCGTACTCAAGCACGGAAAGCTGCAAATTCAACTTGGAATTAAAGTGAGCAAACAGACCACTTTTGGACATGCCACACTGCTTCGCTAGTTCGCCAATGGTGAGGCTTTCTAAGCCGTCTTCACTGGCAATTTCAAATGCGCGCTGCAGAATGAACTCTTTCGTTACTTTTCCTTTTTTCATAACTGTAGTTTTAGCACGGTCGTTCTTTTTTGCAATGAAGAGTTAACTGGTCTAACCATCTATCCATATTATTTTCTTGCTAAGATCGACCTATTGAGTGGGTTAATAGATGCGGAATCAAGAAGTTTGAAGTGAGTCTTAAATTCAGACATTGCTAAGGTTCAAGCTGCAATGTGTTGATTTTTTCATGCATGAAGTGCGTCGCGAACTGTTACTTTCGCTGAAGTTTTTTATTCATTTAGGTAAGTAACGTATGGCGACAAACCGAAAAATAGCCAGTTTAGAATTTGCACGCATCATTGCCATGGTGGCAATTGTCGGGCTGCATTGCCAAATGGCCCTCACTTATTGGCAGTGGGATGGCGTACCTTGGGTCGGTTATCTTCTTAATCAGCTCGCTCGTTTTGCGGTTCCGCTTTTTTTCCTTATTTCTGGTTACCTTATCCAACCTAAGCTGAGCAGCAATCCACTCGAAACTTTAGTCAACTATGCGAAACCTCTAATGAAAATTTGGTTGGTTTGGAGCGTGATCAGCTTACTCATGCCGTTCCAATGGCAAGTCGTAGCAGAAGCGGGATACCTTGCCGAACGACAAGGCTACTGGGGATACTTAGCGTCTGCACCACTGAATTCATTACTAGAAGGCGGGCTTGTCCACCTGTGGTTTATTCCAGCATTGGTGATTGCGGTCGCTATCATCGCCTGCTTAGTTCGAACTGGCATGGCTCAGTTACTGCTTCCAACAACTGTGCTGCTTTACGTCTATGGTGTTTTGGCAGGCAGCTATGCACCTCTCACCGATTTACCTGCTCCGTTTTTCACTCGTAATGGGCCATTTTTCAGTACCTTACTTGTGGTATTTGGCTACTTGATTCGAGAAAAACAGTGGCTTTGGTCACGCAACAACACCATTCGCCTGATTCTCCTCGGTATGGCTCTGCACTTTGGTGAAGCCTACTGGTTGATGCAGTACGATGTGGCCTTCAACTCTAATGACTTCTTGTTTGGTACCGTCATTTGGTCGCTCGGCGTGTTCATGTGGCTGTTAGTTCATCCTAATTTTGGCAACATGTCATGGGTATTTAAGTGGGCCCCAAGTGTTTTAGGCGTTTACGTGAGCCATCTGTTGGTCATTATTGTCATGATGAACATAGCGGGCTTTTTAGGATTACAAGACTTAGCAAAAGATGCCTTCTTGTTTCCTGCCACTCTCGTCGTGACCTTGTTGCTGGTAAGGGCAATTGAGGCATCTCCACTGAAAAAAGCCCTACTCCGCTAAATGGATTCAGCAATACGCTAACACTAAAGTGTTAGCGTATTGATTTTTAAAGTGAGAGTTCTCTCTCACTCACCAAAATTTGACTTTCTAATCCTTCAGAATTTGCCGTCACTCACAAAAAACATTGTTCATTTGCTTTAGATTGACCCGACTATTACAACATTGCTCATTAAACGGAGGCTGTATGTGGGCAGGTCAGGGACTCATTCCTTTTCTAGAAATTAGCCATTGGCTAACTTATGGTTTATACGCTGTTGCGATCTTATTTGGCGCGGCGAGCATTGCGTCACTCAGAAAATAGTGGCGCAAGCTACCCAAATCTTAACTCCTACTGTTAATTCGAGCTCTCTCACAACTAACCCCTTAATTTATGGCTAATATTTCTCCAACAAGACAAGGGAGAAATGTCTATGCCAATCTATCCTATTGTGGCTTTCTGCTGTTTGTTGTTCTCTAGTTCCAGCTTTGCAGCGGCATCCAGTGATCTTAATCTGGTGAACTCCGCCGTAGGCTATATCGCTCTCATTCTTTTCTCGATCGCTTATATTCTGGTCATGCTCGAAGAGTATTTGAAGATGAGAAAATCCAAACCTGTACTTCTCGCGGCAGGTCTGATTTGGATTTTGATTGGTTACACCTTCGCCCAGCACCACCAGCAAGACGTGGCAAAATCGGCGTTGGAACATAACCTACTTGAGTACGCCGAGCTGTTGCTGTTTTTGCTCGTTGCGATGACCTACATAAACGCGATGGAAGAGCGCAAACTCTTTGATGCTCTACAAGCGTGGATGGTTGGGAAAGGGTTCGGGTTCAAAAAACTGTTTTGGCTGACAGGCTTTCTGGCGTTTGTCATCTCTCCAATCGCAGATAACTTAACCACGGCCCTTTTGATGTGCGCGGTGGTAATGAAAGTGTCTGGCGACAATCCAAGGTTCGTCAATCTTGCTTGCATCAACATCGTTATCGCAGCCAACGCGGGCGGGGCATTCAGCCCATTTGGTGACATTACAACCTTGATGGTTTGGCAAGCTGGGCACGTGCGGTTCTCTGAATTCATGCCATTGTTTGTCCCTTCTCTAATCAACTATGTCGTGCCAGCGTTTTTAATGTCCCTTTTTGTACCGAACACCAAACCCAATACCATCCACGAGCATGTCGAATTAAAACGTGGTGCAAGGCGCATTGTGCTGCTGTTTGTCCTCACGATCGCTACGGCTGTCTCCTTCCATGCTGTTCTTCACTTCCCACCCGTGGTTGGCATGATGATGGGCTTGGCGTACCTACAATTCTTCGGGTACTTCTTAAGAAAAACCCTCAAACATTCGCTCGCGAAAAAAGCGGCCATGGCGATTGCGAATGGGGACGATCATGCGCTGAAACGTTTAGGCTCTGTCGTACCGTTTGACGTATTCCATCGTGTTTCTCGCGCCGAATGGGATACCTTGCTGTTCTTCTATGGCGTCGTGATGTGTGTAGGCGGCTTGAGCTTGCTCGGTTATCTCGAATTGGTTTCAAACGTCATGTACACCCAATGGAATCCGGTTTGGGCGAACGTGATGGTCGGTGTGCTTTCTGCCATTGTCGATAACATTCCGGTCATGTTTGCGGTACTAACGATGGACCCAAGTATGTCCACTGGTAACTGGTTGCTTGTTACGCTCACTGCGGGCGTAGGGGGTAGTTTGTTGTCGATTGGTTCAGCCGCGGGTGTGGCTTTGATGGGCGCAGCGCGTGGCCAATACACTTTCTTTGGCCACTTAAAATGGACGCCCGTGATCGCTCTGGGCTACGCCGCCAGTATTGCCGCTCATTTGTGGATGAACGGCGGCTTGTTTACCTAATCCCTATGACACGCCTAGCTACTTAGTCTAACGATCCGATGGATGGTTAACGCCATCCATCACTTCAATATCACCCAATTCGTACGGGTTAACGCCCTCTAAACATCCCACGTTGTAACCGTACTCACTTGGATCTGATCGGCGTTGATGGTGTGTGTAAATGCCACATTCACTACAGAAAAAATGCTTCGTGGTATGCGTATTAAATTGGTAGAGCTTTAAAACATCGTCACCTTGAACGATACGAATACCACTCAAAGGTACTGAAGCCACAATCGCACTTCGACGACGACACATAGAGCAATCACAGCGTCTCGGCTTTTCAATTCCGTTGGGTAACGTCAGTTCCAGTTCGACTTTTCCGCAGTGACAGGTCAGTCGATGCAGGGGGTTAATTTGAGTGTTGCCAACTTGCTTAATCATCGCTTTTCCTTGTTGTTTTTATTCATGTGTACATTATGTTAAACAGCTTAACATCATCATAATCTTGTCCAAAAACTCGACATTGGTCACTTTTCGCGACATTTTATCGGTCGATTTATTAGTCGCTATTTTGGTGACTGTTTACCGCGTTCGATAGGCAGATTGTCTCCGCCGCGGTTTTTAAACCAAGGAAATTGTTTTATGGATAAAGATCATAGCCTAAGAGAAAACCTCTTGGCTCTGACGCTCGGTAGCGCGTTGGTGTCACTTGGGGTGATATTTTTCAGCAAAGTAGGATTACTGACTGGCGGCACCGCTGGCTTGGCCATCTTTCTGACCAAAGTCAGTGACTTCAGTTTTGGTCAAATATTTTTCGCCCTTAACCTCCCTTTTTATATTCTGTCTGTGATGCGCATGGGCTGGAGGTTTACGGTTAATACCTTTATTGCCGTTTCTATTGTCTCCTTCGCGGTCGACCATCTGCACCACGTGATCGAAATTTCCCGAATCGAACCTTTTTACGCAGCGCTGTTGGGCGGTGGATTGATCGGTATTGGTATGCTGGTGATATTTCGTCACAAGATGAGTTTGGGCGGCTTTAACATTTTGGCATTGTACCTTCAGGAACGCTTTGGGATTCGAGCGGGCAAAATTCAGATGGCGCTCGATTGTGCCATCGTGGTGATGTCGCTGTTTATTGTGGATGTGTACCTTATCGCTCTCTCCGTTCTTGGTGCCATTGCGACCAACTTGATTTTGGCGATGAACCACAAACCTGGACGATACCAGCCAAAACCGCAAACGGCATAATCAACACCTAGAAATACGAAAGTGTTTAGACAGCCAAAAAGCCCCTAGCCATTAGCTCGGGGCTTTTTGCTGTGGCGGCAAACCTACGCCAGTTCGCTGGTTGTGCAGTATTGCTGCACCTGCGCATCCAATTGTTTTTTGCATTGCTGGCTAAGTTGAAAATGCACTTGCATCAATAAGTCATGCGCATAAAAAAGCTCAAACGCATCGCCGCCGTTTTGCAGACAAATGGCTTCACATCGTTCAGCATGCACTTTGGCTTCTTTAGGTGCATCGGCTTTCAGCAAGCTCATCGCCAAACGATATTCTGCGCGCTCTTCCTGCATCCAACCGCCCGCTATTTTCCAATAATCCAGTGCTAGCCTTGCAGACTCTAACATCCTCGCTTTCTGCTCGTCAGTACGCTCTGAGAGCTCTTCATACTGATAAGCCAAGTTGTTTGCGGTAATTGCGATCGAACGCGCTAGCACCTCTTCTGCATCGTGTGGTGTCATTCCTAATGCGGCTTTCGCCAACCATTGACTTGCTGGTTCAAGCTGAGTAAGAGCAGAAAGTTCGTTCGCAATAAGAGAGAACACGCGACGCTGATCTCGCTCCTCTAGCAATGCCACATTCTCAGTGCCATCGACAAAAAAGCGTGCAACGGCGATGCTACGTTTAAACGCCAAACTCTCGGTAATGGCGCGATCATCTAAGCTGTCTAAACAGGCAAGAAATCGTTCGGGATGCTCAAGGTGCCCAATTGCGGTGTGCAGCATCAGTGCAAATATTCGCTCAACTTGGCTGAGCGCTTCCACCTCATTCAGCGCCGTTTCTAGCTGAGCATAAACCTGTACTGGCTTTTCCTCGTGCAGCTGCCAACACTCACTCATGAATGCATCAAAATCCATTTTGAAAGACATGCCCTTGTTATCCTTTGTTATCTTGTTCGTAAATAAACCACTCTACACAATTCTCAACCGTGCGTTGCACGCCAAACAACAATATGAGAATCGCCTCACTTAAAGTGGTGTACCTTGCTCTAATGCGAGCAAACGTTGTTTGCGTTCTACCCCACCAGCATACCCAGTCAGTTTGCCACTTTTACCAATAACGCGATGACAAGGCACCACAATGGAAATAGGGTTCTTGCCATTTGCTAACCCAACCGCACGCACGGCTTTCGGGTTGCCAATCGCGTTGGCGAGATCTTGATAGCTCCACGTCTCGCCGTATGGAATGGTCGTTAACGCATGCCACACTTGATTTTGAAAATCGGTACCTGTCGCTGCCAAAGGCAAATCAAATTCGTTGCGCAGACCCGAAAAGTATTCGTCCAACTGGGTGACGGCTTGGCGCAAAATCGGATGCTGATCATCTCTTCGCCCCAATTCACTTGGCTTGGTCGTACAAGTCTCAAACCAAATGCCAAGTAAGCCCTCAGCGTTAGATTGGATAGTGACCGCACCTAGTGGGCTCGGCATCTCGGTATAAACTGTGTTCATGATTGATTCCATAAGTGAAACGTCGCGTAGCTTCCCCAAGGGGCTGCGGTGTGCGTATTGAGTGATGGGTAGCGCTGCATCGCTTTTTTCACCACTAAGTCTTTATCTAAAAAGCAATCGGGTTGGGATTGCCCACGCAATTGAGCATAACTGACCGTCCAAGGTCCAATGCCTTTCAGCGCTAACCATTGTTGCGGATCCGTCTCCGCGTTGCTTTGCATAAACTGAGCGAAACGCACCAACGTCTCTTTACGACTTTGCGGCATCCGCAAAAAACTCACGTCGGCATTCGCAATCGCATCTGGTGTCGGGAAAAAGCGCTTGTCAGCATCACCACTGAGCGTTTTTACCAATAAGTTAAGCTGGCCTATCGCAGCCTTGACCGACACTTGTTGACCCAAAACGGCTCTAACCCCGGCTTCCCAAGCATTCCACACTCCAGGAATCCGAATTCCTCGGTTCGATACAAGCCCCGGTGCCACATAATCCAAATGCTGCTCGACAGTACAGATATCGGTGTCTAGATCGAACATACGCCGCACTCCAGACACTAAGTTTTGCAGCTTCGCAACTTCTTCAATTTCGAATTCAAGCTCAAGGTTTCCTTCACCTTTGATCGCCTTAAACCACGCTTTGCTGTTATCCAGACAAACGTTGCGCTGGTAACTCTCGCCGCTCACCCGCTCCACGCCCTCGATAGCTCTTAGTCGGTAAAAATCCAGCATGTGTTGCCAATTCAACTCACCACGATAAGACAACGCAATTCGATTCGCGCTCACGCCATCAAATTCTCTTCGACGAACTTGAGAAGGCGTGAGCTTCAGAAACTTTTGGAACGCATCGTTGAAACGGCGCGTGCTGTTAAAACCGGCGGCGAAGCCGACTTCCGTAACCGACATCGAACTGGAATGCAGCAACTGCTTGGCGAACATTAACTGCTGATATTGCGCGTACTGTTTTGGTGACATGCCGAGATACTGCTCGAACAACATACGCAAGTAACGATCAGAAATACCAACGCGTTCTGCCAGTTCAGACACCGAGTGGTGATGCAGCTCTCCTCGATCAATCAATGAAATCGCGCGTTGAAATGTTGTTTCTACGCCTTTCCATGCCCACGATCCCGGAGCGCTGTCTGGGCGACAACGCAAACAAGGACGATAACCCGCTTTAAGTGCTTGGGCTTTATCGGTGAAGTACTCTACATTTTCTTCTTTGGGTAGGTTCGCCGGACAAATCGGTCGGCAGAAAATCCCTGTGGTTTTTACCGCGACGTAAAATCGCCCATCAAAACGGCTGTCTCGCGACACTCGCGCCTTTTGGCACTGCTCGAAGGTCAACGATGTATGAGGATGGATAAACATGAAGCGATCCTTGCTCGTGCATTCTGTGAAAACAACTCGATATAACTTCATTGTAGAACGCAGAACAAATGAAGATTAGCCATTTTCGGAACTCAATATTGAGATTTATTGGCATTAGCGAATTTGTACACTAAAGTTAAATCCAGAACATCACAACAACGTCGGCTAAAGGGAATTGGCATGGACTTACATACTTGCGTAATTGTACTAAGAAACCAAAAGGTTATTACCAGTAAATCCGTTGATCACTCCATTGGGATCATCGAACGTGACTCAGGTAACGAAATTTCAGAAATTCAAATCAATGCCACAGATGGCGTGAATATTCGGACCTATCACTACAACAATGTCGAGGAGTCGTTAGAAAGTTTGATGAACCTTTGATCTTCTACTTTGGACACACCTTTCTCCCTTGTAATCGTGAAAGCAATGAGCACAGCCCCCTGTGCTCTTTTTTTTGCGTTTTGATCAACAATATCTTTTCTCTCACATACCAAATCCATCGAAATTTACGACTTAGTTGTCGTTAAAATCGCTAAATTAGCCAATCTTACTCCCAATAAATTACAGATAAGCATCTGAGAAAAAAACGTTAAAATATACTAATTCGAATTTATTGAACGAGAAGGTCAAATAAAGCCAATTAATAACCTCATCAACCACGCCTAAACTGTTCTCAACAGCTCAGGAGCAGACACACTCCCACTGAAAAATACATATCGAGGACAGCATCATGAAAACACTTTTACACAAAATCACGACATCACAATCAGGTTACAGCGCACTGGCACTACGTATCCCTATCGGCATCATCTTTATGGCGCACGGCGCTCAGAAACTGTTTGGTTGGTTTGGCGGCTACGGCTTGGAAGGCACAGGACAATGGATGGCATCAATTGGACTTGGCCCTGGCGTATTGATGGCATTTCTTGCTGGTAGCGCAGAATTTTTCGGCGGCTTGTTTATTCTACTTGGTTTGCTGACACGCCCTGCGGCAGTCGCACTCTCATTCACTATGGTTGTGGCGATTTTCTCAGTGCACTTCGAAAACGGCTTATTTATGGCAAACAACGGCTACGAATTTGGCCTAGCTCTGCTAGCAGCAAGTGTTTCACTGGCCTTTTCTGGCGCAGGTAAAGCGGCGTTAGATAACTTCCTAAACAAAAAATTCTCCTAACCACGGACACTGGAGGCACTGATGATCACCGTAAGACACGCCGAAGACCGAGGTCGAGCAAACTTTGGCTGGCTAGACAGCAAACATACGTTTTCTTTTGGTAGCTATTACGATCCAAAACACATGGGCTTTTCTGAACTGCGAGTCATCAACGATGACCTAGTTCAACCCAACGCAGGCTTTGATACTCATGGTCACCGCGACATGGAGATCATCAGTTATGTGCTAGAAGGTGTCATTGCGCACAAAGACAGTGAAGGCAATGTACAAACGTTACCTGCGGGGGAGTTTCAGCTGATGTCGGCAGGTAAAGGCATTTACCACAGCGAATATAACGCATCAGAAACAGACCCTGTACGCTTTTTGCAAATTTGGATTCAACCTAACACCTTTGGGAATAAACCGGGCTACCAGCAAAAAGATTTTGGACGTAATGCAGGGTTAACCACCATTGCAACCCCAACGGGAGAGAGTGGCACACTGCACATCAAACAAGATGCGTATTTGTATCAATTGATTTTGGAGCCGAATCGCGAACTCGCCTTCGACATCCACTCTGGAAGAAATGTTTACGTTCATCAGGTATCGGGAGAGCTGCATATCGACAACACCCTGCTAACGGGCGGTGATGGCGCTAAAATCGAAGCACAGAGCAAGGTGACATTTCGTAACCTAACCAATCAATCAGTTACTGCGCTAATCTTTGACTTGCCGTAACTATCGGTTCATAGATATCGAACTATCGCTATCCTGTGATAAATCTCGCTTAAAAAGAAAGCCCCCAAGGCAAACGCCAAGGGGGCTTTTCATTTTTCCGTTTTCATTGACGCCAAGCGTTAATGGTTTGCGTCCGATGATGCAGACCCAATCTGTTGCAAGCTGTAAGCCGTGAGAGGATCGATTTCTTTCACAATCTCTTCGACCTGTTTAATTGCTTCTACAGACGTGCTGGCTTTGCGATAGCTTAAGTAGATAGGTCGGTACCAATCTTCCACTCCAGACACCTTGTAGAGCTGCCCATTCGCAATAAACGGCTCTACGAGAGACACCGGCAGATACGCCGCGCCGCCTTTCTCTAAAATGAAGTCCAAAGCAATACGCGCAGTCGATGTGCGCAGGTACGGAGCCGGAATTTTAGGGTGACGCTCAGAGTGCTCAGAAGCGAAGCGTGTTCCCCAATCCACATACACATATTTGTGCTCAAACACCGTATCTAATGAATCTTGCTCGGTAGAAACCAACACAAGGACAACATCCGCGACTTTTTTACAATTAAGCTCATCAGCTTTGATTTGGTCAAACGCAAATGCCATATCTAACGTGCGCTCTAATAAGCTACGGCTTAGCATTTCACGGCCCATCACCTCGGCCATAAAGCCGTAACCGCCGAAAGAATCCGTCACAATACTCAAACAGTTTTGCAAATACGCATCCCAAATGTTCGGCGTACCGCCCATGGTGAGCTGTAATGCTTTTCCATCTTCAAGTGATAATTCCAGTTTTGCTTGCTGCAATGTGGTGACCATAACTTCGGCATAACTGATTAAGCGTTCCCCTGCTGAGGTCAGCTTTATGTTATTTCGATCACGAATAAACAATTGAGTATCGAAGTAACTTTCCAATTGTTTGATGCGGGCACTGACCGCTGCTTGCGTAATATACAGGTTCTCAGCTGCGCGTCCGAAGTGACGAACCTTTGCCAGCTCTAAAAATGTTCTAAAGACCTTAACATCCATAAACCAACTCCTGGTTAATATCAAACCAGATTAACAATTAATTAAAATCTTGACGACAAAAAAGTTTTGTTTTTCTTTTGTTAGCTTTGCGCCTAATTTTCGCCGTAGTTCACTACATTCATCAATAACGGTTACAGAGGCTGTTGACATGTCTGACACTGAATTCCGTCATGGCAAAAAACGTTTTTACGACAACGTAAAATTCCCACGCGGCTTTGCAAAGTCTGGCGATTTTACTCTTTCGGAAGAGGAAATCCTAACAATTTATGGGGATACTATGCTTGGCTTAGAGTCAGGCGAGTTAACACCTGAGAATAGCGAAGAGAAACACTTCGTCAAGGTGCTAGAAAACCCAGGCAAAGCGAAAACTAAAATCGAGCGCACTTGGTTAAAATACACCCAATTGGCTCGTGGTCGTAAGCGCTTCCATACGCTAAACGGTCGCAACAAACCAGATGCGGCTGACGACTATGCAGAAGAGAGTTTGGCTGAAGACGATTAATAAGAAATAACCAAACGTCAGATGTTCAACAAACGTTCATCATTCGGTGTGAGTGAACGCTTCTGACCCATTTCTTCTCCTAAAGCCCAAGGGCGCGTTCTCCCGAGGGCTTTTTTAATATCTGCGATTTTGGTGCATGGGAAATGTCGACCTATTTCGCCAGCATCGCAATCTTTTTCAAAAACGTTTCTTTTAAGTGCTCCTGCTCGTACTCTAGGTGATACGTGTTGTGGAAACCCACTTTCAGCTCCACGCCGTTGCCTCTTAAAAAGACGTTGTAACCATCGTAATCCGAGAACGCCTCCACACCTTCATAGATCTTACCGAACTCCGTTGGCGAACCGTTGTTCATGACGTTTTCGTACGCTTGTAGCACTTTGCTTGGATCCAATTCGTTTTTCATAGTGATATCCCTACCTGTTCACACGCTGTAATTATGGTTAAGGAATGATTTACCTGCCATGTACGAGGTTGAGTGAGATCAAAATATTTGAATTTTTTCCGCCACTTACCATCCAATAAACCCAGAACATCGACGCTTGATGTTTACTTTATAACTTAATTCAAGCCATAAATTTTACGCATCTATCAATGAACTCAAGTGACCAAAAAACGCTCACAAGTTAACAATTTAGCGTAAAGCAAACGTAAAACTGGTTGCAAAAGGCAACATTGGTTAAAGAAAAAGCAAATTTTTGACCTAAAACAATAGCAGTTCGCCATTACTTATTTTATAATGCGAATTAATGTTTCAGTACATCTTAAATTCCAATAACTAGGGGCACAAAATGAGACTTATCCCGTTAACTCGAGCAGCACAAGTAGGTAAGTGGGCAGCTGCGCACATCGCTAAGCGTATCAACGATTTCAAACCTACTGCTGAGCGTCCATTCGTTCTGGGTCTACCAACTGGTGGCACTCCTCTAGCAACTTACAAAGCACTGATCGAGCTTTACCAAGCTGGTGAAGTAAGTTTCAAACACGTTGTCACTTTCAACATGGATGAATACATCGGTATCCCTGCGGATCACCCAGAATCATACCGTTCATTCATGTACAACAACTTCTTCAACCACATTGATATTCAAGAAGAAAATATCAACCTGTTGAACGGCAACACTGACAACCACGAAGCAGAATGCAAACGCTACGAAGACAAAATCAAGTCTTACGGCAAAATCAACCTATTCATGGGCGGCGTAGGTAACGACGGTCACATCGCATTCAACGAGCCAGCGTCTTCTCTGTCTTCTCGCACTCGCATCAAGACACTAACTGAAGATACTCGTATCGCGAACTCTCGCTTCTTTGATGGCGACATCAACCAAGTTCCTAAATACGCACTGACTATCGGTGTAGGCACACTACTAGACGCAGAAGAAGTGATGATCCTAGTGACTGGTCACAACAAAGCACTTGCACTAGAAGCGGCTGTTGAAGGTTGTGTAAACCACCTATGGACAGTTTCTGCTCTTCAGCTGCACCCTAAAGCAGTGATCGTATGTGACGAGCCTTCACAACAAGAGCTTAAAGTGAAGACAGTTAAGTACTTCTCTGAGCTAGAAGCGGAAAACATCAAAGGTTTCTAGTCCTTCGTGCGATAAGCCAAGATAACCGCTAAAAATACAAAACCCGTGAATCATCACGGGTTTTTTCGTTTCTGGGCATGACAAATACCATCACATCGCAAGCATCTTCATTCATTTGAGAAGTACCTCAGTACGCTTGGATGCCAAATTGGCGCAGACGCTTTGGCAGAACTTCATCCAGCTTGTCTAGTTCACTTGGCTCTACTTCGATCAAATTGAAGTTGTGTTGCTGATACACCGCGCGAATGACTTCTCGCTCTTTTTCTGGCGTCTCTCCGCTATCACTTCCCCAAAACTGAAGGTACAGCTTGCCAGCAGGGAGATAAAAATCGCTCATCACTTCTTGTTCTATCGGGAGTTGTCGCTCGTAAGCATGGACAATACCAGCCAAATACAACCAGTTATCAATTAATAACTCCCCTTTTGAACGAACATAGTGCCCATCCAAAGTCCGGTGTTTGGCTTCGAATTTTTGACGAAAACTGGAGTAGGATTTGTCGGTGGAGTGCGACTCCGCATCTTGCCCCAAAAACTCCACTACAGATTGCTTCAAGCGCTTGTTGCGCAAAACGACATCGTGCCAAACCACAAAGGTGTTTTGTGATTCTTTGTCTGCACGCTGTTGACCACCTGCTCGAATGCCCGCTTCGGTGACTTGCCATCCGTCTTCTGATTTACTTATCCAGCCTAGCTCACTCAACAATTGGTTGATTCGCTTGGCATTAAGGCGAAGTTTATCGCCAAGTAGTGTGGCACTCAGCGTTTTCCCAGAGGTAGGATTCAGCTCAATATGCAAGTTCGTAGGCCAGACAATAAACTGCCCAAACTTGGGGTGGTCAACATATTCACCGCCGAACTTAGCGCCCTCTTCCGTCAGGATCCATTTGTCCTCTTGGCGAGTGATGTAACCGGCGCGTTTGAGATCTGAAAACAGCAGCTTGGCGTCAATATTGCGCATTTTCGCTAATGCTGATGTCGATATTTTTTCTGACATGTGTGGAGCCTCCTGCTGCTGGGAAAATAACATCCGGTGAATGATATTAACGCATTGATTTCATTGCTTGAAGCAAGAATGAGAAAGATTCATACCAAGAAACAAAAAAGCCAGTCTTTTCCGACTGGCTTTGGCTTTAAATGATCTTAAAATTGGCGTGGTTACGCCTTTCGCCGATTATTTGATAAAGGCGATGCAGCCTTGCAAAATCACTAAGTTAACGATGTCGATGAAGAATGCACCGACAATCGGCACCACCATAAATGCCTGTGGTGACGGGCCGAAACGGTTCACGATAGACCCCATGTTCATCACGGCCGTTGGGGTCGCCCCCAAACCAAAACCGCAGTGTCCACTAGAAATTACCGCCGCGTCGTAGTTGCTGCCCATGACGCGGAATGTCACGTAGTAAGCGAACACCGCGAGAATTGCCGACTGCACGGCAAGGATGATCAAGAACGGAATGGCTAGGTCAAAAATGTTCCACAGTTTTAGGCTCATTAGCGCCATTGCTAGGAACAGCGACAATGAAACCGTACCGAGAATATCCACGGTTTCTAAGTCGACTTTGCGAACTTTCGTCACTTCCATGATGTTGGTGATCACCACACCAATAAACAACGCGTAGACAAAGTCTGGAATCATCAACCATTTGATGCCAAAGCTGCTCACCCAGTTTTCTAGATAACCCGCCCCTGTCACACACAACAAAATAATCGACAAGCTTTCGACCACTTTCTTTGCAGTAACTCGGTCTTCTTCGTGCTCGTTATAAGTCACGAGTTCAGGAAAACGTTGGTGACTTTGATTTGTACGGCCGTATTCCGATTCTAGGTTGTTTTTGTCTATCAAACGCTGTGCCACTGGGCTGCCGATGATGCCGCCAATCACCAAGCCAAACGTCGCAGATGCCATCGCAACCTCAAGTACGTTATGTAGCCCGTACATATCTTGGAAAGTCTGCGACCAAGCTGCGCCTGTTCCATGACCACCAGAAAGCGTAATAGAACCCGCAATTAACCCCATTAGCGGATCTAAGCCCAATGCGGTCGCCAAAGACACACCAACGGCGTTTTGAATAAGAATGTACGCTGATGCCACCGCGAGAAAGATAAACACCTTCGCACCACCTTTGATCAGCTGGGTGTAGTTTGCCGCTAATCCAACGGTGGCAAAAAACATCAACATAAAGGTGTTTTGCAGTGGTAAATCGAAGGATAAATCAACGCCATTAAAGTGCATTGCGGTAATCACACAGGCGATAACTAACCCACCAACAATCGGTTCTGGGATATTGAATTTTTTTAAAATTGGAAGTTTGGTGTTGATAAATTGCCCTAGGAACAACACACAAATAGCGACGAGAAACGACTCCTGTGGGCCGATTGAAATAACATGATTCATAAAACCTCTTTTTTCCTTTTTCTCATCCGCTGAGTAATGCTTCAACGAGAGATAGGTAACGAATCCAATCAGGTTGCCTATTGAGTCCTTATTTTTCTAGGGTGAATTCCACTATAATTCTCACTAGATAAGAATGTTTTAATTTTAATATTCAATAAATTCTCACTCAGTGATAAACACAAGTTTTGTCGTAAGTTTCTCACGCTCTGAAGTACCTCTAATTGCGGATTCTCAACTTATGAGAAGTAGTTGTTTTTATATCAATTTGAAATAGAAAAAACGCATCCGATTGCGTGCAAATATTCGGTGCAACGTGTCGAAAACGGACGCCATAAACACGCTGTTGTGTGATGGCAAAAAGATTAATTCTTTCTATTTCTCAAACTCAGTGTTATACATATATATAACACCAATTCAGCCATAGGATGTTTATCATGACGCATTGGCATGATCGCCAACCGATTTTTCGCCAGTTGGCTGATCAGATCACCCAACAAATATTGCAGGGCGTCTGGAAAGAAGGCGAGGCTTTACCCTCCGTCCGCAGCATCTCTGCCGATATGAAAATTAACCACCTTACCGTCATGAAAGGCTATCAGTTACTTGTTGATGAAGGACTAGTGGAGAAAAAACGTGGCCAAGGCATGTTTGTCGCACAAGGGGCAATTCAACAATTGCGCTCTGCGGAAAAGGCTCGCTTTCTTGAACAGCAAATTCCTCAAATAGCCGATACATTACAACGTCTGGACATGTCAGTTGATGAACTTGTCCAGCAACTCAACCCCCATATGAAAGGTGACCAATGAGCGCATTAGTCAGTGTAAAAAACGTCTCCAAGCAGTACCGTCAACAAGGAGAGGCGCTTCATGATGTGAGTTTTGACTTACATGCTGGTCAAGTGCTTGGTTTACTCGGCCACAATGGCGCGGGTAAATCGACGCTTATTAACGCCCTACTCGGCGCCCACGACTACGACGGGACAATTCGCATCAATGGCTTCGAGCCCATGATGCAGCGCGACAAGATCATGCAGAATTTGTCGTACATCTCGGATGTAAATGTTTTGCCAGATTGGATGACGGTCTCTCAGCTTCTGAGTTATACCGAAGGGGTTCACCCGGGTTTCAATCGCAGCAAAGCGGATGCGCTGCTTCGTCAAACCGACATCAAACCTCGTGCGAAAATCAGAGCCCTTTCGAAAGGGATGAAAGTGCAATTGCACCTTGCCATTGTTATCGCAACCAATACACAAATCCTGATTTTGGATGAACCAACTCTTGGTTTGGATTTGGTTTACCGCGACACCTTCTACCGTCATTTACTGGAATGGTTTCACGATGGTGAACGCGTTCTGATCATCACCAGCCATGAAGTTTCCGAGATCGAGCATCTGTTAACCGATGTGTTGATTCTTAAACACGGTCGCCCGGTGCTGCAAACCTCAATGGACAGCATCAGTGAAGACTACTTTATTCTCGATGCCAATGACGAACACCGTGCGCAAATTGAAGCGATGCACCCACTCTCTTCTCAAAAAGGATTGGGCACAACGAAATGGCTATTGTCTTCACAATACGCTGATCAAGCGGCAGGGCTTGGCGATGTGCATGGTGTAAAACTGGCGGATCTGTTTTTAGCGTTACAAAAGGAGGCAGCATGATGCGCTCTGTCGTCGCAATGTTGCGTAAAGAGTGGTTAGAAAACCCACTAGTATTGCGCTTACCTTTGTTTATGTTGGCGTGTGGAGCGTTGCTTTTTATTAGTTTGATGAGTAACACCACGTTGCAACACAACATGTTTTTCGAAATGAGCCTCGGTGGCGATGTGAGTGATATTCACAAAGAACTTGGGGATGACGTCAACATGCTGATCACTGGTGGCGCTGGTTTGCTGTCTATGTTACTTGCCATCCAGTACTTCCCTAGAACGCTGCGTAAAGAGCGTGCCGAAGGCAGCATTATGTTTTGGCGCAGTATGCCAGTTAGCGATCTAAAAACGCACCTCGTGAAGCTGACGTTTGGTTTGTTGGTGATCCCGCTGGTGTGTTCTGGCCTCGTTTTGGCGGCTGATTTTATGCTGTGGTTACTCAATATTTCGACCGACCAACAACTGGCTTTGCTCTATCGTCAAACTTCGCTTGGCTACGTGCTGCTGCACTGGGTGGAGTTCTTAGCAAGAATGGCGCTCGCAGGCGTGTTGATGCTGCCACTAGCACTTTGCGCGATGGCAATTTCTCAGAAGGTAAACTCGCCGTTGGTGATTCTCTTCATCGCGATTTATGCGCTACGTTGGATGCCAATTGCGATGTTTGGTTACTACGGGTTGGATCAGTTCTTCTCAGCTGTGCTCTATTTGCCTCTGCATGCGATCATCGCCTCTAACCCATTCAGTGCGATTCCTGAAGCGGGTTGGGCCAACGTCGGCATCTACGCCTTTATTGGGATACTGGCGTGGACGGCAAGTTTGAAGTTCAGCCGTACCATTCAATAAACAACGTCTCGAACAAAAACCGAGACATAAAAAAACGGTCACAACCTGCGTTGTGACCGTTTTTATTTTTACCCTTAGGGGCTCATCTATCCAATCGTCTAGCCAAGGAAAGAAATGTAACCTTGCAAGATGATTAAGTTGACGATGTCGATAAAGAACGCGCCAACAATTGGTACCACCATAAATGCCTGAGGCGAAGGACCAAAACGGTTAACAATAGAACCCATGTTCATCACCGCTGTTGGCGTCGCACCCAAACCAAAACCACAGTGACCACCCGAGATAACCGCCGCATCGTAGTTGCTGCCCATTACCTTAAAGGTCACGTAATAGGTGAAGATGGCCAAAATCACCGACTGAATCGCCAGAATCACTAAGAATGGGATCGCCAAATCAAAGATGTTCCATAGCTTCAAGCTCATGAGAGCCATCGCCAAGAACAGAGACAGCGACACCGTACCGAGCATATCGACGGTTTCAGCGTCCAGCTTACGAATCTTAGTCACCTCTAAGAAGTTCGTAATAATCACACCAATGAACAGCGCGTAAACGAAATCAGGAATCATCAACCAAGAAATTTCGTAGGTACTCACCCACTGTTCAACGTACTTCGCACCCGTCACACAAATCAGTAAGAAGAAGAGTTTTTCCACGACCTTTTTCGCCGTTACTTTGTCTTCTTCGTACTCGTTGTACGTCACCAGCTCTGGGAACTTCTCGTGGGTTTTGGCATCTCTACCACCACGACCGTACTCAGATTCGATACCATGTTTTTCCACTAGGCGTTGAGCCACTGGGCTACCAATGATACCGCCGATGATCAAACCAAAAGTGGCCGATGCCATCGCGATTTCCAGAACGTTATTTAATCCGTACACGTCTTGGAAAGTTTGTGACCACGCCGCCCCCGTGCCGTGACCACCAGACAGAGTAATCGAACCCGCGATTAACCCCATTAATGGGTCTAAACCCAATGCCGCCGCAAGTGACACGCCGACACCGTTTTGAATGATGATATAGAAAGACGCGACCGCTAAGAAGATAAAAACCTTCGCGCCTCCTTTCATCAACTGAGTGTAGTTTGCCGCTAAACCAACCGTGGCAAAGAACATCAGCATAAAGGTGTTTTGTAACGGTAGATCAAACTCCAAGTCGACACCGTTAAAATGAAGAGCAGTAATGATGCAGGCTACGATAAGGCCACCTACAATCGGCTCAGGTATATTGAACTTCTTTAAAATCGGTAACTTAGCATTAATAAAATGCCCCAAGAAAAGCACACTGATCGCAACCAAGAAGGATTCCAGTGCACCTACAGATATTAAATGATTCATATCGCCTCTTATTATTGTTCTCTTCATCCTCCGTAATGATTGAGTGTTAGTTTAACCTTCATTCAATAGCAAATTTTCTCGCTTTATTTCCGAAAATACTCATTAGATGGTGTCATGCGCCTTAGGCTAGTTTAAGGGCGCTTGTTAAGCATTGTGCCAATGGTTTGCTGTTTGCCGCCCTTAAATGTGAAAGGAGCCTTTACAGCTCCTTCAAATGCCCTTTGCCTCAACCAAAAACGCGTGGTCAATGCGCCGGGTATAATGTTATGAGTAAGTTCTAGTGACACTTTCTGAACCGCGCAATGGGCTCCCTTACTTAAACAGAATGCGTCGATTACTATCGAACAAAGTTCCTTCCCGCTGTAACCGTCAAAACGCCGAGATCGCGTTCAAACAATTGAGTTTGCTTGTTCCTATCGTAGTTTTTCAACTCTGACTCATGGTGATTTAAACGAATCGATGCCAAGGAAACGCACAAGCTGCAACAATAGTTTTCGTCACAACGGAGCGAGATTATAACATATCGCTGATAATTTTCCTCATTTCAGTGACATTCGCCACCTTTATAGTTACTTTCCGCAATGATTAACTGCTCAATATCATTTCCACAGATAAAAGAGCGAAGCGCGTTAAACTTAGCCTCATCCCAAGAATACATCTTAAGAGCCAATAACTTATCAATCGTCTCTGGGTCAAAACGAGTTTTGATCGGCTTAGCAGGAGCGCCCGCTACCACGGTGTACGGCGGCACGTTTTTCGTTACGACACTGTTTGCAGCAATCACCGCGCCCTCTCCAATCGTAACGCCTGGCATGATCATCGCGCGCATTCCAATCCAAACAGCATCTCCGATAATCGTGTCGCCCCTGCTTTGATAGGAACGTTCGACATCATCAAGAAACGGATACAAGCAGAACCAATCGGTTCGATGATTGTGATTGCCACCCATTAAAATCACCGCTTCGGCGGCGATACAAACATAATCACCAATATAGAGTTGGTCGACTTCCCAACGGGGTTGCCACTGCTTGCTGATTTCATCCCCCAGCAGATAACGAACGACGGATTGCTCAAAACCATTATCCCAGCAATCGCTGTAATAACTGTGAGTACCTTTAATATGGATGTTGGCGTTTTGCACCACTTGGTGCAGATACTGAACTTTAGACCAATGTTTAGTCATGGCATTTGCATCTTCAATAGAGAGTAAAATTTTGCCACGGAACGATTTCTCGTGGCGCTGTTGCTGCGTTCTCAGTCAACAACGCCTATTGGATTTGGGGTTGTAACAACAGTGGATTAGGCATAGTGATCTCCTTTAGGCGAACTATAAAATGAATTGGCGCAGAGTGACAAACGCCAATCCCGATTATTCATTCGCCAAAAACATGTATAATTTTTATGCAAGTCATTCAAATAACAAGAGCTCAACATGAAAATTCAATCGCTTCTCCCTGCGCTATTACTCTGCGCCGCTTCTGCCAACGCGGCGAACAATATTCGTATCGAGTACATACCCGCAGAAACAACCCATGACAAACTTGCCGAGCAATCCATTCAAAGCAGCGATGTGAACCCGATTTTTGTTCGACTTTCTCAAGCCTACTTCCCTTTTCGTAAACCGCTCACTCTGATTTATGGCGGCGAAGATGGCCCTATGTACGATCCCGACACGCACACAATCCATATTCCTTATACGTTTTACTTGGAGTCGCTCAATTACTTCTCCAACAACCAATATGAAGATCGCTACGGAAAATCGCCAAAGACTGGTGCATTAGATACCTTATTACACACTTTGCTGCATGAAGCTGGGCATGCGTACATCGAGGATCAAAGCATCCCTGTGTTGGGGAAAGAAGAAGATGCCGTTGACAATTTCGCCACTATTTTACTGATCGACTATTTAGACGATGGCGCCGATATGGCCATCAGTGCCGCCGACATGTTTGCGTTTGAGTCCGATGACAGACCCGACTATTACGATTTTGGCGAGTACATTGACGAACACAGTTTTGACCTGCAGCGTTACTTCTCCACTTTGTGCTTGGTGTATGGCAGCGATCCTGAACAGTACAAATCGTTACTCGACGAAGTTGAAAAAGACTACCTTCGAGATCGCAAAGACTTCTGCCAATACAATTACGAAAATATTCGCACTAACTGGCAGCACTACCTGCAGCACAATGAACCCAAAGAAGCATCGCCACGTAAAAGCAGCGAGAAACCATCAAGCAGCCCCAATGCAATGACGAATTGATATGACTAAACTGACTATTTTCTACGACGGCACTTGCCCACTGTGCGCCAAAGAGATGAAGGCATTACGCCAACACGATCATGAGCAAGAGATAAACACCGTTGATATTTACAGCGACGCTTTTTCGGCCTATCCGCAAATCGCCCCTGATCGTGCCAACACCATTCTGCATGCCTTGGACAACCACGGAAATTTACTCCTCGGGCTGGATGTGACCTACCGAGCTTGGCAGCTTGTTGGACGAGGTTGGTTGTATGCACCACTGCGCTGGCGACTCATCAGACCTGTTGCGGACTGGCTTTATCTGCGCTTCGCCCAAAATAGGTATCGCATCTCATATTGGTTAACGGGCACTTCTCGTTGTAATTCTAGCCGCTGCTCTCGGTAATTGTGATCACGCTTGAAAATGTTAATACGCTCGCGATAAATCGTACATTTCCAGTACTTCTCTCCTACTAAGTCGGTTAATCTGCAATCACTACAAAAATAAATAGCCATATATTTATCCGGCAAATCGATTGAATTTTGCCTTTTCGTAACGCTGCGCCGAGAAGTAAGGAAGTCTCTATGAATCTAACCATAAGAAAGCGACTGTATATTCTTTCCATCATTCCAGTACTCACCATTGCACTAGGTATGATGTGGTTCACCTACCTGCAAACTAACGCTTATAACCAACAGCAAATTGATCAGACCCACACCACCATGATGGCGATGAAAAAAGCCGAGCTGAAAAACTATGTTCAGATGGCTCGCTCGGCGATTGAACCGCTACTCAAGAAAAATGCGACATTAGAAGAAGCTCTTCCCGTTTTACGAGAGCTGGAATTTGGTGAGACGGGCTACATCTTCGGTTACAACTCCAAAGGCGTCCGTGTTGTGGTCGGCAAGAACGACAAAGGCATCGGTGAAAACTTCTATAACCTGCAAGACAAGAAAGGTAATTACCTGATTCAAGATTTGCTGAAAAACGCCAAAACGGGTGAATTCACTACCTATTACTTCCCGAAACTAGGACAAACAGAGGCGCTACCGAAATTGAGCTACTCAATGTTCATTCCTGAGTGGGATTTAATGATCGGTACCGGCTTCTACACCGATGACATTGATGCCGTCATTGCAGAAATGGAAGCTTCAGCCCATGACGCGCTCAACACGACTCTAGTGGCCATCGCGCTGTTCTGCGTTTCTATCGCTGCCGTAGTTGCTATCTTCGCCGTGTTTGTGAATCGTAGCATCATGCGACCAATCGAACAGTTTGATGCCTCGATCCAATCCTTCGCGCAAGGCGATGCCGACCTTACGGCGCGCATGCACGAGTCCAACGTACCTGAGTTCAAACAGTTAGCGCACAACTTCAATATCTTTGTTGAAAGCCTACAGGGCATCATCAAGAGCGTGACTCAAGTTGGTGAAGAAGTCGTCGCAGAAACCAACAACATGTCGCAACGCGCCTCTCAAGTCGACGAACTCGCTGGCGGTCAACGTGAAGAAACCGAGCAAGTTGCCGCAGCGATGACGGAAATGACAGCCACCGCGCATGAGATTTCGAACAACGCTAACCAAGCAGCAGAATCAGCGCGACACGCCGATGAAAACGCTCAACAAGCGAAACACATCGTCGATTCCGCTGCGAATTCTGTCGAAGAGCTGGCAAGCGAAGTTTCAGAGGCGAGCACTGTGATTGCCCGTTTAGAAAGCGACGTTCAAAACATCTCATCGTCTTTAGAAGTGATTCAAGATATTGCCGAGCAAACTAATTTGCTTGCGCTAAACGCCGCGATTGAAGCTGCGCGAGCTGGCGATCAAGGACGTGGATTCGCGGTAGTAGCAGATGAAGTCCGCAAGCTGGCAAGCCGCACTCAAGACAGTACGGGCGATATCCATAAAATGATTGAGCAACTAAAATCTGGCTCAGATGCCGCTGTACGTGCGATGGAATCAAGCCAAGCGCGCGGTGAAGCAACGGTAGAAGAGGCGCGCGCTGCCTCGGTTGCGTTGCAAGACATTCAAGCAGCGATTGCCAACATTATGGACATGAACACGCTGATCGCCACTGCAACCGAAGAACAGAGCCAAGTGGGACAAGAAATCTCTCAACGTGTTGAGGTCATTTCGCAGCAAAGTAGTCAATCGGCAAGCCTTGCCAACCAAAACCGCTCGGGAAGCCAAAACCTCAATCACAAAGCCAACGAGCTCTACGACTTGGTTGGTCGTTTCACGGTTTAATCTAACAGGCTAACCGACAAATAAAAACAGCGACGCCATGACGTCGCTGTTTTTGTTACGGCCTAGAAACGACTTCGCTATAATGCCGCCAACTTAGCACCCACAAGGGCAAATCGACATGATTATTATGACCACCAATTTCGGTGACATCGACATTGAACTGAACTTGGAACGAGCGCCAGTAAGCTCAAAAAACTTCAAAAAATATTGTGAAGAGGGCTTCTACAACGGCACGATTTTCCACCGCGTTATCGACGGTTTTATGATTCAAGGTGGCGGTCACACTGAGGACATGACAGAAAAACCAACCCGCGCACCAATCGCAAACGAAGCGAACCGTGGCCTAAAAAATACCGTCGGCACAATTGCGATGGCACGTACCGACGCGCCGCACTCAGCAACTGCGCAGTTCTTCATTAACTTGGAAGACAATGATTTCTTAGATCACACCGCCACCACCAACTTGGGTTGGGGCTACGCGGTATTTGGAAAAGTGACAGCGGGCATGGATGTGGTTAATCGCATCGCGAAAGTGAAAACGACATCAAAGCAGGGTCACGATGATGTGCCATGCGAACCTATCATTATTGAAAAAGTGACGATCAGCGAATAGTCGCCTCTGTCCGCTCCAAGATAAGAAAAAGCGCCTAATCTCTTCTGACTTAGGCGCTTTTTTTGTGTTGATGATTAGTAGGAATTCTTGGATTAGATAGAATTATTGATAGAAAATCTCGGCTTTGGCACCGACCAAAGCGAGTTCAGAACCATGAAAATTAGCTAGGTATTCCGCGACTAGGTTATACCCCACCCAATACCCCATGTACTTCGGCCAGCGGCTTTCATCGCTTCCCAAAAAGTAAGCATCAAAGTTGTAATCTAAGCTCGTTAACTTATCTTTCATCTCTGTGTAAAACGGCCGCCAGTCGCGGTCTTTTATCAACTCAAACAAACTCGGAATGATGCCGCCGTTGACCTGACGTTCAAAATGGCAAGCCAAGCCTTCCATGATCAACACCTCTCCAAGAGTGAGCCCATTTTCTCCCGCTCGCATCCGAAACAGATGATGCAATTCATGCGCGAGCACTGCAGCCAGTTCGTTTTCAATGACGGTTTTTATATCCGTGCGCTGAGTGTCTAACAAGACTTCGACTCGATAGGGGCTTAAGCAGTAACCACCAATGCCACTTTGCGGCGCATCACCATGACCAAATGGACTGATGGTGACATCAATATTGTTCAGCTCAAAATGATCGGCGAGTTGTAGACTCAGGCTATTCAGCTGTTCATACAAATAATCAGCAACAGAAGACAACGCTCCCGTCGCATTCAATAAAGTCACACGATAACTCATTTATCTTCCTTGATAATTTAGATGATGTGGGGCGAGTTTACAGTGTAAAGAGTGAGCAGCAACGGATTAGGGAAAAGTTACATGCCTTTAAACAAACTTTGAGAAGCGCGGCTCACTGGCAACTTAGTTTCACCAACATAAACAAACATTCTTCCTGCAAAGTCTTTGTTTACTTTACTGATTTTAGACACTTGCACCACGCTTGAGCGATGCACTTGCCAAAACTGCTCTGGGTTGAGCTGCCCAATCAACTCTTTGAGCGATGTGCGGATCAAATATTCTTGCACTTCCCCCTTCCCTTGCTGCGCATACACCGAAACGTATTTTTCTTCCGCTTTGAAATACAGCACATCAGACGTCGCGATGAGATGAATATCGTCACCTTGCGTGGCTTTAATCCACTGTAAGTATTGCGGTGTTTGAGGCGCAGACAACTGTTGCAGTTGTTCCAACAAACTATTCATCTGAACATGGCTGTTGTCGCTTCCTCGTTGGCTGAGTCGAGCTTTGACTCGTTCACAGGTCGTTTGCAAACGAGCATCGGAAATGGGTTTGAGCAGGTAATCTGCCGCATTTTGCTCAAACGCTTTAATGGCATAGTCATCATAAGCAGTAACAAACACGATCAAAGGCGGGTTGGCCAAACGATTGAGTTTTTGCGCCAAACTCATGCCATCTAACACGGGCATACGAATATCGAGAAAGGCAATATCAGGTTGGCTTTGCTCAATGGCGAGCAAGGCTTGTTCGCCATCAGCTACCTTGGCAACGATGTCCAACTCTGGCCACACTTCCGCGAGGCTTTTGTCGAGATGATGCCGCAATAACGGCTCATCATCGGCGATAATGGCAGTAAACCCTGTATTCATTTCACTGTTCCTTACTTATCATTGGCCAACTCAAACGCACACTTACACCACCTTCGGAAGATTCACTGATCGACACCTGACCTTTGCCAGCAAATAAGGCATCCATGCGCTGTTTAAGGTTACTCAGCCCAATCCCCGAACCAGAGTGATTGCTGACGTGACTCAACCCCACGCCAGTGTCTTTCACTTCAATTTGCAACAGCTGTTTCTCTTGCTTTATCAGCAATTGGACTTCACCACCTTCACGTTTTGGCTCGATGCCGTGAATAATGGCGTTCTCTACCAAAGGTTGCAGCATCATCGGAGGCAACTCTGTATTTCCTAACCCTTCTTGCACCTCGATTGTGTAACTTAAGCGCTCGCCTAAACGAATTTTTTGAATACCCAGATAAGCGTCAATCAAGGCGATTTCATTCTCAACCGTGGTGTGCTCCTCACGCGAGCTTTTTAGCGTTGCACGCAATAACGCAGTGAGTTGATCCAACATTTGTTTGGCTTTATCGACGTCTTGCGACATCAACGCGCTGATATTGGCAAGCGTATTAAACAGAAAATGCGGCTCAATTTGGCTTTGCATCTGCTTGAGCTGGCTGAGTAAAAGGGCTCGTTCTTGTTCGGCGTTTTCACGTTTGATGCTCTCTAGCTCACGCTGTGCAATGGCTTCTTTTTCGCGTGAATGAAAATAAAAATAACACATACCGCTAAACAGCAGGCCCATCAGTAAAACTGGCAACATGCCCGAAATACCGAAGTATTCACCGAGCCAAAACTGCGCATTAATTACACCAAACAACAAACACGCAGTCAGTGATAGCGCAATTTCTAGCATGCGTGGGATGGTCGGAAACAACTTGTCGATCAACCACGAGAAGAACAGCGCAGAGTAGCCAAAACCAAAGCTCACCAGCACATGCACGTAGTACGGACCGCCCCAAACTGAGAGCGTCATTCCCGAGATAAACAAACAAAACAACGTGGTGACAACCACACTGCGCTGCCATCCACTTGCTACCATTGACTTAGCTGAACACATTTAAAATTTCCCTTTGATGTTAAATACAATCATATGCTTATCGTTGATTTGTGCGTAAGCAGAATGGTCCTCTCCGGTTAAAAAGCGTGCGGCAACTTCCACTTCTACACTTTGATCGCCAGTGTCAATCCATTGGTAATTCAGCCATTGCGTCACAATCACACCGCCATCTTGCGGCGAGTACATGACGTCCAACGTTGGAGTGACATCGCTAAGCCACTCCAAATCCGCTCTTCCGCGCCACGCTGTCCACGCTTCAAGATCCCAGCGCCAATGCAACATGAGATTGTGCTGAACAATATTGGCGTGTTGAAACCCTTGGGCGTAGCTAGTAGCAAGTAGAGTCGTATCCGACGATTGGGAGAGCCATTCTCCACGTGCGATTGCTTGCTCCCATTGGCTTTTCGACCATGCTCGGCTGTCATACCAATATTCGGCGATCACATTGTGTCCGGCTTGGTTCGCCCAATTTAATCCCACCAACGCTTGGAAAGCGCTGCCTTGTTCTTCCACCGTCACGGGTTGATAACGACCGCTCGGCTGCACTTCATTTTTAAACTGATAGCCAACGCTCTGCTTTTGCCACAGCAACGAGCTGTGCATGGCTAAAGATTCATCCAACACGGCAATGGCACTCGCACCCAACAAGCCCCGACGCACATCATCGTAATAGCCTATGAGTTGGTACTCCGTATCGCCCACCAACGCATAACGGCGAATCCCAAACCCACGCTGCTCCGCGGCTTGATCAAGCGCGCTTTGATCCTGTTGTCCCCAACTTGAGTCTGTTGCAATCACCGTCCATACACCTGACATGTCGTAATACGAAAGTGAAAACACACCCGCTCCCTCCTCTGCCACCAAGCCGACCGGATTTTGTCGATATGGTTTGAACAGATCTAAGGGTCGACAGCCATAACCTACGCCCCAATCAACGCGCAACTTGCCTGCGCTGACATCCAAAGTGGTATCACCAACTTGCCATTCGCCCTGCCACGCCAGTTCTCGGATAAGAAGTTGATTATCCGCCTCGCCCCACCATTCATGCTCACCTTGCTGATTGAGATACAAACCTTGGCTGTACAAGGTGAATAAGCCACTGATGTTTTGATAATTCACTTGCACATCAAGTAAAGCGTTGAGCGAGTCACGCGCGCTTCCTTGCGCCTCCATAAACGCGCTATCTCGCAGCTTGGCGGTTTCGTAACTTACCGCCCAATCCCATTCAAAACTCAGCTCATCATTGGCCGCAACAGGTGCAACCATCCATAATGAAGCGGCAATGAAAACACTGAAGCTAATCGCTGCGCTGTCTACATTGATGATGGCGTTAAAGAATCGCACTTTCATAAAACATCCTTGATGGCGTTAATAACCTTAAATTACAGCTCCGATGTATTGGCTTTCGGCAAATAACTCGGGTTGTAGAATTTGTTATCCAACTGCCACGGTACGATTTCTTGATACTCAATCACCGTCTTTTTGCTCGGTTGAATACTGTCGAGCAGGGTCATCTCACTGACGTAATCTTTGCCGAGGTTGGTCGCTCGTCCGTATTGCGCTTGCTTAGCAAGCTTGCCTGAACGCAAATAAAGATCCGCTTTGATCGGGAACGCGTCTTGCTCAGACAACCACAAATCGATCTTCTGATAACTCGCCCCCTTGGTTTTGGCCGTTAGGGCAAGGCGATAAGCCGCGATGCTCTGTCCATTTATCGTGAGGGTTTCCGTCGCTTTCCACTCGCCTTGGTAATCCTGGCTCCACGTCAACGTTGAAATATCACCAATTGAGGCTTCACCAAGCAGCTTTTGCATTGGCGTAATACGAATTGGGCGGCGGCTCTTTGGCATTTGCAGCCAGTAGTTATCGCCCATCATCAGCATCTTCTGCCCCGCTTCGACCGCCGATTTGAACACCACCAGCGATTCACGGTTTGGCCGCGTGTACACATGGTAGAGACGCGTTTTATCCAACTCTTGGTCTTGATACAAACGCACCAGCGACACCACTTTAGAAGAATTATCTTGCAAGCGGTAGCTGTTGGCTTTCTCAATCAATTGCGCAACTTGTTGTGCATCCAGCGCTTGTTCAGCAGCACTCGCAACGCTGCTGACAGCCAATAGTGTGATGGTTAGTAATGGTTTGAAATTAAACATAGATCAGTGCCTCCGTAATTGGCTTGTTTACGCCTTTACGCGCCGAGAAAAACGCCGCGACCAAACAAATCAGCAATACTGATAACCCTGCAGCAGCCACCAGCTCCCAAGAAAAGTAAATCGTCAATGGGTAGCCTTCTGTGCGTCCTGGCGGTGGCGGCATTTGTACGTCCACCATCATCAAAAAAATGGTCTCCAGCGCGGTAAACAAGGCGCCGATTAAACTGCCAATCAACGCGAGTAAACCCGCTTCGCGTAAAAATCCGGCGATGATTTCTCGGGGATAACTGCCCAATGCGGACAAGGTGCCGATTTCACGAGTACGCTCAGTCACAGACATAGTCATGGTGTTGAACAACGCGACAAACACAACCAGAGCCATCACGGCGCCCATAATGCCGAAAATACGGTCGTACAAATCTTTCACTTTTAGATAGAAGAACGCACGCTCTTGCCAAGGCGTGATTTCAACCTCTTGATCGCCAAAGCTCGGTTGTTGTTTGTTTAGAATCATCGCGACTTGCTGTTCAACCTTGTTGGTTAAGCTGGTGTCGAACAGAAATACTGACAGCGCACTGACTTTGTCCGACCCCAGCAGAGACTGAGCACTGTTGATGTGTACGTAAAGTTGGCGTTTATCCAGCTCAGGAACGCCAGTTGAGTAGATACCGCGAACTTTAAAGTCGTAAGCGTTCAAAGCGCCATCTGTCGTAGTAGCAAGTAAGGTAATCCAATCTCCCACGTTGACGCTCAGATTATTGGCAAGATCCACTCCAAGCATCACTTCTGGCTCAGAAGCGTCGTAGCGAGAGGCATGAATGTTGGAAAGCGTCTGCCCATCACGCACGTCCAAAAACGGCCCTTTCATATCGAACTCGCGTTCGTTAACGCCGATACCAATAAAAATCGAGGACTTGCTGCCGTTAGAGATCAAACCGCTGAATTCCACTCGTGGCTGTACGCCTCGCACCTCACTCAAACCAATCAACTGTTTGGTGATCGCATCGGCATGGCTCAAACCATTGCTCAATGGCATCTCTTCTTCTTTAGCGAAATAACCCGGCGTGGTTAATGTCAGATGCCCCGTGTCTCGCGCTGTGGATTCTTTCAAGCTGTCGTAGGTATAAAGGCCGAAACCACCTGCGCTGGTCAGCGCAAAAACTGCAATGGCGATGATCAGCATCGACAACAAACTGCGTCGGCGATTACGTTGTAGGTTCAGCCAAGCAAGGCGAACCGAAACGGGAATCAACTTGCCCATGAGACCTCCTCCACACTGGCGTGCGTTTGGATGATTTTGCCGTCCACCAGCTCGATGGTGCGATCGCAGCGTGATGCCATACGAGGGTCGTGAGTGGCGACAATGAAGGTGGTACCAAACTCGTGCCCGAGCCCTTTCATAATATCGATGACTTTGTTTGCGGTTTGGCTATCGAGGCTTGCTGTTGGCTCGTCGGCAATCACTAATGCAGGTTTGTGAACCAAAGCGCGAGCAATCGCTACCCGTTGCTGCTGACCACCAGACAAGTTATCGGGCATGTGATGGATAAATTCTCCCAGCCCCACATGTTCCAGCATCTGTGAGGCAAGTTCAGTTTGTTCTGTTTTTGAAAAACCGTTGAGATGCAACGGATAAGCGACGTTCTCCAAAGCCGTCATCACTGGCACCAAGTTGAATTTTTGGAATATAAAACCCAGCTTCTCGCGGCGCATTTTCGCAGCCTGCATTTGTCAGCTCGGGTAAGGTTGACCAGCAAACGTTACCTGACCTTGATATTGTGAATCCAACATGCCAAGCACATTGAGTAAGGTACTTTTTCCTGAGCCGGAAGGCCCACACAGCGCCACCATTTCACCGGCAAACACCTCACCAGAGACTTCTTGCAACGCGCGTACGGTCTGGCTGCCAAGGGAGTAATCGCGACTTAGTTGACTGAAAACGATCATGACGCCTCCTTAATGTTTAGCCAGTAACGCTTTGGCAGTTTGCGTTTCTAAGTGAGTGCTATCGAAACTTTCCATTTTCGCCAACCATTTCTGCGCTTGCTCCATGTCCTCAGCACGCAGCGCTGCTTCAATGGCGTAAAGGTAAACCCAAGCCGTTGCCGCGAACGGTTGTTGATTGAAGCTCGGTTCATTAAGCAGGGTCAGGTACAGCTCGTACCCACGCTCAAAGTGATTAAACATATCCGGAAGCGAAGTGTAAGTAGTGGCCGCCATCGCAGTAGCCAATTGATATTCTGGTAGCCCTTGTAAACGCTGCTGCTCTTGAATCGGCATAGGTTGGTTTGCCATTAAATCCAAACCTTTCTGAATGGTGGCAAGCCCGCGTTCAGTGAACTTCATCTTGTTCCATGGCATAAACGCATCACGCCCTTGCAAGGTTTCACTGCTGCCAAGGTAAACCAATGTCACAGGCGTAGCGCCTTGCTTTTGAACTAATTGTGAAAGCTCGTCATGTACAGTATCCACCAAACCCGTGTCGCCCTGTGCGGCTTGGTTAAAACGGGTTAGTAACTGCTCAGTAGGGTTTGCCAACGCCAAGCTGCTACTCAAGGTAAACGCAGCCAATGCAGCGCCGAGCAAGGCTGTGGCTCTGGATAAATGAAGATTGAAAACCATCATGGTGACTGTCCTTAGTTGAACGTGATTTGATGGTTTCAGATTACGCCATCGCTTCATAGTCAGCTGTAGGATGCGACCAATGGTATTTTTAGGGAGTAAATGGGCGTGAGCGGCGATAAATGGTTTTGAGTGAAAACACAATAACATCCGAGCGAGTTATCAATTATTGCTGGATTCAACACTAAGTACGATAAAAAGAGTGGCGAAAATATCAAGGCTGGTGTATTTATCCTCTTCACAACATTCCCAGTCGACGTACCACAACAGATGATGCTGCACCTCCTTTCTCGCACTCCTTTGCGCCGCATCTGTGAACAGGCCTGTTGCGCTTTCACTTTCAACAAATCTAAGAAAGCCAACATACCCGACCTATTGGATTCTTAGCATCGGAATAGTTTGAACTCTCTTGAGTTCTGGTTGTTTTCGCTCTTTTGAGAGCGTTTTTAGGTTGTAGTAAATGAACAAGCGTTTCTTTCCAAGAATCGATTTGCCACTTTTGATGGCGATAATTCCGATCATGTTATTGAGTTCGCTGACGCTATGGAGCGCCAGTGGCTTCGATGAATCCATGCTCTTTAAACACTTAGCCCGCTGCGCACTGACACTGGTGTGTATTCTGGTGATGTCATCCATTCCAGCAGCCAGTTATCAACGCTCGGCACCGTACTTGTATTTTGTCGCCGTGTCGTTACTGCTGGCCGTCGCGCTGTTTGGTGACAGCACTAACGGTTCACAACGATGGCTAGATATCGGCTTTTTTCGTTTTCAACCTTCGGAATTAATTAAGCTGTCGATTCCGATCATGATCGCTTGGATGCTGCATCTGGAAGGCGGCAGACCTGACTTTCGTAAAATCGCGCTTTGTTTGATGATTACCTTGGTTCCCGCAGGGTTGATCGCTCTGCAACCCGATCTGGATGGTGCGATCTTTACCGTGATCTACGCGCTGTTCGTGTTATTTTTTGCGGGTATGAGCTGGAAAATCATTGGCGGATTTGTGGTGAGCGTTCTAACGCTCGCGCCGATTCTGTGGTTTTTCGTGATGGAAGCCTACCAAAAAAGCCGTGTGACTCAGTTCTTACACCCAGAATCTGACCCACTTGGCTCTGGTTACCAAATCATTCAGTCGCTGATTGCGATCGGTTCGGGCGGTATGAAAGGCAAAGGTTGGATGAATGCCACACAAGGAACACTGGGCTTTATTCCAGAAAGTCATACCGACTTTATCTTTTCAACCTATGCGGAGGAATGGGGGTTCATTGGCTGTGTGGTATTGCTGACGCTATACCTATTTATTACAGCACGGGTGATGTTGCTAGCATGCCAATCTGAGCACTTTTTTAGTCGCTTAGTCAGTGGCACCTTGGCGATGAGCTTCTTCCTCTACGCCTTTATTAATACTGGAATGGTGAGTGGATTGTTGCCAGTAATGGGAAGCCCGCTTCCATTCTTTAGTTACGGCGGAACTGCCATGCTGACACAGGGCATCTGCTTTGGCGTAATCATGTCTCTGTGTTACTCCAAATACCGTAATACTTAGCGCTACTCGCAACATTCAGCACGATCAAAAAAGGCTTCCCTCGGGAAGCCTTTTTTACAACAACGAAAGCTAAAAATTATAGCTCAGCGTTGTGGTATACCTGTTGAACGTCGTCACAGTCATCTAGAAGGTCTAGGAACTTCTGGAATTTCTCTGCGTCTTCACCCGTTACTGGCGTTTGAGTTTGAGGAACGAAAGTAATTTCTTCCACATCAATTGTCAGATCAGGGAATGCTGCGTTTAGCGCTGTTTTCGTTTTGAAGAACTCAGTGTGAGGAGCAAATACTGTGATCACACCATCTTCTAGTTCAACGTCAGTTACGTCTACGTCTTCCATCATTAGCGTTTCAAGAATCACTTCATCGTCTTCGCCTTTGAATTGGAATACCGCTTGGTGATCGAACATGTGAGACACAGAACCTTCCACACCAATTTTCGCGCCAACTTTTACAAAGCATTGGCGAACATCTTGGAAAGTACGGTTGCCGTTGTCTGTTAGACAGTCGACGATCACGCTTGTGCCACCAGGACCAAAGCCTTCGTAACGTGCAGGTACGTAGTCTTCACCACCGCCGCCGTTTGCTTTGTCTAGTGCTTTTTCAATAACGTGCGCAGGAACCTGGTCTTTTTTCGCTTTTGCGATTAGGTGTTTCAGAGACAAGTTCATGTCTGGGTCACTACCACCGTTTTTCGCACACATGTAAATTTCTTTACCGTATTTGGAATAAACTTTAATTTTTGCGCCTGCAGTTTTCGCCATAGAGGCTTTGCGCACTTCAAAACTTCTTCCCATCGGGATGTCTCTCTAAGTTCAAATTTAATGCGAAGGATTTTAGCAAAGAGTGAAACATTGTCCATTTCACTCTGCAAAGGAATGGGGAGGAAACCTCATTCGCCGCTACGGTTTACACCGAGCCACGGTTCGCATCATGCGACACCCATTACTCGTTTGTACTTTTCGACTGCCTGTTGAAAAAAGACTTTTTCATCAGCATCGTTAATCTTAGACAGCTGTTCTTCTATTGCTTCAGGGCCAGATTTGGCCTCTCTGAGTTTCCAAACCAAAAACGACGCTTGTTTATCCAGTTCGATCTTGTTTTTTTCATCAGGCGGCAACAGGGATAGATTAAACGACATTCACAGCCTCAAGGTACTTTAAATACTAGCCGCGCACTATAGCATACAGAGTTACAATTGCAGAATAGAAACGCACTTAACTTGATCAATTTCAAGTTACTCACTTGGGTGTGGCGATATTTTTGAGGGCTTTTGGCAAATATTGTTCAAAGATTTGCTGTAATCGCGCCTTCGTCACAGGCTTAGCAACAAACTCGTTCATGCCCGCTTCAAAGCAACGCTGCTGATCTTTTTTCACGACATTGGCAGTTAATGCGATGATCGGCACGTGAGCGCCCCACTCATTCATGTCACGGATCTGTTCTGTCGCGATAAACCCATCCATCACTGGCATTTGGCAATCCATAAAGATGAGATCAAAGGCGTGCTCGCGGCATAACTGCAGCGCTTCTTCACCATGGCTCGCGACACTGACTTTAAGCCCTAGCTGCTCCAGCATAATGCGAACAACCCTCTGATTCACTTCTGTATCTTCGACAATCAAAACCCACGGCGTATCTGGATTTTTGTTCGTTGCCTCATTCGCCTCTGTTCGAGGAAAATCGAGCACATTGAGCGGATCGGTATATGTTGGAAGACCACTCACCACCGTTAAAGGAATGGTGAAATCGAAACAGCTTCCCAAGCCAAGTTCACTGGTTAGCTTGATGTCTCCACCCATGATGTGAACGAGTTGGGCACAAATCGCCAAACCTAACCCTGTACCACCATATTTGCGAGTTGTACTGCCATCGGCTTGTTGAAAGCTTTCAAACACCGCTTGCTGGTGCTCTTTGGCAATACCTATCCCCGAGTCCACCACGCGAAAGCGAACTTGGGCGATATCGTTGTTTTGCTCGTGCAATGAGACAAGTAATTTGACATGACCACGCTCGGTGAATTTGACCGCGTTGCTAAGTAAGTTATTGAGCACCTGCTTCAGACGCCCTTCATCTCCTTGTACTTCAGCGGGCAACTTAGGGTCGATATCACTGAGCAATTGCAAATTCTTTTGCTGCGCTTTTACTGTGTGTAAGCTGATCACATCATCTAATAACTGGCGAAAATGATACGTCTCGCTGGCGAGTTCCACCTTCCCCGCTTCGACTTTGGAGAAATCGAGGATGTCATCAATAATGGTCATGAGCGATTGCGATGAGTTATCGATGATCTCCACAAATTCTTTTTGCTGCGGATCGAGCTTAGTATCACTAAGCAGCGACGCCACACCAATAATGCCATTCATAGGGGTGCGGATCTCGTGGCTCATGGTCGCGAGAAACTCACTTTTCTTGCGATTGGCAACTTCCGCCTTATCTCGCTCTGCTTCTAACTCGGCTTGATGCTCACGCACTTTTTGCACGCTTCGATTGTATTTTTGCGCCAACAAGCTGACTTCATCAAAACACCAACGTTTGGGCAGCGTGACCGTACTCGGCGCATTACCGCCGCTAAAATCACTCACCGCACCGGAAAGCAACTGCAAAGGATTCACCAATAAACGGAAGGCAACCCACAACACCCCAACCATCAACAGCAAAATTTTTATCGCTTCTGTCGTGAGCAGAAAAAAGAACTGTTGCCATAAATCTTGATAGACGGCGCTAAGGTCAGACTGCACAGTCAGCTCTGCGAGCTCAAACGTTTTTTCCCCCACACTAAACTGCATCGGCCAACGCCTCTCAACCACATCTTGCTTGATTTCTGTTCCGAGCTCGATGATAACTTCGTCTTTGGTAGCAATGCATAGGTAATCCACCGATGGCAAACGCATCGCTCCCAGCGCTTGGGTGAGTAACAGCTCACGGTCTTCAACCCACAAACTGGCTGAAAAGCTGGAGAGGTAGCTCGACTCCACTTGTTTTAAGTCGGTGTCGAGATGGGACAACTCTTCTTGAAAATCACGGTATAAACTGATAGCAGAAATGACTAACGTAAAGATCAAACTCAACGTTAAAACCGCCAGCATAAGCTGGTTACCGATACTAAACCGGCGTTGAGTTCGCTCTTTTACATCCATATGAAATCACTCCGATAATCTTGCGCTACTCTAAATATAGTCGTGAGCAAATAATAATCGAGGATAGGATGAAAGGACTTCTACGTGTATTGGCTTTTAGTTGTATGGCAGTCAGTGCAGCGACCGCCGCTGAAGAGGTGAATTATTACGTTATCGCCGACCAAGCAAGGCCATTTCAAATCGAACAACAAGGACAACAACACGCCGGGATCGTGACGGATATTGTGAACGCGATTTTTGCCAACTCAGATTATAAGGTGAATTTTCACACCTATCCGTTTAAGCGCATGATTTCAGTATTAGAAGCGGGTGGGGAAGAAAACTGGCTGACATACGGCAGCCCTGATTGGGGCCGAGTTCAATCAGAAAACTTATCTAAAGAGCCTATTTACACTGTAAAACACGTGTTGGTATCCAGCAGTGATGCGCCTTTTAAATTCAATACCATGCAAGACATCAAAGGTCGTTCCATCGTGTTGCTGCTAGGTTTCGACTACCCAAACTTAATGCCGTTTTTTGAAGATAAAACCGTCAACGAGATGCGCGTTAAAGATTACGACGCCGCATATCGCGTAATTCAGAGAACGCCAGGCGATACGGCGTTTGTCGAGATGGAATCGCGGGTGATGTACAACTTAAAACGTCTGGAACTGCCACTCGAACAATTTGAGATTCAATCTTTTAGCGCTGTGATCCCCGACTATTCGATCTATCTGGCCTTTTCTCCAGAGATGAAACCTGAAGTACAACACTTTATTAATCAACGCCTGTCGGATCTAAAAGCCTCGGGAGAGATCGATAACATCGTCAAACACTATCTTTAACGCGCCTAGCCCTTTTACTGGTGCAGCTTTTGAGATCCCCACTAAAACGCCAGCCTTCTCAAGCTGGCGTTTTAGTCTATTCGATTTGATACCCGCCAGAAACGATCATTCCGTTTGATCAACAAAATGGGGATCAAACATGTGCCCTAATTTGTTTGCTTTGGTTTTTAGATAGTGTTGGTTGCTTGGATTGCGACCTTCTTGCAGTGGCACACGCTCAACGACATTGATGTGCGCGTTTTTCAAAGCCGCAAGCTTACGGGGGTTGTTGGTCATCAGACGCACTTCGTCAATCCCTAAATGCTCTAACATCCCTTTGCAAAACGCATAGTCTCGCATATCAGCAGCAAACCCTAAACGCTCATTCGCCTCAACGGTATCCGCACCATCATCCTGCAAGTGATAGGCGCGAATTTTGTTGATTAAACCGATGCCACGTCCCTCCTGACGCAAATAGAGCAGCACGCCGCAGCCCTCTTCGACGATGTTTTGCAACGCACGATTTAACTGAAAACCGCAATCGCAGCGTGTGCTAAATAGTGCGTCTCCAGTGAGACATTCAGAATGGAGCCGAATCAATGGCGCAGGCTGAGACGTCGGGTCGCCATACACCAGCGCGAGATGCTCCTTCCCTGTAGCCGTCTCGATGAAGCCGTGCATCATGAATGTGCCCCACTGAGTTGGCAGCTTAGCTTTGTCGATGAACTTAACCAAATTGTAAGGCTCGACATGTCGCAGCTCTGCGCGTACGTTCATCAGAATTTCTCCTAGGTGGTTCAAACCTTTACCGTCTCCCCCATCTCCCCAAAATGCGTCCTTGTGCGAATGCTCGGTAAGGCAAGCATTGCCCGTGCGCATCAGTTTCTGAGCAAGTTTCGGGTTTTGGAGGAATTTCTCTCGCACAATGAACGCCATAACTGAGAGCTTCATGTTGTCCCAATCGCTGCGAACGAGATGCTCGTACTGACGGCTTAACGCGAACGCTTCATCCGGCGATTGGGCTTTCTGAATTTTGGTTTGCAGTTGGGCATCAACAAATTTCTGAGCTTGATAGTAGTGTTCGCTGGTGGGCCAAGATTGGGAAGATATTTCGACGGGGGCATGACAGAAGTTGGAGAGGAAGCCGTGCGGCTCATCGGGCTCGTAGAAAAGGATCTGATCAACCATATTCGCGCTCCTGCTTAGATGATATGGATAGTCAACAAAAGGCATATCCTACTGATATATCTTTTAGTAACGCCTCTACCATTTGTCAAACCATAGTAAGCAAGCAAAGTGACTTCAGACTGAATAAAAATAAGGTTGGAGAACAAATAAAATGAACAAGAAACTTCGGTTAAATGATGGGGTTAGCAAATAAAAAGGGCAGCCAGTTGGCTACCCTATGGAGTGGTACACCGAATTGAGAGAATCAGTGAATCAAGCCAAGTTCTCTTGCTTCTTCAATGCTTAACCCGCTTTCGCGGATTTCACGCAGTGCCTCAATGCGACGTCTGGCTTCTGCTGATTTCATTGTTTTCTCTGGCTTCACAACGGTTTCTTCTTCGGGTAATTCCCACTTGTGAGCGATGTTGGTCATCTCTTCATGGTCGATAGAATTAATGGACATATTTCCTCCGAACACACCATGTTTTGGACAGCTAATCTATAGCAAACCCACTGTGCGGAGGTAAGAAAAACAGTGGGGAAATGTGACCCCTCCCGACCTTTCATCAACTCGTTAATAGATTCATCACTTACCTTTTGCCAAAGGCCAAATTTACGATTAAATTTGGAAAATTCCCCTTAAGAAAAGTGTGCTGATCCAGCTCTCACTTTTGTCTTTTTTTATCACACTCTCGTAACCAAAATTCGACTTTTTCTTTCATTCAAGTTTCGAGTCACTTCACCTATTCGGTCGATTACGCTTTCTTCTCATTTGCACATACGATAATGATAATAATTATCTTTTGTATTGGTTGGGTATTTTTAATGAGTGAGATTAATTTAAGTCACCCCTTTCACAGTGATCCGGTCATCCAGATCCGAGATTTGTGCGTGGACTACATCACCGACAATGGTGACTTTAATGCGGTGAAATCGGTCAGCTTTGATATTGGAAAAGGCGAAGTATTCGGCCTTGCTGGGGAATCTGGATGCGGAAAGAGTACCATCGCTTTTTCGATCAATCGTCTGCACAAGCCGCCCGCGTTTATCTCTGGCGGACAAATTCTGTTCCAAGGTAAGGACATCTTACGTTTGTCCGATAAGGAGCTAAGCGCGCTGCGTTGGAGCGAAATCGCCATGGTATTCCAAAGTGCCATGAACTCGCTTAATCCAGTACTGACCATTCAAGAGCAGTTTGCAGACGTCCTACGTCATCATCAAGGACTCAGCAACGAACAAGCCAAAGATCGCGCCGAAAAACTGCTCGATTTGGTGAACATCCCTCGAGATCGACTGGGTGAATATCCGCACCAGTTCTCTGGGGGAATGCGCCAAAGGCTGGTTATTGCCATCGCGCTGTCTTTAAACCCTAAGCTCATCATTATGGATGAACCAACGACAGCGCTTGATGTGGTGGTGCAGCGAGAGATCCTGCAACAAATTTATCAGCTGAGAGAAGAATTTGGTTTCTCAGTTCTTTTCATCACTCACGATTTAGCTTTGATGAGCCAACTGTGCGACCGCATCGCCATCATGCGCCATGGTGAGATCGTAGAAGTCAATCACGCTTACGAGATCCGCAATCACCCACAACACCCTTACACCCAAAAATTGTGGGCCTCGTTCCCCAATATTCACGATGTTCACAAGCAGCCAGAGCAACAAGGAGCACCAGCATGAGTCAACCGATCATTCAAATGAAAAACGTGATCAAAGAGTTCACTGTGGGCGGTGGCTTTGCCAAAGAAGAGACTTTTCGAGCGTTGCAAGGCGTCAGTTTTGATCTTTACGCTGGGCGAACATTGGCTCTCGTTGGCGAATCAGGCTGCGGTAAAAGCACGTGTGCAAGGCTAATCACAAAGGTTTACCCGGCGAGCGAAGGGGAAATTCTATTTAACGGCACCAACATCAATGACATCATCTCACGACACGATATTCAAGATTATCGCAGTAAGGTACAAATGGTGTTCCAAGACCCTTTTGGATCGCTGAACCCTACCCACACAATTCGTCATCATCTAACTCGCCCGTTGAAAATCCACAAGCAGGTGCAGCATGACCGCGAGATCCCGGCGCGATTGGACGAACTTCTCAAGCTGGTGGAATTGCCAGAAGAGACGTTAAACAAGTACCCGCACGAACTCAGCGGCGGTCAGCGTCAGCGAGTAAACCTCGCACGCGCACTGGCCGTCGGTTCACAAATAATTTTGGCCGATGAGCCTACATCGATGCTGGATGTGTCAATTCGCTTGGGCGTATTGAACTTGATGCAGCGTATGAAGCAAGAGCTTGGGATTGGCTTTTTGTACATTACCCACGACCTCGCCACCGCGCACTACATCGCTGAAGAAACAGCGGTGATGTATAAAGGGCAAATCGTTGAATGGGGTGACACACACGCGATCTTGAAAAATCCACAGCACCCATACACTAAGTTGTTGATCTCAGCCGTACCCGATCCTGATCTGCCATTTGGAAACTTGGTGAAAAATGAACCAAACTACTCAATAGACGCCGATGAGATCCGTCATCGCAGCAGTGTTGTGGTTGATGAATATGATCAAGTTGGTCCGAATCACTTTGTTAAACAATGGATTGAGGCTGCATGATGGAACTGACCTCCTGGCAAGATCAAATCTCGGATTGGTATGAAACTAGGAAGCATGATCAAGTAGACGTGTTAGAAGCGATCTTGTACGAAGCTCCTGATACCGTGTTTGGTCCGGTGTTGTCTGATCAACAAAGCAAAGCCATCGCCTGCTGGCTAGATGGATGTTTGAGAGTATTTCAATACGCCAGGTATCAAGACCATCACAAAGCTTACCAAACTCTGCTCTATGCAAGCGCGAAGCTCGAACAAGCGGCATGCCACCCCATGAGTGATATTCTGCTTAAAGATTGGTGCTTAAAACGTTTACAGCATTTGACCGTATTAGCGTTGGAATTTTGCAATCAACAGCAAGATCAAAACCAATGGCAACAACAGGCCAATAACTTGATCGAATCACATGTCGCCTTAATGCGATCACTTAACTGGAACGAGGCAGGGAAACATGATCAAGGACTGCGACATTAATACGGAAGAATGATCAAGAGTGTTCAGGAAAATTAGGCAAAAAAAAGCGAGTTTCTTGAGGAGAAACTCGCGAAGTCTATTCAGAATGAATGTAACAATATGAGCCAATCTATTAATCATCAGAAAGGACAAAAGGTTGTCTATTCGAGATAAATCTTAGTCTTCGCTCAGACATGTAATGTCAGTGGTTTGTTAGAGTTGAGTCTGTTTTCTATCATCGAAAGACATTGTTACATTTTAAATCAATCAGTCACGGCTATTACTCACCCCTGCTTGCGCGAGATCATATTAAATCGCCATTTCATCCAAAGCACGGAACACCATCTCATCCATGTGACCATCAAACACTTGTCGGCAAACTTTACGGCGCACCGCTAAACCAGCAATCAAACGTTCAATCGTGAGATGTTTAACCTCGTTTTGAGTGTTAAACAGCTCTACAGTTTTGCTCAGAGTCTCATAAGGAATCGGTTCATCCCCTACTCTCAGCCAATCTAGCTTCTCAATGTACTCAGAACACTCTTCTTTGATTGAGGCATACGAGTGCCCTGTCATTGCAGACAACGCCGTTATACTGCGTTCTAGCGCCTCTGGAGAGGTGTATTTCGACAGAGTAATGGTGATCTCATCTGCGTTGATCTCGACAAGGTGCTTTCTTTGCTTCACTCGACGGCCCAAATTTCCTCGCGGAGACGGGGCTTTGCGCTGAATAGGCTCAAATTCGCCGTCAATGATGCCTGAGAGCGCTTCAAGCTGCTGTCGGGTTACCATCTCATTACGAAGCGGGTTTGGCAGCGTAGGCGCCATGTTGCGCTTGCCTGCGTTGGTTGTACGAGCACGTGAGTAACGCAACACCTCTTCGACGTCACATTTGATGTCGATCTGGTAATCCATCACTTTATCATTCTCGATCATAGTTTCGATCGTTAAGTGATAACCCCACAAGTTCACCACAAAAAGATCGTCTGTCCCTTTGCCGTCTGACAAGCGTTTCAGCTCACGGATCAGATCCATTGAGAATCGACGCCATTCAATGTTACGTGCAAGCTTCTGATTTAACTCGCTCAACAGCATGCAATCTGTGTGTCGGCGCACCATACGACTACGGAAAAACGAATACAGCTGGAACACCAACGTATGCTGTTTCAGGATTTCTGGTGGGAACAAGAAGAAATAATCGCGTGTTAGTAGTTCTTCGTAGAACGACGGTTCCCACACCAAGATGTATAAGTTGGGTTTAATACGAATTTCGCCATCACTGCCTTCAACGGGCGCTTCTTCTGAAGCCGTGATGGTACGAGCTAAGAAGCGGAAGCGGTCACTCTTAAAGCCTTCGGGCATATTTTCACTGAGCCATCGGCCAGTGAGTTCATGCAGTTGGAAATCGGTAAACTCGATACGATCGATACTGTCACGGATGGAATCACGCGCTGGACCACTGTCTTTTTTGCCACGTAATGACAAAATATCGGTGATGTAGAGCGGCGTTTTATTCGGAACGTGCGCGGCATCCATTTGATATTGATCTTTATGATGATCATGGTATTGCACTGTCAGAGTAAACAACGCAAACAGCGTCATCAGATCATCGACTGTCATGATATTTTTGGAAGATCGCGTTTCAATCACCGCTTTGGTGCCTGAGATCGACACCATGGATTTCTGATAGCTTTTACGAGTGCGAGGTGGTGCGAGTGCTTGGTCAATGATCCCAGCCCAATTCGTTGGTGAAACGACAAATTGATCCGCTTCATCCTTCATCATTGGTGGCGTATTTAAGCCGTGCTCATTCAACAAGCGCTTGTTCACTTGGGTTTGTGCGAGTGCCTTAGAACGTTTTTGCTTTTCATTCTGACGAACTTTGTCAGTGACTAAGCTTGTTGCCCCCAAAACCGAAATGAGCTGGTTTGGGTTTACAAATTTATGCAGCATGGTTTTGCCTGCTAGGCCTTCCTCAAAACGTACTGGAGTCTGGGTAAACAAGCCGATATTGACAGCCGCTCGTAAACGTTGCTGAAGTGCAGCACGAGTCAGTTGACCGTCTGTGGCTTCAACAATCTCAGTTGTTGAAACAAGTCCATCTTTGCTGCTGAAACCTCGCAATGAGATCAGATTAAGCAACTCTAAGATGCTTTTGGTCACCCCTTTGAAATGTTGGTACTGCTCTACCCAATCAGCAGAGGATTCATGTACCTCAAAAAGATGGCCATCCTTATGGCTTCTTGGTGCTTTAATCAGAATTTTTTCATCAGCCGTCATTTTAGATCCAGATCACACTAGCCGTAGTTGTGCTATGGTTCCGAAGAATAAAGAAAAACAGATCATAAATAAAGAAAAAATCTTGTTTTTTAAATAACTGATCTTTTTGATTATTCTGATCTTAATTGATTATATGATCTATTGATCTGGTTATTTTCACGAGCCTAAGTTGCTGTTATTAATGAGTATTTTTTTGAGGTGTTTCGGAACTATGATCATAGCTTTATCGAAACGATGATCAACAAAACCTTGAAAGCATGATCACTTCATTCCGCAAGCATGATCATTAAGTTCCTGAAAAGATGATCAAAACAATCATGAAACGATGATCATGATGTCTGTACAGGTTATCCACAGAAATCCGTGATTACCTCGATCTTGATTTGTCGATCCTCTGCTATTGTGAGTGTTTCGAGGTTGCGGATCAATGATCAAGCTAAGGTTATTTCATCTCTCTTTACCTTCAATTGTTGCCAAATTAGCCAAACGATTAAAATGACGTCAATTTGGGTCCTTAGCCTCAAAGATTGCATGATTATCAGAATTAACGGAAGCATGATCATGAAAGACACTATGTCTTGTTTACCGATACTGTATTTCATCGTTCCGAAGGTTGAGAGGCGCATTTATGCTTCAATCCCCCATTCCGTCTGCATTCAGCCGTAAATAGCGCATTAAAAAGCATGCTTCCGAGAAACCTACTTGCTTGATCATTTTTCCGAGAAATGGATCCATGTACTCAAGCCTTGATTTACCTTCATTCGTCCATTATCTGCCATGATCATGCTTTCGTATTTACAGTTATCTTCGAAAACATGATCAAGAGTCTTCCTTGATCATGGTTCCGTTCTTATTCGTTGTCTTCTCGCTGATTTTGCTTCGGATGCATGATCAAGGTCGTGACGCGACACGATTTCCTCTCTTTTCCTCCACAATCAGTATGTAAAATGATTTAAGTCGATTGAAATCACATAATCCGTAATTTAGCCCACTTATATAATCGTTCCGGATAAAATAGATTTACATTGTAAATAAGTGACAATGTAACACTTTTAATTTTAGTAAGAACTAACCTCTTTTATTTGGAATAAATTGATTAAAAATTGATATATTTTTCTTCTTAAATCATAAAACAGCCAATTTTGATGGTTTTTTATGTGATGGTTGTTCAAAATGAACGTGCACCTTTTTGTTGTTTTTGAAGTCTACTGCTGTACAATTGGGTGCAGATATCCTTCCAACGGAATTTGGCATGAAAAGAGAAAAAACGATTGAAAATCTTCAAGAGTTAGCTGAGCTGACGCAACAAGTTCAAGCTGACCGTATTGAGATTGTTTTGGAAGAGCGAAGTGACAACTACTTCCCACCAATGTCTAAGGCGATGATGGAGACTCGCTCTGGTTTAACTCGTCGTAAACTGGATGAAGCGATCGGTAAGATGGAAGCCGCAGGCCACCAATTTACTAAAAACAACGCGAATCATTACTCCATTACGTTAGAAGAAGCACACATGCTGATGGATGCGGCTGAAGTGCCAAAATTCTATGAGCGTAAGAAGAATAACGGCAATAAACCATGGATTATCAATGTACAAAACCAAAAAGGTGGTACGGGTAAATCAATGACGGCCGTACATTTGGCTGCTTGTTTGGCGCTTAACCTAGATAAACGCTACCGCATTTGTTTGATTGACTTGGACCCTCAAGGTTCATTACGTCTGTTTTTAAACCCGCAAATCAGTGTGGCTGAGCACGACAACATTTATTCAGCGGTAGACATCATGTTAGGCAACGTGCCTGATGGAGTAGAGATCGACCGCGAATTTTTACACAAGAACGTGCTGTTGCCGACGCAATATCCGAACTTGAAGTCAATCTCCGCATTCCCAGAAGATGCTATGTTTAACGCAGAAGCGTGGCAAACGCTGTCTGAAGACCCATCACTTGATATAGTTCGTCTATTGAAAGAACAGCTTATCGACAAGATTGCGAATGACTTCGATATCATCATGATTGATACCGGTCCGCACGTCGACCCTCTGGTTTGGAATGCGATGTACGCGTCCAATGCACTGTTAATTCCTTGTGCGGCAAAACGTCTAGACTGGGCATCTACGGTTAACTTCTTCCAGCATTTGCCTACGGTTTATGAGATGTTCCCAGAAGATTGGAATGGCTTAGAGTTTGTTCGTCTAATGCCAACCATGTTCGAAGACGACAACAAGAAGCAAGTTTCGGTATTGACGGAAATGAACTATCTGCTTGGTGACCAAGTGATGATGGCAACCATTCCACGTAGCCGTGCATTTGAAACGTGTGCAGACACCTACAGCACTGTGTTTGATTTAACCGTAAGTGATTTCGAAGGCGGCAAGAAGACACTTGCAACTGCTCAAGATGCGGTTCACAAAAGCGCATTGGAATTGGAGCGCGTATTGCACTCTAACTGGCCGTCATTAAATCAGGGGTAAACAGTAAATGGCTTTGAAAACGTCTGAATTAAACGCGAAATTATTTGGTAAAACGAATAAACGTCGAGTAGCGACTCCACAAGAAGCGCAAACGGCAGCAAAAGAAAAAGCGCAAACCATCGAGTTGGCAGTGGCGGGAGAGGGCACAGTTCAGTTTGAATTAGTTCGTATTCCCGCAGATAAAGTGGCAAGCGAGACGCGTGTATTCGCGGACAACGCCCGTGAACAATCATTCTTGAATGAGCATGCTTTATCTGATGTTTTGGTGACACTGAAAGAGCGTGGTCAACAGTACCCAGCTGTTGGTCGTCGCACTGACGATGGCAAAATTGAAGTGCTAGACGGTAGCCGCCGTCGTATGTCTTGTATCTTGGCGGGTAAGGATTTCTTGGTTTACGTTGGTGATGGCATCAACACTGAACACGCGAAATTCCTATCTGACGTCGCGAATGCTCACAAACCGCTGTCGCTTTACGAAAAAGGCAAAGAGATGCAGGCTAAGCTGGAAAGCGGTGAAGCCGAAGACCAAAAAGCGCTAGCGAAAATGTTCCAATGCAGTGAAGCATTGGTAAGTGGTGCGCTTAAAGCCGCGGCATTGCCGCTAGAATTGCTACAAGCGTATCCAAATGTTGGCGATTTAGGTCGTCCAACCATTGTTAAACTGCACAAACAGTTCTCAACATTGACCGCTGAGCAGCAGCAAAACTTGTTGGATAAATGCCGTACGTCGGAAGGTTACTTGTGGCAACGTAGCAAGGCACAAGGCGTGGCTCGTTTGACCAAAGAAGTGACGGAAAGCATCGAAAGTTGGATCTCAGAGTTAGCACCAGCTAAACCTGCAAAAAAGGCTGAAAAAGTTGATCTTGTCAAAGGTCGAGCAAGCTACAGTCGTAAAGGCAGCAATCTTGCTCTCAATCTGAAGAAAGTCGATGACAGCTTGATGGAAGAAATCCTTGCTTTTGTTCAAAGCAAAATGCAATAAAACTAAGCTTTAACGATAACCGCCTTCGGGCGGTTTTTTTATGTCTGCGATCTTGAGCGTGTGGAAGCATGCTCCGAATAGCAGATGTGATAAGATGGCGGTAGTTCAACATCGGATAGACCCCATGCACGCACAATCTGAATTTCTATCTTCACTTCAGCGCCAATCTCAACATGCTTTTCAACGCTCAGGTATTGTTTTGCAAGGAGAGGCCGATTGGCAAGAGTCCATTCTCTCTGCATTTCTTCAAACTCAAACCACACAACGTTGGTTCTGTGTTGGGGATTGGTCATTCGAGAGTGCCTTTTGTGTTGGAATGAAGCAGGGAAATCGACTACTCGGAAGAGAATGTGATGTGCTGCTGTTTGACGCGCGAAAAGAGTTCGATGCTAATAGCTTTACGGCGGCAATTGGCTCTCTCGTTGGCGGTGGAATGCTACTTGTTGTGACAAATACTGCTCAACCACAACACTTCGCTGAGCAATGGATGCAGACCCAATGGCAAAAGCTGATAGTGCTTGAGCAGGGGAAAGTCATTCCCCAGGTTTCTGAGTTTGCTATTGCGCAGAGAAATACAGAATACATAGAGCAGACTCACGCTGTTTCATTAATCGAGAAAGTGGTGAGTGGGCATCGTAAGCGTCCTTTAGTGCTCACGGCTGATCGCGGTAGAGGTAAAAGCAGCGCGTTAGGTATCGCTTGTGCTCAGTTGTTGCAACACAAGCCGCTGCGTATATTACTTACCGCGCCTTCTATTAACGCTGTTGAGCCAGTCTATCAGCACGCGCAGCGTTTACTTACGGATGCCAAACAGATGAAGAAAGACCGTTTGGAAGTCGGATATGGGTATATTCAGTTTATTGCGCCTGACGAATTGTTGTCTTCGCTGCCTGAGTGTGATTTGTTGCTAGTTGATGAAGCGGCTGCGATTCCCGTCCCGATGCTCAAACAAATCACCGAGCATTATCATCGTTTGGTCTTTTCTAGCACGATTCATGGCTATGAAGGCTGCGGACGTGGCTTCACGTTGAAATTCATTGAATGGTTGCAACAACAACGACCTGGCATGAAGACGTATCAGATGCAGCAGCCAATTCGTTGGAGCGTAGATGATAAGTTAGAAACGTGGTTGTATGACGCTTTTATCTTGAACGCGGAATTATCGCCGCAATCCATTGAAGGCATGGCGAACGTATCGTTGAACAAAGTGGACAAGCAAGTACTGGTTCACCAACCCAACTTACTACGCGAATGCTTTGCTTTACTGGTTAATGCTCATTATCAAACCTCACCGAATGATTTGCTCCATTTACTGCGAGATGACAACAGCTCCGTTTATCTCGCGATGGATAAACAAAATATCATCGGAGTCATTCTCACGGTTGAGGAGGGCGGCCTTGATGACGAGTTAATTGAAGCCGTTCAACTTGGTCAACGTCGTCCTAAGGGGCATTTGACGCCAATCACCATCATCAATCAACTTGGTTTGGTAAAAGTAGGTAAGCTTATTACTTCACGAGTAATGCGAATTGCGGTGCATCCTGATCTACAAGGTTTGGGCATTGGCAAGCGCATGCTAACACTACTCGCGGAAAGCGTTGGTGCCCATGTGGATTATCTATCGACAAGTTTTGGTGCGACGGATGAGTTGATTCAGTTTTGGCAACAAGCTGGCTATCAATCCATTCGTTTAGGAACTATGCGCGATGCCGCCAGTGGTTGTTATTCATTGTTGATGGTTCGCCAACTTGCGAATAAATCACAAACTTGGATTGATGACGCACAAGCATTGTTTCATGAGTTTTTGTCTGCGAGCCTTTCCCTTGTTTATCCTAAGTTAGAGCCGAGTCTGGCTAGAAGCTTGTTGCGTCAACCGATTCAACATCAAACCTTACATCCGACTAAGCGAGTATTGCTTCAAAGCTATGCGCAGGGTGGTGCAAGCTATGAATCGATTTTTGTGTGGTTACAACAGTGGCTGCGTCAACATGGTTTGGGGCCTGTTTCTGATTTGATGATAAGTAAAGTGTTCTTAAACCATGATTGGGGCATTTGTGCCAAACAATTTGGATTATCGGGAAGAAAGCAAGTTGAGCAACAGTTAAGAAGTGAGTTAGAAAAGTTGTTGAGTCAATTTACAGTGTAAACGCAACGCCTTATGGATTTACACTGTAAATAGAGACGAGCTGAGAGGAGTGACTTTACACTGTAAATTCACTCCTTTTTTGTTTTTGATGAATGATAAAAAGCAAACTCATGACCGACTAAGTTCAATGTTGAGCTGTAAACAAAATCGCCAATAAAAGGGAAGGAGTGGCGTCGCCACTTCTATTGTATTGAAGCACTATAACTACAAGCTACAACTTTCTCATGCTGTAGAGTGGAGCATGAAGTGAAACGAGAGTGGAATGATTTACGCGGATGAATCACCATGCCTAATACTTTATTTACTCAATAATACCAAGGCTTCGACCTTTAGTGACCTGAGCCCTATTCTTCGAAGTGCGAGGTTTGTTCAGAAAATGTTTTTGGTTAGACTGAAAGTGTTGATGGGAAGCAAAGTGGTAAGGGTATGTGGAAGCTGTGTCTTGAGTTATCTGAAGATAAGACCAAGGTGATAGCCCGTCTTCCGGGAGAAGTGGACCTCGGTGGTGAGCTAAATCAAAATGAATTAAACGAGCAGCTCGTCGCAATGAACGCAGAAAGGATGTTTGTTGTTGAGGGGGAAGTCGTGAGATTCATTAACTGCGCCAAAGAACGTAAAGCCGAAGCTTACGAAGGCATCGTCATTGCGGAAAAACGCAACGCGCAAGTTGAGGTTGAATTATCGAATAATGACATGCTCGCCAGTATGAACGTTGTCGGCGCGTACGGAGGCCGAGGTTTACGTGGCCCCGAGATTGTTCAAGCCCTTGCTCAAGCGCGAGTTTCGAAAGGCATCAACAAACTGGCTTTGAAGAAAGTGTTGGTTGTCAGCACTCAGCTCAAACCCGGCGAAACTTTTTCTCAACCTGTAGCGGTTGGTAAGCAACCTATCAAAGGCAAAGACGCTCTTTTTACTCCTCTCGTTAAAGACATCACCAAACGCATCCTCAAACCCAAAGACGGCCAATCTGCTAGCGACAAAATTGATTTACGTAACCTCGGTGAAACTATCGCGGTTGACGTAGGCGATGAGGTGATGCGCCGCACGCCTGCGACCAAAGGTACGCCTGGTTTTACTGTTCAAGGGCGAGTGATTCCTCCACAAGCCGGGAAAGACAGCCCAATGAAGCCAGGCAAGGGCACCGAGATAAGCAAGCACGACCCAAACCTATTGATTGCATCGGTATCCGGTACGCCCCTGATTAAAGACAAAACCATCGAAGTTGATAACGCACTTTGCCTCAATAGCGTTGGCGTGAATACAGGCCACGTGAAATTCAAAGGGAATGTGATTATCGGTGGCAACATTGAATCCGGAATGATTGTTAAAGCTACGGGCTCTATTACTGTAGGCGGCTTCATTGAATCGGCTGACGTACAAGCGCAAGACGACATTCAAGTTGGTAAAGGGATCATTGGCCACACCGTGAGTGATGGCCAGCCAAAGAGTTGTCACGTCAAAGCCAAAGGTTCGATTCGCGCGAGCTACGCCCAATATTGTGATTTGCAAGCTGGCGAAGATATTGAGTTGGCGGTGCACAGCATGAATAACGATATTGTTTGTGGGCGCAATCTGACGGTGCTGGATGCGAACGGTAGGAACGGTACGCTCAGCGGCGGAGATGCAAAAGTCGGTGACAAAGTGGTGTGCTTACAATTGGGCGTAGAAGGCGACACCGCCACTAAGGTAGAAGCGTTCGCGCGCTATTCTGCATTTAAGGAGCGATTAGCAGAGCTCAAAGATCAATACAAACGCGCTCAAGAAGGCACGATGGATGTGATTCGTAAAGAGCTCGAATTTAAGAAACGTCCTAAAGCCGAACGTACCGACGAAGAACAAGCTCAGATTAATGTGATGAAAACACAAAACAACGAGCAGCTTGAAGCGATAAAGCAAAAGCTAGAACAAACGGAACATGACTTTGAAGTCGCGTTAGAAGAAAATATTGTCGAAGCCAAAGAGCGTGTCTTCACTCGCGTGACGGTGCAGTTTGGCGACGAGCAAGTAACGACAAAGCGTACTCATGGCGGTTGTTCGTTCCGTTTCAATCAATACGAAATTAAAGTCTCGGCGAACTTGGAAGAAGAGGACGTCGCTGCGGTTTAAGCTTTCTTACTCACTGAGCCCACACGTCGCAACAAGATGTGTGGGCTTTTGTTTATCTACAAATCGACAATGTGCTCTTGATAGTAGTCCGCAAGCGCACCGACTTGGCTGCTACACATTACTTTCATTGCTTGTTTAATGTGTTCTATTGGCCAGTTCCACCATTGGATATTGAGTAGAGTTTCAATCTCTTTATCGCTGAATCGTTGACGTACGACTTGGTTGTTTCCAACCACCACCGAATAAGGTTGGACGTCTTTCGTCACTACTGCGCGTGCTCCGATGACGGTTCCATCGCCGATGTTTACTCCGGGCATGATCATCGCCTCGCTGCCAATCCAAACATCGTTCCCCACCACCGTGTCTCCGGCACGCTCGAAACCGTCTTGCACGCCTTCTCCAAATTCTTCAGGAGAGAAGGGGAAGGCCGAAATCCAGTCAATGCGATGACCTTGATTTCCTGCCATCATAAAGGTGGCTCCAGAAGCGATGGAACAAAACTTGCCAATGATTAATTTGTCGATGCTATCGGGTTCTCTACTTTGCCATTCTTGAAGTGTGACGGGGTCACCCAACAAGTAGCGTACTGCTTGCTCTTCGAAGCTTTTTTGATGATAGAAGCCCGAGTAATAGCTGTAATCGCCAACGATGATATTGGGATTAGTGATGTGATCTTTAATGACTTGACCTTTTAACCACGTGTCGAAAACACTCATAACTCATCCTTTCAAATTTAGGTTGTACAGAGTTTAGAGGCTTTTTATTATTTCCAGTAGTTTGATTTTAGAGATTCAGAATTACTGTATGGAAATAAAATGGCTCAGCTACGTACCACTTTACGTCGCTTTGTGCGAGGAGCGAAGTATTGCTGGCGCAGCAAAGCGACTGAATTGTTCGAATGCGCATGTAAGTCGGCAACTTAAGCAGCTAGAAGACATATTGTCGGTGCAGCTTATTCAGCGAACTACGCGCCAGTTTAATTTGACCTACGATGGTTTGCGGTTTTATCAGCAGGTAAAGCAACTGCTAGAAGGCGCTGAGCAGATCAATGAGCAAGTCATGGCAAACGAGATCGTATCGGGAAAATTGAGAATAGCGGCGTCCGCTTCTTTTGGAGCCGCATTACTCAGCCAAACACTGATCGAGTTTCGATTGCAACATCCACAAGTGAGCGTCGAAGTGATCTTCACAGAGGCACCTCTCGACTTGATTGAGGCTGGGTTTGATATCGCATTCTACTTTACCGATACTCCCCCAGAGGGATACGTCGGCCATCAGCTACGCACTTTACACTGTAAACCGATCGCTCATCGCTCGTATTTAGCTGATAAACCAAATGTAAGTACGCCAGAGGATCTTGGTGACTTAGAGCACATCCTTTATAAAAGTCGTGACTTGGTGTTAGACAAGTGGACGTATACGCATAAGCAAACTCAACAGCAGTGCAGAATTGAGTTAGAAAGTACGCTGAGTTTTAATCTTGTCCAGTCCATGTTGGATGCTACTTTGGCTGGCTGTGGTGTAGCCATGTTAGATGAATTTGCACTGGCTAAACTCGAATCTGCACAAAAAGAACAACTCGTGAGTTTGCTGCCAGATTGGCAAACGGATGCGATTTTGCCGCTTTATCTGCTCTACCCAAAACGTGAGCACTTACCAAGAAGAACGCGAGCGTTCATTGATCACTTTAGGAACATATATTCTGTCGGCGAATAGCGACAACAAACTTAGCAACAATAGAGGAAGCAAAGGAATGCGAAAACACTGTATTGCGATTGGTGGTGGTGGCTGGATGATGGGAGAGAACCCGAGTCCGCTCGATCAATACATTTTGTCTTTGTCTGGTAAGGAGAATCCAAACATTTGTTTTTTACCGACAGCCACGGGAGACGCCGATGAAGTTATTGAACGTTTTTACAATGCGAAGCTTAGTGAAAACGTAACCCATTTTCCGCTGTTTAAGTTTGATGCTGGTTGGAAAGAAACGCTATTTGAACAAGACATCATTTACGTCGGTGGGGGTAATACGCGTTCGATGTTGGCCATTTGGCGCGAATGGGGAATCGATAGAATACTCAAGCAGTGTTATGAACAAGGCATCATCATTTGTGGCATGAGCGCTGGTGCAATTTGTTGGTTTGAGTTTGCGGTGACAGACAGTGATCCCGAAGCATACCAAGTTATGCGTTGTCTTGGATTAATTGACGGTTTGGCTGCGGCGCATTTTTCCCATGTTGGTGAGAAGTTTGAGGTTTTCCAAGCCTTTGCTCGTTCTCAACCGAGGATCACTTGTTATGGTATTCACGATTATGCGGCATTGCACTTTGTCGATGGAAAATTGTTAGCTACTGTCACCAGCTTTCCTGATGCAGGCGTGTTGGTCAAAACAGGTAACGATGAAAACATATTACGAGGGTGAGCTTCTTCAAATCAGCATTAAAGGCAATAACTACTGACCGGACACAGAAGAAGCTCATGGATTCAGCTAACTTACATTAAGTATCGTGCTTACAGCTCGTAACGCAGACCTAAGTGGTAGTAGCTTTCGTCTGCGTGCGCACCGCCAAACGAGACTTCTTGTCCATTGCTGTAGCCACGCGAACCGTTACGATCAACGTAGTTTGTGTAGATAGAAGAACGAGGCGTCAGTTTGTATTGCACTTCTAGCGTTGTATCTTTCAGCTCTAGCTCGTCACCCTCACTGTTTTCTAAAGAACGATAACCAGCACGCAGTGCCCATTTGTCATTTACACTGTAAACCGCCGTCAATTCCATCACTTTGTCGGTACTGGTTTGCGAGTAATAGCCCTCTAGTTCATCTTCCGAGTACAACGCACCCAACATCAAATCTCCTAGGTAGTAACGTGTACCTGCGCCCCAGAATGTGTAATCGGTGTCGTTGTTTTCACGTGCATCACCTTTATTTTTCTGCATCGCCACCACTGGTGCCAAGGTACCCAAATTCCCCATGTCTAGCGTATAACGCAGTGCAGCGTTGTAACCGTAGTCGAGCTCAGAAGTGTTATTTCCTAAAATGTACGCGACAGAAAAGTCGAAATTACCTAGGCTGTTTTGGTATTGCAGCGTGCCATCTTGACGGAAAACTTGCGTCGCGGTTTTGTCGACTTTGTTCGCTTGGCGCGCCATAGAAACATCGGAAGAGGCGAACACATCACCAATGTCGGTAAACATAATCAATCCAGATGCCACGCGACCACCAGTAATGCGACCATAATCTTTCGCATCAATACCTGCCCATACATAACGTGCGGTCAGAGACGGTTTGTCGTTTACTTGGTTTGCGTATTCAGCGGCACCCACTTGGTATTGCGCTTGGCCGATGATCGACGCGTACTCGTTGATGGTTTGTGAACCGTTTAAACCAATACGGCCATCAAACTCGCCATTTGCATCGCCGTGCTCATCATTTTTACTGGTGACATTGAAACCAAGACGAGAGTAAATATTTAAAACTGACCCATCTTCCGCTTGATACAGCTGCGCTGCCATTGCGTTTGATGCCATCAATGTTGGGATAAGTAGAGTCAAAATGTGCTTTTTCATGATTAACGACCTTTCATTTCTATTGTTTTAGGTACGACAAAGCCCCTTCCGAGTAACGGAATAAGAAAAATTGTCGTGAAGTAGAGAGAGGGTGCGCCCTTGTTTGCCAAGGGCGCGAGCTAGTCCATTCCTATAGGGGAAGAATGATTTAGCTTAAATCGACGTCTTTGCAGCCAAAGAAGTAAGTCGCGAGGAAGCCAACGATGTAAGAGATAAGCAGGCCAGCAACAAACACCATCATGCCCGGGAAGATGCCATTTTCTGATGTCATGAGAGGAATCGCCACGATACCGGACGGGCCAAACACCGTATTAAGACCAACTGGTAAGCCAAGGTAAGAAACTAAACCGATAAAGAAGCCGCCCGCAGCGCCGCCAATACAAGCGGTAACGAATGGTTTTACGCGTGGTAATGTCACGCCGTAAATCAATGGTTCGCCAATGCCTAGAAGGCCCGGAATAATAGCGCCTTTAACTTGAGTGCGCAGTAGAGCGTCTTTTTTGGCTTTGAAATACAGCGCCATTGACGCGCCAACCTGACCGCCACCAGCCATCGCCAGGATAGGGAATAGCGAGTTAAAGCCCTGTGCTTCCATCAATGCAAAGTACACTGGAACAAAACCCTGGTGGATGCCAAATACCACAGAAATTAAGAACAAACCTGCCAAGATTGCAGCGCCTAATGGGTTATCGTTCAAGTTGAGGAACAACCAAGACATCCCTTTAAACAGCTCGCCGCCGATTGGCATGATGATCAAGAAGGTTACCGCGCCCATGATCAACAGAGTGATAACGGACGTTAAGATCATGTCCAGATCATCTGGCATGTATTGACGAACCTTACGCTCGACTTGCGCACCGATGATCGCCGCCAAAAGTACGCCGATAATGTTGCCGCGCGGATCAATCGCAAAGCCGAAAAACTCGTTCATGCCAGAATAAATGCCGGATGTAGCCTCTGGGTTGTAACCCAGCACAAACAAAGAGGCGAGAATGGCACCATTAACACCAGAGCCGCCAAACGCTTGCTGCGCGTTGTAACCAATCAGAATACTTAGGAAAGCAAACAGACCCTTACCAAAGACTTTCATGTAGGCGATCAAATCCAACATAAACTGGCTTGGTGTCTGGTCGAGAACAAACATCTGTTCCAATAACGTCGCAAAACCTAGCAACAAACCAGCGGCAATAAAGCCAGGGATCAACGGCGTAAAGATGGTAGCAAACTTGCTTAAAAAACGCTGAACCGCACTGGTTTGTTTACTCTTCATCTGTTTTTTCTGCTCGGCCGCGACGGCAGAAAGATCTTGTTGTGGCATATCTGGTTCTTCACTGTCACCAGAGGTTAAGCTGTCGATCAATTGATTCATCATCTCAGCCGCATGTTGAGCTTTTCCGGGACCGAGAATGATCTGAAACTGCTCATCGCTTTCCACCACACCCATTACGCCGGGAATTTGCTTGATAACTGACTGATCAGCCAAACCATTGTTGGCGAGCGATAAACGCAAACGCGTCATACAGTTACCACATTTGCTTACGTTGCTGCTGCCACCCACTGCGGACAGCAACTGCGATACTGTGTTTGAAGTTATTTTTGCCATAGGGTCTATCCTTCAGAACTCGGATTATTTAGTTATTATTTAGTGCTGCGCGAATAAAACCGTTGTGCGCGGCGAGGCGTGATTTGGCTTGTTCGGCATCCAAATCGGCCAAAATCATTAAGATGGCAGTTTTGCAGTGGCGATCGCAGGCATTTAATGCTCGCTCTGATTCTTCTTTTGATGCGCCAGTTGCTTCTACAACAATGTTGGTTTGGCGTTGGATGAGCTTGGCGTTGGTGGCCTCTACATCCACCATTAAGTTGCCAAATACCTTACCGCTACGAATCATTGCACCTGTCGTGAGCATGTTTAACACCAGTTTTTGTGCGGTGCCGGCTTTCATGCGAGAAGAGCCAGTAACGACCTCTGCGCCAACAATCGGCAGAATCGCGATGTCGGCCGCTTTTGCCATGGCACATTCCGGATTACAGGCGATAGATGCGGTCGTAGATCCGATGGATTTAGCGTACTCCAAACCACCTAGTACATAAGGTGTACGGCCACTCGCTGCAATGCCTACAACCACGTCATGTTTGGTGAGGTGAAGCGCTTTTAAGTCGTCTTGACCCATTTTCGCGTCGTCTTCTGCGTTTTCTACCGCTTTCAAAATCGCTTGGTGTCCACCAGCAATTAAGCCAATCACCATATCTGGATGCGTGCCGTAGGTAGGAGGACACTCGCTCGCATCAAGAATTCCTAAGCGGCCTGATGTGCCAGCTCCCATGTAAACCAAACGGCCACCATTGGCGAACGCTTGAGTAATTGCATCAACCGTCTTTGCAATTTGTGGTAGCACTGCTTTGACCGCGAGCGCGACTTTTTGATCCTCTTCATTAATGACTTGCAGCATCTCGATGGTCGAAAGCGTATCAATCTCTGCACTGGCTGGATTACGGCTTTCTGTCACCAATCGGCTTAAATCAATTTTCATGTTTTACACTCTTCGTAATGTTCAATCTGAGGGCGATTCTATGGAATAAAATATTCTGTTTTGGTGATAAAAATCACACTTGAGGTTATTCTTTGTGCAGGAGAAATTTGGAATAATGAGAGAAAATATACGTCCATTACATCCGGTATAAACTGGCTTGGTTAGAATAATCATGGAGTTAAATCAAACTCCAATTATTTTTGTTTTGGAATAATTTATTTAAATTTTTGAGGTTTTTGTTGTGTCAGTTATCAATAAGATAGTCGCGAGGCGTACTCAGCTTTCGCAAAGTGGTCGTTTGGTCGGCGATTGGATTGTTGAAAACGCAGAAAAGGCGGCGCAGCTCACCAGCCAAGAACTTGCGGCGCAAGTAAAAGTGAGTCAATCGAGCATTGTGAAATTTACTCAGCGTATTGGCTTTAAAGGCTACAGCGAGTTTAAGTTAGCTCTGAATGAAGAGATTGGCCGTAAGCATGCGATGCAGTCGACACCGTTGCACAGTGATATTTTGGCAGATGATCCCATCGCGGTTATTTCACAGAAACTGGTGAAAGCAAAAACAGATGCTATGTTTCAAACCACCAATGCGCTGTCTTATGAAGCGTGTCACCAAGCGGTGAAATGGTTGAGTGAAGCGCGTCGAGTGCAAGTGGTCGGGATTGGGGGCTCAGCCCTGACCGCGAAGGATTTAAGCTTTAAACTGCTTAAACTCGGTATTACGGCGCTTTCCGAACAAGACAGCCACGTGCAGATTGCTGTTGCTCGTACCCTCTCTTCAGAAGATGTGCAGATAGCGATTTCGTATTCGGGCGAACGCAAAGAAATTCTCGTCGCGGCAGAAGCGGCAAAAGAGCAGGGCGCGAAGGTGATTGCGTTATCTGCTCCTGGGAGAAGTCGCTTGCGCGGTATTGCCGATATTACGCTTGATACGATTGCCAATGAAACGGAACATCGCAGCTCATCCATTGCTTCACGCACCGCGCAAAACGTGATCACCGATTTGCTGTTTATCATCTTGGTTCAGCAAAGAGACGAAAGTGCACGTCAGTTGATCAGCGATATCAGTACCGACATCAAACAGATCCTCACATGATCGCTTAACCAACAGCGAACTAAAGATCCGGATCGTGCATCAGTAAAGCAATAAAAGCGGATAGATGCTTTTCAATGGTGAGATCGGCAGAAATTGCCGGTAACTCCAACGTGATGCAAGGTAAATCACGTTCACTACACCAAGTGCCGAATGAGCCGGGGGTTTCGTAGTCGACATCGTCCACGATTGGCAGCTGAAACTGCTCGCCGAGCCATTTGGCAAGGTTGGAATGTTTGGGATCATCTACAAACGCAAGCGGTTCATGAAACGACACTACAAACTTTGGCCTGCGCAGTTCAATCAAGTTAATTAATGCGCCAACTTCTGGCTCTAGCTGGTTTTTAGAGCCTGTTTTCACCTTTACGTCTCGAACGGGTGTGTGAGAGCTCCATCGATACACGGTGTCATGCTCAGTCCAATTTTTGGTTGGAAACGCGCGATTGAGATCCACTTGGTTTGCATTTGCGCGTGTGCCTAGCTGGTTGCCGTCAGGATTCATTGACAGAATCACATCATGTCGTAAGTTTTTAGCTGGCAAGCTTCTTAGCGCACAGGACAAACCTGCAATCGAGGCTGTCTCATCCCCGTGAGTGCCTGCCAAAATCAAACCTCGCGAAGCACTTTCGACTTGCGCCGGAAAATACAGTAGTGGCGCACCAAGCACGGAATGACCGTATGTTGTTGGCCGAATTAAAAATGTCGCTCTTTCCGTTCTTGGAATTAGACTCACCGTAATCTCCTGATTGATGAAGTAATATCAATATCTAAGCTAATTAAACCTAGCTAAACCGAACCGTTTAAACTCGTCAACGGTTGAAATGTTAATTGTGGCGCTTGCTTCACAAGACGCGTTAGGAGAACGAAAAACGATATGGATTTTAAAAAACATTCAACGGCGTTGCTGATTTCCTCTTTATTCACCCCTTTTCTTTCTGCATCTGTCGTTGCGGATACCTTACCTAACGGCGTTCAACTCGCCGCAGAGCAACATTTGGTACGTGCGAATGACGCAGAGGCGGCAACGCTTGATCCGGCAAAAGCCGAAGGTCTGCCAGAAATGCACGTGATTCGTGACTTATTTGAAGGGCTGGTGATTCAAGATCGTGACGGAAACATCATTCCCGGTGTGGCGGAATCGTGGGAAACCAAGGACAACCTAACCTTTGTTTTTCACTTGCGCAAAGAAGCGAAATGGTCAAATGGCGAGCCTGTGACGGCGGATGATTTTGTCTATTCACTGCGCCGAGCGGTGGACCCGAAGACCGCTTCTCCAAATGTTTGGTATCTCAAACTCACCAAGATCAAAAACATCGCCGATGTGGCAGAGGGCAAAAAGCCTTTGGACGATCTCGGTATCGTGGCGGTGGATAAATACACCTTACGTTTTGAGTTGGACAGTCAAGTACCGTACTTTGTTGCTATGACTGGGCACACGTCCATGATGCCAGTGCATCAAGCGACAGTGGAAAACCGCGACAAGCCGTGGAGCGATCCAGACCAATTTGTTAGCAACGGTGCATTCACATTGGATAAGTGGGTCGTGAATGAGCGCATTGAACTGGTTAAGAATCCAAGTTACTGGGACAGCGCAGATACGCATTTAAACAGAGTGACTTACATTCCGTTTGAAAACCAAAACGCGTCGATCAATCGTTATGCGGCAGGAGAGCTGGATATCACGTCAGATGTGCCGACTCATATGGCGCAGAAGCTTAAACAAGATTACAAGCAGGCTTACACGGTGGTGCCATTGCTGTGCACGTATTACTACGCGTTCAATACCACTCGTTCACCATTTGATGATGCGCGAGTGCGTCAAGCGGTATCGTACTCCATCATGCGCGATGTGATCACGAATGGTGTCACTCAAGTCGGCAACCTTCCTGCTTATACTTTTGCGCATCAGTACACCGCAGGGTTTGATGCAACGCCGCCAGAATACAGTAACTGGAGTCAACAACAACGTGATGAGAAAGCACGTGAACTGCTGAAAGAAGCGGGATACGGTGATGGCAAACCTTTGGATTTCAAATTGCTGTACAACACCAGTGAGGCAAATAAATCTATCGCCGTTGCAATAGCCTCGATGCTACACAAGAATCTCGGTGCAAACGTTGAGTTAGAAAACCAAGAGTGGAAGTCGTACTTAGTGGCGCGTAAACAAGGCAATTTCGATGTGATGCGTGCGTCTTGGTGTGGTGATTACAACGAAGCGTCCACTTTCTTGAGTTTATTGCGTTCAGGTTCTTCGGGTAACTTTGCACGTTACAGTAGCCAAGCGTACGACAACGTGATGAACAGTGCATTGGCTGCAACCGATGAGAAAGCGCGCCAAGGATTTTATGACCAAGCAGAACAGTTGCTGGCGGCAGATATGCCCATTGCGCCAATCTATTACTACATGCAAGCGCGTTTGGTTCGCCCTACAGTTGGCGGTTTTGCCAAAAACAACGTAGAGGGTCGTATCTACTCGAAAGACCTCTACATCAAGAAGTAGCTCTCAAAACAAGCGATAAATACGAAGCCCCGAAGATGTATCTTACGGGGTTTCTTTTTATTGTTAGCGAGTGGAGAGCTTGTCAACTAGCATTGCGACTCGTTTGCCAAGATACTCCGCCGTTGCAACATCAGAGGCATGCAACTGACCATCTTCACCGCCTTGAGCAACAATGCCACCTTGCACACCGTAGCGATTCAGGTTTTGCTCCCCAGAATTGCTGATCTTATCCAACCCGACCCACATCATGCCGTGCTGGTATGCAAAGGTTTGAAGGTATTGCAGTGTGCAAGATTGATCGCCATTCAACGCTCCTCCGCTAGTAAAACCTGCTGCCACTTTGTTTGCCCACTTCTGGTTGTACCAAGATTCACTGCTCGCATCGGCAAATGCTTTAAACTGCGCAGCCACTCCACCCATGTAGGTCGGAGAGCCAAAGATAATCGCATCACATTCAGCAAGTTCATCCATTAAGTGAGAGTTCACAAAACGTCCCTCAATAATCTCACTGCCTTCAATTCGGTGAGAGAGGATTTCACATTCACCTTGCTGCTTAATGCCTTGTTGTTCAACGCCTGCGGCAATCGCGCGAGCAAGTTGGCCAGTAACGTCGGTTTTAGAGAAATAAATAATCGCAATTTTGGACATGAAAGATTCCTTCTTTTTTCTGATTAATGTGTAATGTTGAGCATGCTAAAACCTCAAGTTTGGTTTAGGTCAACACTAAAACTTAAAAAGAAGTGCATTAAAAAAGCCGATGTAGATACATCGGCTTTTTAGTGGGTTATTTCTTTCTGCGAGTATAAATCCGAGATTTTGTTTTACTTGGCTCTGGCTTATTTTTCGCCAGCTTTAGTACCGCTTTTTGCAAAATCTGGTTGTTTGGGTAAGTAATCAAGTTTCCGTTGTCGTGCTTAATTAACACGTGAAACATGCTGATTTCTTGAATCTCGCCACTGATGTCTTCGTCTTTGTCTACGACTTTAATACGATCGCCCACTCGGTATGGGAAGACAAAAAAGATCAAAAAGCTGGCGGTGATATTGCTCAGAATTGACCACTGCGCGATAAACGCCACACCCAATACGGCGAAAATGGACGATAGGAACAATGACACATCGCCATAGCCTATACCGGTGATAATGGCAAAAACAGAGGCGGTCAAAAACAGCAGCGCGACATTGAAACAGCGCTGAATAAAACTCAGGCGGGCCTTTTTTACGCCCTTTGAGGTTGCTAAGTTTAAGATGGCTCGATTGACGATTCTCTTCAGGATACGATAAGCGATCAGGACAAAAATGCCCATCAACACTTTGTAACCGAGGGAGCCTGTAGTGAAATACTGGCTCACTTGTTCTAATTGGATCCAATCATTCATTTCTTCAACTCGACGATATTTAGAAAGCGGCTTTTATAGCTGATTTTCTGCTGTAAGTAATCACAATTTTTCTACTCTGTTTACCCTGTATCAGCATTAAAACGCCTTACATGTTACTGAAATAGCATAATGAAAGACTGCGATGGGTAGTATTTCGTTACCATACCTAATATTCAACTAGAGTCGACGTCTCTTTCATGTGCTCAATGTTTGAGCTTCATCCCATATCCAAAATTACGCCAAGTGAAGCGCGTCATAAATTTGATGAATATGACCTTCGTCCTGCTAACCTAGTAGTGGTTGAAAGAAGTTGGTAGGAGAGGCGCGGGCGTATGGAAGAAGATGAAAAGGCGATCATGATGCTGGTGGTGATCGTGGGGTTCGTGCTTATTTGGGTTGTGCTTGAAGAGCTGAACTATCTTGGTTTGCCGATCAAATAAGCCCCGTGAAACATTCGATTCAACGGGGCTTTGTATTTCAATAATGGCTTTCTTGATTTCAGAGATTAGCTAACTGCTCTAACCTTACCTTGCTTCAAGTCGTTCAGCACTTGAGATTTTGGACCGTCTGCAATTACGCTGCCTTTCTCCATTACAATCACGCGATCTACGATATCGAGCATCGACGTTTTGTGTGTAATCAAAATCAGCGTTTCGCTCGGTTTTAACTGCGCCAATTGATGCTTGATGTGCATTTCTGAGCGGTTGTCCATTGCACTGGTTGGCTCATCCATCAAGAGTACCGGAGGACGGCCAAGGAACGCGCGAGCAATCGTCACCGCCTGACGTTGACCGCCAGAAAGCATTGCGCCCCCTTCACCAACCTGACGCTCCAAACCTGCTGGGTCCGATTGCGTAAAGGCGGTCACACCCGCACGATTGGCTGCATCCATCACGTCACGGTCATCGGTTAATGGACGGCCTAGCGTGATGTTGTCGCGGATGGAGCCAAAGAACAGATTGGAATCTTGCGCCACACACCCGATATTGCGGCGAATATCGACATGATGAAGCTGCGCGATGTCGGTGTCATCAATGCGAACATGACCTTCTGTCGGTTGGTATAAGCCCATGATGAGACGCTCTAACGTGGTTTTACCCGAGCCGATACGGCCGATAATCGCCACTTTCTCGCCAGGATTAATCGTCAAACTCAAATCTCGAATTGACGCGACTGGTGAGTCTGGGTAGTGGAAGGTAACGCGTTCTAGCTCAATCTTACCTTGTACAATAGGGCGGTGAATGTAGCGTTTGCCTTCTTCTTGCTCGTCCGGCATTTCCATCACTTGATTGATGATGGTCATCGACGATTTGGCTTGGTTATAACGCGTTGAAAGTAGCGATAGCTGAACCAAAGGCCCAATCGCACGACCACTTAGCATGGTTGCGGCAATCAAACCACCCATGGTTAAGTCACCTTCTGCAATCAAGTAAACGCCTAAGATGATCATTCCGACGTTACTACTTTGCTGCACGAAACCCGCTGCGTTTTGGATGCTGTCGGTAATGCGACGGCTCTTGATGTTCCAGTTTGCCATGTGCGCTACCGCTTCTTCCCAGCGGTATTGGAACTGGCTTTGAGCACTCAACATTTTCACCGTTTCTAAGCCTGCCAAGCTCTCAATCAGGTTGGCGTATTTTTGAGAAGCCAGACGTGAGCCTTCCTCGATAGAACGGCGTAGAGGGCCTTGGATGAGCAGTGAGTGGATGATCAGAATGAGAACACCTACCATCGGCACAAATACCAAATTGCCCGCCATCAACCAAATGATGATTAAAAACAGAATCGCAAATGGTAGGTCGATCAACGCGCTGACGGTAGCGGAAGTGAAGAATTCGCGGATGGATTCAAACTCCTGCAAGTGACGTGCAAATGCACCCACTGACGGCGGTTTGGATTCCATTCGAATCCCCATTACTTTGCTAAACAGTTTAGAGGAGATCAGAATATCCGACTTTTTACCCGCCACATCGATGAAGTAGTTACGAAGTGACTTGAGAGAAAAGTCGAAAATGAACACGACGAAGATACCGCTTGCCAACACCCATAAGGTTTCAAACGCGAGGTTTGGCACCACTTTGTCGTACACCAAACGAGTGAACATTGGTGCGGCAATGGCGAAGATGTTGATCAAAAGAGAAGCGATAAGCACATCGCGGTAGATGCGTTTAGATTGCCACAAGGTTGACCAGAACCAGTGACCTTCTTTGGTTTTGAGCACTTCGGGAGAGCGCTCATCGAAACGGAATTGCTTTTTAACTAAAAAGTAGCGACCAGTGTACTGCTCAAGTAGGTCTTCTAATGGAATGGAGATTGGCACCATTCCACTTTCTAAGGTTGTGACTTCTGCTTCGCGTGTCTCCATATTGATGCTATTGAGAACGCAAGAGTCACCACCTTTAAGAACTAAGATTGCCGGCAGAATCAGGCTGGAGATTTTCTCCAGCTCTGCACGGTTTTCCTTGGCAACCAATCCGGCCCTTTCCGCCGCTCTTGGTAGCAGGAACGGGGTCAATTTACCATCTGACAGCGGAAGCCCATTCACAAGTGCTTCCGGCGAGTTGGCTAACCCATAGTAACGGCTAACGTAGATGAGCGAATTCAGTAAAGGGTCTTTCATCGTTGGTGAACCTTATTATTCCTTGTCGACGATGAATCCTTGGAATACCTCTACGAAGTGCTCGGTGAGGAAATCCAATTGGATCTGAGTTTCAATACGCGATGCAATCGTAGTAATGCCCAAGTTGTGAGCGGTACGAGAGATCGACGTGAGTGTGAACTTCTGTTTTTCGTCGTGTAAGTTGTGTGTGAACAAGTAATCCAGCTTCACGTAGTTCGGACGGAACTCTTGGATGTATTCCAGCGACTGGAAGTTACGACCATAGTTATCGACACCAAACTCAGCACCAGACTGACGAATTGCGTTACAAAGCAGTGCGGTATGGTGCGGATGATCGATGAAGCACTCTTCAGGAATCTCAAAGTGAAGTTTAGACGCCACTTTCGAGTGTTTCTCCAACATGTTGGTTGTCCAGCGAATGAACGATGGCTGAGACAAGCTGCTTTGTGCGATGTTAATCGCGACTGGATCGTTAAGCTCGCCGCTTTCTAGCATCTTAATCATCGACTCAATCACGTATTGGTCGAAGATGTTGGTTGCATCCAACTGTTCCAATGCAAATAAGTATTGGTTAGCACGGTAAGTCTCGCCATCTTTTTCGATGCTTGAGAACACTTCGTTATGGAACACTTTGCCCCAAGTATTCTTCGCAGCTTGGAAGCGGAATTTCACCCAATCGCTGTGGATTGCTTCTTCAACCAACGCTTTCCATTGCTGTTTACCCATCAAGTTAGATGGCGTATCGCTACCAATGAAGCCGTATGGTTTGTCTGGCTGTGCTTTGGCTTTCGATAGTGCGTTATCCACCATAGATAGAACTTCAGAACGCGTTTTCTGATCTTTGCTGTGTGCCACACCAAGCGAGGCTTTTGGTTTTGCTAAGCCAGTTGGATCAGTGTTTAGGCCATTGACACAGTTGACGATGCTGTCCGCGAGAATGCGCAGTTCGCTCTCATCCATGTGCGGGAAAAGCAGACCGAATTCATCACTAGAAAGACGAGCAATGGTGGCTCCCGGAACATCAATGGTGTTTTTCAGACGTTGAGACAACTCTTTCACGTGGGCATCAGCGCGTTGGTAGTCTTTTGTCTCGTAAATGTCGCCAATATATTCTGCATGGAGTAGCGCGATACCCCCTTGCGTTTGTTCTGCCAACCATTGGTCAACTTGGTTGATGTAGAACGAGCGGTTACCTAGTTTGGAGATAGGATCTAGGTATGCTTGAGCACGTAGACGTTGTGCTTCTTTGGCCTGTTCTTTAAATGACAACTCAATCTGTGCCGACATCATGTTGATGCCATCCACGACCGCGATCAGGTCTTTGGTTTTAGGGCGAGTGAGTGGCTCACCAAACTGGTTGTTTGCGATGTCGTGCATTTTCTTCACGATAGCAGCCAGTGGTTTTAGAGAACGACGCAGAATGTAAGAAATCGCAATCAATCCGGCTAGGAAGATGACGCTAAACGCAGATAGCAAACGGATAAAACCTTGCCATAGCTGTTCATACGCCGCGCCTGGGTGGCTGATGATTTCGACTTCGGCCAGTTGCATCCAACCACTGGTGACCACGCGTTTATCGTGAATCGCTTTGAACAGATTCATGTCGATAAACCATTGCGGAACGGTGCTTGGTTTTACTGGGTAAGATCGTACGATCTGGTAATCAGAATCTAACGCGGTGAGACGCACCACTGAGTAGGTACTGCCGTCAAATAATGCATTGATTACCGATTCAACGGCAACCTTGTCTTTATCTTTTAGGTAAGGTGCTAACGCCAAACCCACGGTGTTGATGGTGTTGTTGACCTCTGAACGTTGCTGTTGTTCCAAGCTCGTTCGAGTAGTATTGAATTCGATTACGAATACTGATGCCATCAAGAGTATAAAGACCGTAACCATTCCCACTACAAGCTTCTTATATAGGGTCATGTTTCTCACTCGTCATAGTTAATTTTAGGTTTATTTAACTGCAACTTACGTTCGCGCGAGCGTAAGTCATTCCAAAGGCTCAAACGTGATGCTTTCCCCGCCAGCTCTCCAGTGCCAGCAGAGGACTTCATCAACCACAGGTTTGTACCATTAAAACTGTATATCGGTAGCAAATCGCTACGTTTAGAGGCTCGGACAATTTCTGGATTGATATTGTCGAGGATGAGCGGCTCAGAACTTGGGGTCGGGTAGTAGGCTAATACCATGTGAAACTGATTCAGTTCGATGGCTTTTACGTAGATCAAACGCATCTTTGAATCTGGTATTCCTAGCTCGAGTAACGAGAAGTACTTAGCGATGGTAAAATCCTCACAATCGCCGCCGTTGCTCCCTAAAAATTCGAGTGGCGTAGCCCAATAGTCTGTCTTTCCCCACAGTTTTATGTCGTCAACGAAATAGAGTTGGTTGAAAAAATCGTTAACGCCCACGAGCTGTTCATGAGTCTCCAATTGTTTAAAAAGGTCGATGTTCTGTCGCCATGTATTTACGCGCAATCCGGCGCGTTCGCCATACACCGCTGTGACCGCATCGACCCATCGTTGTTCTTTTGTGCTTAACGCACCAATTTGGAACGAAAAACAACTTAAACTGATTAATAATGTAACTTTACGCTTCAAATTGGATCGCATATTCGACTCACATCACAAGTGTACTCTTCCAATGGGCTCGTTGGTGAGAAATAAGTGCTTTTTATTTAACCACTTATCGAGCTTAACTGCACATTGTGAGTGCCTTTGTATCAGTTACTCCTTCAAGGCGTTGGTTTTGGCGCTTAAGATCGGCTTAAGCAGATACTCCAAAACGGTTCGCTTCCCTGTGATGATATCGACCGATGCTGTCATTCCTGGAATGATTGGTAAATCGGCATCCTGACCAAAGCTGGTTTTTTCTGTGCGCACACGCACGATGTAGAAACTGTTGCCTTCCTCGTCTTGGGTGGTATCTGCACTGATGTGCTCCAGTTCACCCACTAAGCCGCCGTATTTTGTAAAGTCATACGCGGTGAATTTTACGATGGCATTTAGGTTCGGGCGTAGAAAAGCGATGTCTTTCGGGGCGATTTTCGCCTCAACTAACAAGGTGTCTTCGGTTGGTACGATTTCAACGATGTCCATACCCGGTTGGATAACGCCGCCAACGGTGTTGACGTTCAGCGTTTTGATTTTGCCTGTCACCGGAGAGACAACCACCGTGCGGTTTACGCGGTCTTCCAAGCCAACTGCCGATTCAACTAATGCAGACAGTTGGTCTTGAGCATTATTGAGTTTCTCTTGTTGTTCGGAACGGAACTTCAACGCCACATCAATGCGATTGAGCATGGATTCTTTGATGGCGGATTTGATCACTGGGATTTTCAGTTCGCTAGATGTCATTTCACGGCGAGTGTCGTTCACTTGGCGCTGCAATTTGAGTAGCTCAATGCGTGGAACAACGCCTTCATCCGCCAACGGTTGGGTGATATCCAGTTCTTTCTTCGCGTATTGGTAGCTTTGGCGTAAGTTGCGCACTCGCGCTTCAATCTCGACCAAGTCTTGCTGTTTTTGCTCAACTTGTTGATCGATCACCGACAGTTGGTTGCGTAGGTTATCCAAATCTTCGCGGTATTCTGCTTTTTGACGCTGAGTTAATTGTGGCTGCGTCTCTTCCAATACCGGTGGGAAAGTCAGTTTGCCGTAATCGAGAACGACGCTTTTTTCCCAATCTTGAATATTAAAATCGCGATTGACGGCAACGCTGTTGATAGAAGCAGAAAGTTGTAATACCGAGGCGGTCAGGTTGGCAACTTGTTGTTCACGTTCGCGGTAGTCCGAGCGAAAACGAGTATCGTCGATCAACAGAAGTTGCTGGCCTTTTTTCACCAGTTGGCCTTCCTTCACCAGAATTTCTTTGACGAGACCACCTTCCAAGTTTTGAACTACTTGGATTTGAGAAGAGGGAATTACTTTACCTTGACCGACGGTGACTTGGTCGATCTGTGCCCACGATGCCCAACCAATGGCTGCAACAAAAAACAACACCATAACCCACAACATTAGTCGGGCACTATTTGGGGTGTTGAGAAGCAGTGCGGCAGTTTTGTCATCGACAAAATCCAGCTCATCATTGCTGAGTTTGTTGTAGTTGTCTCGGCTCATCACATTCTCTGCTTATATAAATACGGATTATCTTTTTGATCTTATTATTATTACCCGATCATGTCAGCATTCCGGATAATAAAAATAAGTAACAGAGGACATTCGCTCTGGTTAACCGTCAGGCTTCAGCCCGTTCTTGCTGAAAGGCTAAATAGATTTTGAGGTATTGCTACTGAGCCTTAAACTTCGATTTGTCCAACTGATGTTTTTTTAGTTTGTCGTACAAGGTCTTGCGTGACACCTGTAATTCTAGTTGAACCTCTTTAAGTCTGCCTCTGTGTCGCTGCAATGCATCAAATAACAGACAATATTCAAAGTGTTCTGTGCGTTGAGTCATGCTCTGAATTTCGATGCTCTTTTCACTGTCCCAATCTTCCATGCGAAAAGTCTCAGGTTTGAGAGCGCGCAGCTCCGCAAATTGGCGCAGTTGTTTAACGTTTTCTGGCCAAGAAAGCTCTGTAATTCGGCGTACTTCGTCCAAACTGATGTGCGGTGGTTGCAGCTGATAACGGCTTGCTGCATGACGTACGAAGTGTTTGTAAAGTGGGCCAATATCTTCTTTGCGTTCATCCAGCGTTGGTAAGTGGATGAGCGTTGCGAACGCTTTAACATCGGCATCAACCTTGGTCGTCGCACCAAATACGCGCTCCAATTTCGGGTGGTTAAACAGGCATTGCCACTGTGCGAGCGAGATATGTTCTGCGCTGTGCAGGTACAAACTGCAACGATTTGAGTCTTCCGTCAGGTGGTCAATGGCTTTGTCGAGTGCATCTAGCGACAGTTCGTAAAGGTCTTCACCTGAGGCGGCAATCAGCTCGCTGTCTGGTGTGGCGTGAATATCGTGAGCAAATTGCGCAGCTAATCGGCGACCAGTGCCGTCTTGTCCCACGAAAATCAGAGGTTGGTTCGTCGGTGCGCTGATTAAGGCTCGGCGAATACTCACCATGACTTTACTGTGACCAATCATTTTTGGGCCGACATGGGTTTGCATGTCGAGCTCTTTCTTTAGCCAGATGTTTTCTTGCAACAAGTTCAGCTTATCGCTGGCGTTGTTCAGTGATTTCATCAGTTGATCGGTTGAAAATGGTTTTTCCAGAAAGTCGTACGCGCCGCTTTTCATCGCTTCGACCGCCGTTTTAACGTCGCCATGCCCAGTTAGAACGATGAATTGAAAGTGGTGATTTTTGCTCAGCAGCGTACGCATAAACTCTAAGCCATCCATGACCGGCATGTGAATATCCGTAATGATGATTGCTGGAGAATTGGCATCGATAACTCTGAGTGCTTCAACGGCATTGGGAAAGCAAGTGACTTCAATGCCCTCGATAAGTAGTGCTTGTGAAACGGCATCACGAATGTGTGGTTCGTCATCAACAAAGATAACTGCGTTATGCATGGTCGTTTTCCGTTGCTGGTTTGGTGGTTCTGGTGTTTGCCATCGGAACGGTGACAACAAAGGTCATGCCGCCTGACTTACCCGATTGCGTCCCTTGGTGGTTATAGGCGCTTAGTGCTCCGTGATAGCTTTCTAAAATACGTTTTGAAATGGTCAAACCCAGTCCGAGCCCTTCTGGTTTGGTGGTAAAAAACGGGTCAAAGATTTTCGCCAATGCCTCGTCAGACATCCCCGGGCCGTTATCTGACACCAGAATATCGCAGCTCGAATCGTGGCATTGAATCGCGATGGAAATTTGTGGATCAATACAATAGCCATCCATCGCTTGCGCAGCGTTGTGGAACAGATTGATGAGCACTTGTTCTAGTTCAACGCTGTGAATGGCGAGCCTTACCTCGTGGTCGATCGTCGGTACTTTGAGTGTGACGCCTTGCTTGATCAACTTATTGCTCAATATGCTGGTGGCATTGTGCACCGCATCGTGGAGTATCGACACTTCATTATGAGGTTCATGAGAAGTTTTACGGGTGAAGACTTTTAGCCTAGCAATGACCTCGGCAATAGTCTCGTTTAGCGAGAGCATCTTGTTTAAGTTGTCTGCGACCATCGGGTAGCGTTCCATCGACAACAAGCGCTGGGAGTTTTCGGTGTAAGTTCTCAGCGCGGCAAGTGGTTGGTTTATCTCGTGGTTGATACTGGCAGACAACTCTCCCAGCAAAGCAAGTTTGGCGGCTTGAGTCAGCTCTTGCTGAGTTTGTCTTAACTCTTGCTGGCTTTGTTCATACTGACGAACCGTTTGCTGCAACTTGTGGTTTGCTTCACTTAGTACAACCGTGTGTTGCATGACTTTTTCTTCCAAGCTCACATTGAGATTGGCAAGACGTGCCTTGTTTACCAGCATCTGAAACCATGCCAATGCGATCAGGGCAATCAGCGCGTATAAAATCAAATAGACTACATCTGCTTGCAATACTGCCGTCAGTACGGTGTGGTGATTGATTAACGCTACAACGCGAAAACCTTTATCCAACAAATGTGTCGCGTACGCGAGGTAGTTTGGTGACAGCAATAATTGGTTATCCGCAAACTCACTTTCGTCACTTTGCGCGGTAAGTTCGCCGTAATATTCGGGCAACGTGTCACCGTATTGGCGAGTTTCAGTCAGTTCATTGATGGCCGTTGGTGAGAGTGGAAACAGCGCGCGATAGCGCCAATCGGGTAGGTTGCTCATAAACACTACGTTGTGTTTGTCGGTCACCAAAACGTCTGCGCCACTTTGTGCAAGGCGCTGTTCCAACTGCTCCAAATTCACTTTTACCGTGATGACGCCGATGACATCGCCGTTCAACCATAGTGGAGAGGAAAAGAAGTAACCCCGTTTGTTAGAGCGTACTCCTAACCCCACGTATTGGGCTGGCTCACCACGACGGGCATTTTTAAAGTAAGGGCGATAACTAAAACTCGAACCGACAAACGTATCCGCCTGTTGATAGTTACTCGAAGCGATAACCAAGCCTGTTTTATCATGGACATAAATGGTATCGGCCAAACTTTGCTTCAGCCATTGCGCCAACAATAAGTTCAGTTCTGTCGACGGTGCACCTTTCTCAACGGCTTCAAGCAAGCGTGGGTCATGGCTAAGCAAATTGGGAATTTGCTCAAACTTCGCCAGTTCGTAGTCGACTTCTTGTGAGACTTGAGCCGCTTGGCTTTTGAGTTTTTGTTGCCATTGATCGTGTTGATAGCGAGTTGCGTAGTGATGCGTAAGAGCAAGCCCTAGAATGCCGATAACAAACAACAGCAATAGAAAATGGCGCAGGGCTTTGGGATTGAGTAAGTTCACAATTAGCTCACCGGAGTTTTTAATGCCATGTTATCAAAAGGTATTAAACGATGCTGTGAGCGGTAACGTTAACTAGGAATCGAACTGCATTTTAGAAGTAGTATTCCGTACTAATAAATACGTAACGGTTGTTTGCCAAGTAAGCGATTGGTTTGTTGCGTAACATAGCGGTCAGTTTGTGCTCACTTGAGGTTAAATAGTCAATCTTGTCCCGTTAGAGAGCAAACGAAGCGAAGTTATTTTGGGATGACTTCACGTTACTTCTCGTCGCTTCATTCTCATTATTTGGGTGGAAAAACTTGCCCTGCAGTTGGTCTTTGGTCTCGTTAGAAGTGTTGCCGCGCCTCGCTTTTTGCCTGAACCTAGAGGTTACCATCGGTTTTTCAACATCTATGTTTGCTGTCCTTGTATTTCAGTAGCTTCGGGAGCACAATCGACAAAAAACGAGTGAAGGAGTAAAGATGGAACTTGCTGATATTCGTCGTGAGTACACGAAAGGTGGCCTACGTCGTAAAGATTTGAAAGCTGATCCAATTGATCAATTCAACCTTTGGTTGGAGCAAGCGATTAAGGCGGGGTTGACGGATCCTACTGCGATGACAGTGGCGACCGTGGATGAAAACGGCATGCCATTTCAACGAATCGTTTTATTGAAAAACGTCGATAAAGATGGCTTCGTGTTTTACACCAACTTAGGTAGTCGCAAAGCGCAGCACCTTGAGCATAACAGCAACATCAGCCTGCATTTCCCTTGGCATCCATTAGAGCGCCAAGTTCACATTACTGGTGTGGCTGAAAAGCTGACTGCGATGGAAAACATGAAGTATTTTACTTCTCGCCCTAAAGATAGCCAGTTGGCGGCCATTGCGAGTAAGCAAAGTAGCCGTATTTCTGCTCGTGGAGTGCTGGAAGGTAAGTTCCTTGAGCTCAAACAGAAATTTGCCAAAGGTGAAATTCCAATGCCAACATTTTGGGGCGGCTTTAGAGTTAAACCGCAAAGCATTGAGTTTTGGCAAGGCGGTGAGCATCGTCTGCATGACCGTTTCCTATTCTCTCAACAAGATGGCGAATGGGATATCGACCGTCTCGCGCCATAGGGCATCTTACTTAACGCCTAACAAAACACCGCCTTTAAGGCGGTGTTTGTGTTTATAAAGATAAAGCGGCGTGGCGTTAGCGCTCTCCATTCAAAACAACAGAAAGCTGATGTTTAAGCAGCGTTTTGGGTACAACAGAGCCATAGCCTGCCTCCATTGCTTTATCGATCAGCTCGTTCTTACTATTCGCTTCAAACTTGTTTCTTAGACGTGCGACGTGCCCTTCTACCGTTTTTGTGGAGATGCCCATCACTTGAGAAATAAACTGAGGTTTTTTGCCGTAAAGCAGTAAAAATAGCGTTTCTTGCTCACGGCATGTGAGCTTTTCTGGCTTCGGGTTCAGATTCGAAAAACGGAAAATGGATTGATGGTTTAAGTCTGTACCGATGGCTCGACACACCCAGTAGCCCACTTCAATCACGGCGGTGTCGGTTAACTCTCGGCCATAAAAAATGGTGCCGAGGATGTTGCCTTGTTCATCTCGCCAAGGGGTTTTCGTGAAAATATGTGCGCGCCAACGCCCGTCAGGGTAAGGATGAATATCAAGGATCTTCAACGATTCGCCCGTTTCGATCACATGTTTATCTTGGCGTTGAAATTCTTGTGCGCATTCAGTGGTTGGGCTCGACATCTCGAAGTCAGTTTTACCAATGCACTCTTCTGGTGAGGCAAGGCCCAATAATTCGGCGTATTCCTGATTCACATAACGGAATACCGAATCTTTATCTTTGCATCCCCAACAACCCGGTAGCTGTCGGAGGAGCGACTGTTCTATGGTATTGACTGGAATATTCACAAGAGGACTCACTACTGCTATTTAGCCCCAAGCCATCTCTCCATAAGCTGTGTTTACACCAGCATTCAGACATGACTTGGATACATTGCCTGCTTTATGCAGGTCAGTATGCTCACTTCATGGATTCTTTCGTCATCTACGCGGTGTTATTCCTTGATCATGCTTTCGGTAAATAGCACCAGATGACACTGGGAGCGGAGAAAAATGGATCAAGAGTACTCAGCGTGGTGATTGACGTAAGGATACGGTGAGATGGCCGATATAATATCAGCTTATGCCATTGTTTTCATTTTTGAGATACAAAAAAAAGCCAGCCTGAAGACGGGCTGGCAACACAAGATATAATCTTGTCGACGTGTAGAAGAGGTTCTAAATTACATAGCGAGGGTCTGCTAAGTAAGTTAGAGGTATCAATCAGATACCGAGAGCTCAGGGTCGTATGCATCCTAGAGCTCGAGGTCTAATGTATTGAATCAGGGGCATATTAGTAAGGGGGGAAATCCCTCTATGTGGTTTATATTCAATCGATTAATGCGTTTTTAGCCATTCGCGGTAGGAATACATAGAAAAATACGAGACTTTTGTAGTGAAGATCTTTAAGAGCTTAGCCTGTTGCCAATGCCTGCCTTTTCTATCTGCCCGTTTTTGTTAAGAAAGTTGGTTGTACATTGACCGTAAGTTAATCTCGCATGATCATCGTTCCGGAACTATGATCATGTGGTTGGGGTTGATCTTGTTGGTTTGATCTTGCGCGATTGGCTCCGTGGAGATTTGCAAGGCAACCGAGAAGGTATATCATGCCTCGATGTAAGCCGAACGCTTAAGATGACCGTGTGAAATGAGTGACTCAGATAACCCGAAAGCCCCACCATATAAAGAAAGTATGCTGCCAAAACCAGCAGAACTGATCACATTGCCATCTTATATGGATTGCCATGATCATGCTTACACGCAGATCGTGATTGGGCTGAAAGGTCAAGCGGAATTCGAAGTCCGTGGGCAGGGTAATTTAGTCGGTCCTGGGCAAGGTTGTGTGGTAACAGCATGCTCTGATCATGCTTTCGGCGGCGTGATTCATCAATCGGATATTTTAGTGCTGAATATGCCGAAGCCGACCAATGATGACCCTGAGATGCTTCAGAAGATCAATAACCTAGAGCGTTCCCACCTTTATTTTCAACTCGATGGTCAAATTCAGAAGCTGATTCAGATGCTGGTACAGGAAATGCGTAACCATCCTGATGATCTGCTGCTTAGTCGCGCGTGTAATGACACCGTGATTGCATTGATGCAGCGCCATATCTCTGCATTTGAAACCAGCCGCAAAGATTCGCGCTTTGATCTAGAAGCAATAGATCGCTACATCGAACAACACCTCAGCCATAAGATCAGCGTTGCTCAGCTTGCGGGGCGCGTTTTCTTGGGTGAAAGCCAATTCCACAGCTTGTTTAAAGATCAGATGGGGATTACTCCGCATCAATACGTATTAGGTAAGCGCATTGATATGGCTCGTGAGCTAATCGAGCAAGGTCACCTCTCTTTAGGGCAAATCGCCGAGTTTACCGGCTTCTCAAGTCAAAGCACTTTTACTCATACCTTCACTCGATTGCAGGGACTTTCTCCCTCTCAGTATAAGAAACAGGTTGGGTAAATTTACCCAGAAAAAGACAAAACCATGCTCTATGCATGGTTTTTTTGTACTTTTTTACCTGTGATCTATTTCTCAATTTTATAGATTTGAGGCCAAATTGACGGTTTATTGAGCGTTACGGCCTCCAATGCTCAAAAGAAGGTGTTGCTATAAGAATAATCTTATTGATATTCCTAACATTTTGTTGTGATTAAAATGCAAAAATTAAAATTTACAACACAAAATATTATCTATTTGAATGTGACTATGTGGATGTTTTGTTATAAAAGCGAGTTTTTGGCAAAAATATCGTAGTTTTTGACAAGTATTATTATCGGCCTCAAAATACACTGCCAGCCATTGATGATCCTCGAAGCGGTTTTCGAGGAGTGAGATTGAGGAACACACATGTTTACAGCTACGAACGTGTTGACACCGGAATTTATCGGGCAGCCGCTTGATAAGTTGTGGTCACTGATCTCGCCATTGTATATGGTGGACGAGTCTCAATGGCTAGAGCAATTATTGCCACTAGCGACGCCGACAACGGAAGAAAAATCGGCGATCACTAACCAAACGACCAAACTTATTGAAGCCATTCGTGCCGATAAGAAGTCAATCCAGATGATTGATGCACTTTTGCTGGAATACAGTCTCGATACTCAAGAAGGTATCTTGCTGATGTGTCTTGCAGAAGCGTTAATGCGAATCCCGGATGCGGCAACCGCAGACGCGCTGATTAAAGACAAGTTAAGCGTTGCGGACTGGAAATCTCACCTGAAAAACTCAGACTCTGTTTTCGTTAACGCGTCAACATGGGGCCTAATGCTGACAGGTAAAGTGGTCGGTCTTGGTGAGCAAGGCACCCAGAGCCCAAGTCAGGCTGTAAACCGTCTGGTTAACAAATTCTCTGAACCTGTGATTCGTAAAGCCATGTATCAGGCAATGAAGATCATGGGTCACCAGTTTGTTCGCGGCCGCACGATTGAAGAAGCACAGAAAAATGGTCGCCCGATGCGCGACAAAGGTTTCACTTACTCATTTGATATGTTGGGTGAAGCGGCGCTAACAACAGCGGATGCAAACAAATACTTCAAAGATTACCTAATGGCGATCGAAGCGGTGGGTCGCGAGACTTACGGTAACGACACCAGCCCTGCGCCTTCGGTTTCTATCAAGCTTTCAGCATTGCACCCTCGCTACGAAGTGGCGAACGAAGAGCGTGTTATGACTGAGCTGTACGAAACGCTCATGCAACTACTAAAACGTGCGATTGAAGTCGACGTTGCGATCACGATTGATGCAGAAGAAGCTGATCGCCTTGAGCTGTCTCTAAAGCTGTTCGAGAAGATTTACCGCAGTGACCTCGTGAAAGGTTGGGGCAAGTTTGGTCTTGTTGTGCAAGCGTACTCGAAGCGTGCTCTACCAGTATTGGTTTGGCTCAATGCCCTTGCGAAAGAGCAAGGTGACTTGATCCCACTTCGCTTGGTAAAAGGCGCGTACTGGGATAGCGAAATCAAATGGTCACAACAAGCGGGCTACGACAACTACCCAGTGTACACACGCAAAGAAGCGACCGATGTTGCTTACCTTGCATGTGCGCGTTTCCTATTAAGCGAAGGCGTACGTGGTAATATCTTCCCGCAGTTTGCCAGCCACAATGCGCACACAGTTACTGCGATTGCAGTGATGGCGCAGCATAAGGATTTTGAATTCCAACGCCTACACGGCATGGGAGATTCACTCTACAACCACGTGATGGAGAAATACGGTCAACCTGTTCGTATTTACGCTCCAGTTGGTAGCCACGCGGATCTACTGCCTTACCTTGTTCGTCGTTTGCTAGAAAATGGCGCAAACAGCTCGTTTGTACACCGTTTGGTTGACGCGCGTTGCCCAATTTCTGAACTGACACATCACCCTGTGGATGCGCTAACCAGTTTTGCGACGCTGAATAACGATAAGATCCCAATGCCTTCAGGTATTTTCCCTGAGCGTAAAAACTCTTACGGCGTCAACATCGATATCGAAAGCGAAGCAAAACCATTTGAAGCGCAAGTTGAAAGCTTCCTAAACAATAAGTGGGTTGCGGGCCCTGTGATCAACGGTGAACGTTTTGCCGAAAGCATGATCAAGGAAAACCTCGCTGAGATCATTACCGCGCCTTACGATCGTCGTGTTGAAGTGGGTCAAGTAGCTTTTGCAACTCTTGATCATGTTTCCGCTGCGATTGAAGCGGCGCAAGCGGCATTCCCAGAATGGAAAGGCACTGCGATTGAGCAAAAAGCGAAGTGTTTAGAAACACTTGCTGACCTGATGGAAGCAAACTTGGCGGAGTTGGTGGCGATTTGTCATCAAGAAGCGGGTAAAGCCATTCACGACAGCATTGATGAAGTTCGTGAAGCGGTTGATTTCTGTCGTTACTACGCAAAACAAGCGCAAAACCTACAACCATTTGAACTGGAAGGTTTTGATGGTGTGAAACGCATTTCAAGCCGTGAAGGTCTTGGTGTGTTCGTTTGTATTAGCCCTTGGAACTTCCCTCTGGCGATTTTCCTTGGTCAAGTAACCGCGGCGCTTGTTGCGGGTAACACTGTGGTTGCTAAACCGGCTGAACAAACCAGCTTGATTGCTGCTCGCGCGATTGATTTGATGCTGGAAGCTGGCTTCCCAGCTGGCGTAATTCAATTACTTCCTGGTCGCGGTGGTGAGATTGGTCATGCACTAACCTCTCACGACGCCATCGCAGGTGTCGCATTTACGGGCTCTACGGCAACGGCACAGCGCATCAACGTAACGTTGGCAGAGCGTACCGCGAAGCCAGTACCGTTTATCGCGGAGACTGGCGGCCAAAACGCCATGATCGTCGACAGTACTGCACTGCCAGAGCAGGTGGTTCGTGATGTGATTCGCTCTGCGTTTGCATCGGCGGGTCAACGCTGTTCTGCGCTTCGTGTGCTGTTTGTACAAGAAGACGTTGCGGACCGCATCATCACCCTTATCCAAGGTGCGATGAAAGAGCTACACGTTGGCTTGCCTTACTTGCACAAAACCGATGTGGGTCCGGTTATTGACCGCAATGCGAAGCAAAAACTCCTTGCTCACCTAGAACAGATGAGCGGCACGCAGAAGAAAGTTGCGCAGCTGCAACTGGAAGAAGCGTGTCAATACGGCGATTTTGTTGCGCCAAGTGCGTTTGAAATCTCAGGCATTGATGTTCTGAAAGAAGAGCAATTTGGTCCTATCTTGCACATTGTTCGCTTTAAAGCGTCTGAACTGCCAAACGTGGTAGAGCAGATCAACCAAACAGGTTTTGGTCTAACAATGGGCATTCACAGCCGTAACGAAACCACTTATCGCTGGATTGAAAAGCACGCTCGCGTGGGTAACTGCTACATCAACCGAGATCAAGTTGGTGCGGTTGTTGGCGTTCAGCCATTTGGTGGGCAAGGCTTGTCTGGTACAGGTCCAAAAGCTGGTGGTCCTCACTACTTGTACCGCTTTACACAACATCTTCTTGCTCAAGCAGAGAACGCATAAGGAGTCGCATTATGGTTCATCAGATCACATATTTTAAAGATGCATTCTCTGCTTGGGAGCAGTGGAATCTGACCGATTTTGATTACAAATGCGAACATGTGTTGGCATTAAAATCTGCACTAGAAGGGCAGAATGCTGTTGTGGCAAAAGTAGTGTCTTACCACTTGCAACAAGCGTCTGCACTGCTTGCAGAACCTCATCAGTTAGTAGGCCCTACGGGGGAAACTAACGAGCTGTACGCGGCTGGTCGTGGTGTGGCTTTGGTGATTTGTGAAAACAACATCGAAAACACGGAAAACGCGCTGTACAGCACTTTTGCAATGATCACTTGTGCCCTCATCGCAGGTAACAGTGTTGTGATTTGCAGCGACAATGCCGAGCTAAACCGACTGGTTGAGCAAGCGGTATCGTCAACAAACTTCCCATCTAACTTAGTCCAAGTAGTTGCGTACGATGCGTCTGCCCCGTTGCTAGAAAGCGATGTACGTAGTGTGGGTTATGTTGGGCATTCTCAGGTTGAGCATGCGCTCAATCTTCAATTGGCTAAGCGCGATGGTGCTATCGTTGGCTTAGTTTCTGAAACGGATTTGGAGTCACCAAAACTGGCTCACGATCCGCATCTCTCGTTGCGCTTTATTACTGAGCGTACTCGAACGATAAATATTACAGCGGTGGGTGGTAACGCGACTCTACTCGAGTTGGGGAACGAAACTCACTAACCTGACTTGTGACACCAATTTGAAATAACCAGCCTGAGAGCTTGTTCAGATTGGTGTCTCTTGCTTTGATGTATTGCTGAGATGGCAAAATGTCAGAGAAGACAAGGAAGGAAATAATTATAACGAGGACTATCAAATGATAGAAAATAGCTTTGCTATCACGTCCACTTTTGTGGCGTATTTAATAATTATGGTTGCCATTGGCGTTTACGCGTATAAGAGGACTTCCAATTCATCTGACTACTTCCTAGGTGGCCGTAGCCTAGGTCCGTGGCCTGCTGCGTTATCTGCAGGTGCATCAGACATGAGTGGCTGGCTGCTACTAGGTTTGCCAGGTTACGCGTATGCAGCAGGTATCGAGGCATTTTGGTTAGCAGGTGGCCTACTTGCTGGTACATGGGCCAACTGGTTCATCAGTGCAAAACGTCTGCGTACTTACAGCATCCAAACTGACGCGTTAACATTGCCAGAGTTCCTGTCACGTCGTTTCAACGACAAATCAAAACTGATTCAGACCATCTCTGCGTTTTTCATTCTTCTATTCTTCCTTTTCTACACCAGCTCAGGTTTGGTTGCAGGGGGCAAACTGTTTGAAACCGTATTCGGCCTTGATTACAGCATTGCAGTAGTTATTGGTACAGTTTGTGTGGTTTCTTACACGCTGTTCGGTGGTTTCTTAGCGGTATCTTGGACTGACTTAGTGCAAGGCCTATTGATGGCTGCAGCACTGATGATCGTTCCGATTGCTGTTATGGACGGTGGTTTTGGCCAACTGTCTTCAGACATGCACAACATCAACCCAGAGCTACTGACGTTGTGGAATGATGTGAAAGGTGAGCCGCTGTCAGCGATCGCGATTATCTCGCTAGCGGCATGGGGTCTTGGCTACTTTGGTCAGCCACACATCCTAGCGCGTTTCAAAGCATCACGTTCAAACAAAGACCTAACTACAGCGCGTCGTATCGCTGTGGGTTGGACTGCGCTTTCAATGGCAGGTGCAATGCTAGTGGGTCTTGTTGGTTTGGTATGGGTGACTGGCCACCCAGGCACGCAACTAGAAGATGGTGAGAAAATCTTTATGTTGCTTGTGAACACCGTATTCCACCCAGTGGTCGCTGGTATCCTACTAGCAGCAATCCTAGCGGCAGTAATGAGTACAGCAGATTCACAGCTTCTAGTATCTTCGTCTGCACTAGCAGAAGACTTCTACAAGCAAGTGATCAAACCTGATGCTTCTTCAGAAGAAGTGGTGATGATTGGCCGTGTGGGCGTTATCGTGATTTCTTTGATTGCATTGTTCCTAGCAATGACACCAGACAGCTCTGTGCTAGGTCTTGTATCTTACGCTTGGGCGGGCTTCGGCGCGGCATTTGGCCCTGCCGTAGTACTTAGCCTTTACTGGAGCGGTATGAACCGTAACGGCGCACTAGCGGGCATCCTAGTGGGTGGCGTGACCATCGTAGTTTGGAAACAGCTAACTGGCGGTTGGTTCGACGTTTACGAAATCGTACCGGGCATCATCTTCTCAACACTGGCTATCGTGTTGGTTAGCAAGATGACTGGCGGTGCAGGTCAAGAAGTTCTAGACCAACACCAAGAGTACAAGCAGAAGTTGGTTGATTTAGACTAACCACTGCACAGATGACTAAAGCCCGCGAATATCGCGGGCTTTTTTATTGTGTTCAAATCGGTTTAGCTAAGCGGCTTACTCGCGGATTTTTGAGTAAATCACGGTGTTACTCAGCTCTCCCGATGTGGTAAGACGTTCGTTTCTGAGTTCGCCTTCGAACTCATAACCACAGCGCTCGGCTACAGCACGGCTCTTTTGGTTGGTGCTATCAGCATGAATTACGATTCTCTTGGCACCCAAATCATCAAACGCATAGCGCTCAACTTCGAGCACAGCCTCGGCAACATAACCATTGCCAACGGCTGCATCATCTAACCAATAACCTATCTCAAAGGATGGTACGTCGGGATCTCGAATCATCAAACCGACCGCACCCAGTAAGCGATCGCTTTCCTTTTCAATGATGTAGTAACGCAGCTCTTCTTCGAAGTTTTCAAAGTTTGCGATGGCTTTCTCTGTCCCTTCTATCATCGCTTCTAATGTCAGCACATGAGGCACCCACGGCAGATAGACTTCGAGAGTCTTTTGGCTGCGAACGACAGCTTGATGCGCCTCTTCGGCTCGTTCTAAACAAGCGGGGATGAGTTTGAGACGTTTCGTTTCCATGCTGGCTATCCTATGGGTGAAAAATGAACGGAAAATCATTTAAACAGATGTACTTAGAATGATCTAGTCACCGCCGTCTTATTATTCACTTGGTTTGCCAGAGAGAAACTGAGAGAATCGAACCGTTATCAAACCAACTAGGTTCATTATGAAACTTTTAGTAAGAAACTTGGCTCGTCACATGACTGAGCAAGATATCCGCAAATTATTCTCAGCGTACGGCAAAGTAGAACTGTGTTCGCTAGTGCTTGATCAAGAAACGGGTTTGTCGAAAGGCTTCGGTTTTGTCATCATGCCGGACGAAGCAGAAGCAATTTCTGCTCTTGAAGCACTGAATTTGACGAACGTAGAAAAAAGCAAAATTCGCGTGAAAGTCGCACAAGACTAACACAGAGAAAAGCCAGCGTAATTGCTGGCTTTTTTGTCTTTCTATTTTGTGACCAAATTGGAAATTTCTGGAATATCTTCTTTTTTTGCTTTAACGACGTTGATCATCAATCCTCTTTTCAAGTTGTTTCATTAAATCCTTTAACTGCAGAGAATCGAAATTGTCAGAATTCGGCACTTGGTAAGAGTCGTTGACTGTGTAGATCATTAAACTTTGGCTGGAGAAGGACTCTTTCTGTATTTGGACTCTGACAATGTCATCAAGAGGTAGACGGAAGTAAACCGTTGAGCCCTGGCTGTACTTCAAGGCGCTAGTGCTTGCATCGATATATAGCGTTTTAGGATTGAACGCGCGGCGAGTGAAGTACGTTGAGAGCAGTTTCAATCCGACTATTGTGAGTGCCAAGAGTCCAAACTCGACGAGCTTGTCTGCTAGGTAGGAAAAATAGAACAGCGACAACGATACAGTTCCCAGCAAGAAAGGGTTGTTCTTGGGCAGATTTTGTGAAGTTTCATGGATGATCATCCGACATATCCCTCGACTTTATTCAGAAGCGACGAACGTGAGTTGGTAGACACAAACCTTTCGTTCTTTGCCTTGCATGCGCAATGCTTTGTCACCGACGTAAGGGATCTTTAGTTTTTGGATCACCGATTTAGAACGCTGATTGTCCACCAAATGCATCACGGTTATTCCGTTTAACTCAAAGTGAATTCGAGCAAATTCGAGTAAGGCTTTGGAGGCCTCGAATGCATAGCCTTTTTCCCAATGTGGCACGCCAACCCAGTAGCCTAATGTTCCGTACCCCTCTTCGATACGCGGTAAACTCACCGCACCAAGTAATTCCCCAGTGTTTCGCAAGGTAATAGCGTACGCCACGCCTTGATGCTGCTGATACATCGGATCGTGCCTAGCTATCCATGCTTGCGCCATCGGTAGCTCATAAGGATGTGGGATGTTTGCTGTCATGTCGGCAATTCGCTTATCTCCAGCGAGTAAAGCCACTTGTTGGCAGTCACCTATATGGAATGGCCGGAGGACGAGTCTTTCGGTAGTGAGAGTCGGTTGTATCGTCATGCATTTCTTCCTTGATGAGACGGCTGTTGTTGCTAGCAACTGGTTTGCGGGGTAAATCGAGATAACAAAGCGTTACGAAAGCTCGACCTAGCCAACTGTAAAGTTGTCACGCGCCTTACTAAATAATAAGCCCTAACAATAGCTTATGTGTGATGTGTCGTATTATTACACACATAGGTGCTGTTTTTCATATAAGTGGTATAAAAGTTGAGGTCTGACCAAGGTCTCAGTTTTTTCATACTTTAGTAGGATTTTTTGAAGATAGGGCACAAAAAAGTAAAGGGGCTTTTTTATTGTGGAATTATTTTGAACAAAATATGTCAATTGTCAGTAGCACACAAAAGTTCAGGGAGAAGAGAGATGCCGGATATATATTGCTCAGCGTGTAGAAAATCAACGCAACATAAGGTGATCATGAAGCGTTGTGAGCCTCAAGCCGTTGACACGTTAACCGGTAAGGTGGTGAGTTTCACGCAACTGATGGCGAAGTTTGTCTCAGGTGAGCACTATTACGAGATGGAACCACAGTATTTTTGTCGTTGCTGCAACCACCGAGCGATCGGTGAAGTGGTACCTCACCCGGCAAGACACGTATCGGCCGCTCTGTAGTTTAACGTTACGCTGCTAAAGGTTCTTCGTTGGAGTAGGGCGATCCGTCGATCATCACTGGCCAGCCATAAGATGCGTATTCACGTGCTAAAAACTTCGCGACTTCGTGAGAAACCGTGGTGTATGTCCATTCGCCAACACCAAACGGTTTATACGCCAGTTGTAAGGTTAACATTGCTTTTTCCTCAATAATTTTTCCTATTATTGCCTTACTATTTGGCTCATTTCTTCTGTTTATAGCTCACTTTATTCTCTGCAAAGTTCATCGTTTCACTTTTTCATTCACACCGATTTTTCTCTTATAAAAGCCATGTGAGTGCCTTTGTTATTTATAAACTTATGTTAACAGCTAGGATGTGTTTTTAGGTTGATGATGACTTTTTGTGCTAAGCAAACGTTAAAACTAAGCGGAATTCACACGTTGTTCATTTGTTAGTTTGCAAACATAACGGTAACGATTAATGTAAAGCTCCCTGAGTTGTTACAAGGATGTGTTGATGAGCTACCAATTAGACAGGATTGATCTGCATATTTTGAGAGTGCTTCATTCACGCGGGCGAATTCCAGTCGTCGAACTGGCGAAGCAGATTAACTTAACCACGTCGCCGTGCTCAGATCGCGTCAAAAGGCTTGAGAAAGAAGGCTATATCAATGGTTATCATGCCGAGTTGAATGCTGAAAAATTAGGATTGGATGTTCAGGTGTTCATTCATATTCGTTTGGATCAAACCAGCTTCTCGATTTTTGAAAAGTTTGCCAAAGCGGTGGAATTGATGCCAGAAATTGAAGAGTGTTATTCGCTCTCTGGTGACTTCGACACCATGATTAAAGTCCGAGTGAAGAACATGAAAGCGTATCAAGAGTTCATGTCGAGTAAGCTAGGCACGCTACCGGGTGTTATTCAGACGCGAAGTGAAGTGGTGATAGAAGAGCACAAAACGGGATTTGGTGTGAATCCGGAGCTATTGGGTTAACGCATTTGTCATGGTACAGGACATAAAAAAAGGAGCCAACGGGCTCCTTTTTCGATAGGTCTTTGGATGTTTAGTGAAGGATTATGCGCCGACAAAGGTGCTAATAACACCAATTAAACCACCAAATACGCCACCCCAAACTACTAGCCAGCCTAGGTGTTCTTTAATCATTTTTTGCACCATTTCTTTAACCAATGCCGGCGTTAACTCGCTAAGGCGTTGGTCGATGATGCCTTCGATGTTCTGCTTAATCTCATCCATCATGGCTGGTGATTCAAACTGCTCTTTCAAAGCTTCTTTAATACTGTCGCTCTTGCTCAGTTCGATGATGGACACTTGCATCTTTTCGACGAAAGGTTGTCGCATCGGCTGTAGAGCTTCCGCACCACCAAACATCGCTAGCATGCCGCCAAACTGGGAGCCCTCAATGACTTCTACTAGTGAGTCAAAGGCTGGGTTTAGATCCACTTTCTCAATCACAGGTTGAAGATCGATGTTCACACCGCCCGCCATTTCTTTATTCAAGAATCGGTCGATGTTCGCTTCGGTAAAGAACTGTTCCATCATCAAATTTTTGATCGCCAGTTTGAATTCTTCAAACCGTGCGGGAATCACACCAGAACCGTATAAGCCCGGCACTTTTTCAAACAGCATGTGGATGGCAAGCCAGTTAGTGATGGCGCCAGAGAAGGCAAAGAGACCTGCATACCAAAGATAGTCGTTCTGAAATTGATGGCCCGCACCCATCAAAGCGATGGCGAGCAGATTCGTTAGCAAACTTTTGTTCATAGTGACCAGTTATGTATGAATAGAGGAAGAAATAAGTGGGCCAGATTCTATACCTAAGTCACATTGAGATGCTAGGTGTTGAGCAGATTGGTTTGCGTGGAAGCGTAGGGAGATAATTGAGGCTTTAGAAAAACAAAACCCGACAATCATTGTCGGGCCACTGCTTTTTCTTAGAAAAACTAAGATTCTATTTTTTAATTTTTAGATGCGGTAGATCTTACAACAAAGTTGGCATTTCCATCTTTCTGAATAGCCGAATAGCTTGTCAGCCCAACTAGGTTTTACTTGTACGATCTGCATTGAACCACATTTACACATAAGCTAATTACCTTATTGTTAATTTAATAACTAAGCCATCTATTGAGTATAGCTGCTTATCAAAAAGTGAAACGACAAATGAATTCAGCTAGGTACTCTGCATTGTGTCCATTGCAATAGATACGCAACGAGGCGCTATATTAGCAGAAAAAGTGTGATCTTCATCATTGTTGGTGTTTCATAAATGAGAATAAGTGAGTTCGTCAGTTCAGTGCTCATGTAATTCGAGAATAAAAAACGGCGCTTTAAGCGCCGTTTTTAAAGGGATGAAGCGGTGTTAAGAAGCTTGCTGATTGTCTAGTTCTTCACCAAGAAAACCGCCAGTTTGGTGTGCCCAAAGCTGTGCGTAGATGCCGTTATGAGCGATCAGCTCTTGGTGCGAGCCTTGCTCTACGACGTTACCTTTGTCGAGAACGATTAAGCGATCCATCTGGGCGATGGTCGACAATCGGTGTGCTATTGCAATCACGGTTTTGCCTTGCATGAGCCCGTTCAAGCTTTCTTGGATAGCCGCTTCGACTTCTGAGTCCAGAGCTGAAGTTGCTTCATCCAGTACCAACAGCGGCGCGTCTTTCAATAACACACGAGAAATAGCAATACGCTGACGCTGACCACCAGACAACTTCACGCCTCGTTCGCCAACTTGCGCATCGTAGCCGACATTGCCAAATGGGTCTGTCAGTGTTTCGATGAACTCGTGAGCGTGCGCTTGTTTCGTCGCTTTAAGCAGTTCCCCTTCTGAGGCGGTTGGGTTGCCGTACAAGATGTTATCTCTTATTGAACGGTGCAAAAGAGACGTATCCTGTGTCACCATACCAATTTTCGAGCGCAACGAATCTTGCGTGACGTCAGCAATGTTTTGACCGTCAATCTTAATGCTGCCTTCTTCCACATCATGGAAGCGTAACAGCAAGTTCACCAACGTGGATTTGCCTGCGCCAGAGCGCCCAACCAAGCCGACTTTTTCGCCAGGTTTGATGTCGAGATTCAGATGGTTGATGACGCCTTTGTTTTCACCGTAATGAAAGCTGACGTTATCGAACTGGATGCCACCTTGAGATACGACCAAGTCTTTCGCATTCGGTTTGTCTTGGATATCGATAGGTTTGGACAGTGTTTTCATGCCATCCACGACAGTACCCATGTTTTCAAACAGGGCTCCTACTTCCCACATGATCCACATCGACATGCCGTTAACGCGCAGTGCTAGGCTGACCGCAATAGCAATGGCACCGACGCTAATCGCGCTGTCTAACCACAGATAAATCGACAAAGCCGCGACGGAAAACACCAAGATGTAGTTGGAAATTTCAACCGCCACGTCAAAGCCTGTTACCAAGCGCATTTGGCGATAAACCGTGTTGAGAAATCCTTTCATGCCTTGTTCGGCATATTGGGTTTCTCGTTGGCTATGTGAAAACAGCTTCACGGTTTGGATGTTGGTGTAGCTGTCGACAATACGGCCTGTCATGGTTGAGCGCGCATCGGCTTGCTCAGAGGCTACATCTTTCAGTTTCGGTACAAAGTAAATCTGAATCGCGATGTAAACCAAAAGCCAGACAATCATTGGAATCATTAAACGCCAATCTGCAGCTGCTAACATCACGACCATACTGGTGAAGTAAACCGTCACGTAGACAAACACGTCCATGCTCTTCATGACCGTTTCACGTACTGCGAGAGAGGTTTGCATCACTTTGGTTGCAACGCGCCCTGCAAAATCATCTTGATAGAAGTTCAGACTCTGATTGAGCAGATAACGGTGAGCAAGCCAGCGAATGGACATTGGGTAGTTACCCAACAAGGTTTGATGCACCAGCAAAGAGTAGATAACAACCAAAAGTGGCATTACAACCAGAAGTAAGACGCCGTAAAAAATCAGATCCGCTCGGTTATCTTGCAAAAAGGTTTCTGGATTACTGGTGGAAAGCCAGTCTACTAGTTGGCCCATTGCACCAAACAGCATGACTTCAACGATGGCAACAATCGTCGACATCAGTGACATGATGATCAGTGGCTTTTCATACCCTCGGGTGTAATGGCGTAGAAAGGCAAAAATCCCTGAAGGGGGCTGATCGGGCGTAGATTTGGGAAACGGCTCTGTGAAGCCTTCAAATCGTTTAAACATAACTCATCCTAAAGTTAAAACAATGCCATCTCGGTCTACTGAATCCATCGATTTACACTGCTTGGACATTGCAGTGCGCACCGAGATAGGTGGTAAGAAATATCGTTGTCCGCTAGCCAGAAAAGCAGACGAGTTTGTGAGAGGGGCGAAAAAATAGTCTAACCGATCGCCTTTTAAATGTAACTAGTTGGTTATGAACTGAATTGAAATATCCCATTTATTGTATTTGTCATGTCCGAGCCACAAAAGCGTAAACCAGCAAAGTGACAATAAAAAATCGTGTTTCGCTGTCTAATTGCAGGAAAAATTACTTTTAGAGAATGGAAATAATCGCGAAAACAGCAAAACTGAAGTTAACAATAAATTTACAATCTCTCCATTCTAGAGATAAGGAATATATTGGATGCTATTACACGAATCAGTACCCCAATTTGCTGATGGGAAAGAAGAAAGCACACAAAGTGCTCTGCGCCAAACCGCAAACTGCGTAGTGATGGTGCCACCTAAAGAATTTCGTTTTAATGAAGAAACGGCGCAAGACAATGAGTTTCAGCATCAGGTGTCATTGAGCCAGAAAGAAGTATCACGAAAAACCATGGCTGAATTTTCGGCAATGGTTGCCACGTTGCGCCAAGAAGGAGTGCAAGTGGTGGAATTTGACTATCCAGTTTCTGATGTTGCGACGCCAGATGCGGTATTTCCAAACAATTGGTTTAGCACGACACCAGACGGCACGCTTTATACCTTCCCAATGGCGTGTGAAAACCGTCAGCATGAGGTGCGCCCAGAAGCGTTAATTGCCGCGCTAGCCGCTGCAGGACGTGAAGTTCATCAGCAAAGCAGTCTAACGGATTACCTAGGCGATCACGCGTACCTAGAAAGCACTGGTGTGATGGTTTTTGACCATCTAAACAAAACCGTTTATGCCGCGTTGTCACAGCGTTGTGACCGCCTAGTGTTGGAAGATTACGCGAATCGTATTGGTTCTGAGCGCGTGATTTCATTCCAAACCCGTTTGCCATCGGGTTCGCCGATCTACCATACCAACGTGATGATGGCTGTGGGTGAGCAGTTTTGTGTGATTTGTGATGAAGTGATCCCAGAATTTGAGCGTCGTTTTGTTTTGAAGTCTCTGGCAAAAGATAAACAAGTTATCTCAATTTCGCTTGATCAGATGAACCAGTTCTGTGGCAACATTCTGCAACTGGAAACCATCAACGGCGACAAGGTGATTGCGATGTCTCAATCGGCGTACGATGCATTCTCACCAGCACAAAGAAACCAATTGGCGACACACGGTAAATTGCTGCCATTCGACGTTTCCACCATAGAATCTATTGGTGGTGGTTCTGTACGTTGCATGTTGGGTGAAGTGTTCTTACCGAGTCGCAAGGCTGTGCTTTAATAAACTACACATTTTTTGTCAGCCGCAGTGAAGTGCTGATGAAGCGATCTCTTCATGGGTTTTTAGCCGTTAGCTCTGTGGCAGTACAGACTAACGGCTTTTTTGTGCCAATTTAGCCCAAATTTTCTCTTAGCGATTTGATGTCTTTAGACGGCGGTGCGCCAAACAAGCGGCTGTATTCCCGACTGAATTGAGACGGACTTTCATAGCCGACTTTGAATGTCGCAGCCATGGCGTCTAAGTTTTCTGTCAGCATCAATCGGCGTGCTTCACTTAAGCGTAACTTCTTTTGAAACTGTAATGGTGTCATGGACGTCATGGAGCGAAAGTGCGTGTAAAACGACGATTTACTCATACCTGTGTACGAAGCCAAATCTCCAACACTTAATGGTTTGACAAAGTTGTTTTTGAGCCAGTCGATGGCTTTGGCTATTTGATGGCTATGGCTGCCCGCAGTCACGATTTGATGGAGACGCGTGCCCTGCTCACTCATCAAAAGGCGATAAAAAATCTCCCGTTTAATGATGGGCGCTAAAATTTTGATGTTTTGGCCTTCGTCTAATAATTCTGCTAAACGTACAAACGCATCCAATAGAGATTCCGACAACTCACCGACAGCAATGCCTTTTTGCGCTTCTTTGGATTGAGTAAAGGCAAGTTCGCTATCGACAATCAGTTGGGAAATCTCGGTCAAATCCAGCTCCATGATCAGCCCTAAATAAGGTTGCTCCTCACTGGCTTCGATAATGTTGGCAATGATAGGGAGATCGACAGAAGAAATCAGGAAGTGGTTGGCATCGTAAATAAAGCTTTCCTCTCCCAATAAGACTCGCTTCCTGCCTTGCGCGATAAGACAAATACTTGGATTGTGGGTATAGCTCGTAGGCGGTGTCGGGGTTGTCCAACGACTGAACCTCAACCCCGAAATTGGCGTGTCGTATTGGTTTGCGTCTCCCGTCCATCGATCAATCAGTTTGGCTAATTTCTGAGTGGCGAATGCTCTACTTGGTAAGCTGGTAGGTGATAAATCTGACATCGCGAAAAGGCTCTCGGATTATTGAGGTTGTTATTCAATGTATATCACGACATTTTGCGAAGTAAAGATTATCAGGCAAGGCGCTGTTTTCCTTTTGTGCGATTTTGAACCGTTCCAATTTAAACGTTTTCAATCTCTATTCTTACTTATTTTGCTTTTAAATTAATGGTTTATTTATTGTTCTTGGCAGAAGAAGAGACGGTTGGTCGTCTCTAGTACCAAAATGTAAGTCCAATTGTTTGGAAAATTAGGCAAGTATTAGCCATGAATAGGCTAACGATAAATGGCCTGCGGCGTTAACGTTATCTACACAGTTTGGCGAATGCTCGATACGCATCCTGCATTCCATAAAGAGACGTAGAGCAATGGTTAATCACACAGCAAAAACACAGATTCCACAATCACTAAAAGCCGGAGTATTTAACGGCCATGGCATTTTTGATTTCGGGGCTAAGAACGAAGCGTATGCCGATTACTTCACGGGGACAAGCTACTTGGCGTTGCTCAACCAACCGGGGCTGCTCGTAGCAAATGTGACGTTTGAACCGGGCTGCCGTAATTTTTGGCACATTCATCACGAAGGCGGACAAATCTTGCTCGTGACGGGAGGCCGTGGGTGGTATCAAGAATTTGGTCAGCCAGCGCAAGCGCTCAACGTGGGCGACGTCGTGCATATTGCGCCTGGCACTAAGCATTGGCATGGCGCAGCTAAAGACAGCTGGTTTTCACATGTAGCAATAGAAATACCCGCCGAAGGAGCAAGCAATGAGTGGTGTCAACCCGTGACGGACGAAGAGTACGCCGAGCTTGGCTAATTGAACGCTAACTTAAGGACGTCGGACATCTGGCAATGACAGGCAAGCCAAGTAAATATCAAACTTACATGAGCGTACAGATTGCGCTCATTGGTGTCGCTTTTATGGCTCCTCAAGTCGCTTCGGCGTGTGGTCAACCAACGGAAGGTTCTGACAATGATCGCGATTAAAACTTCAATCAAGTCCATATTAATTTGGGTACTGACTATGACAACGATATCCGCCGTTATGCCTGCTTTTGCAACAGATAAATTGAGTAATAAAGAACGAGCCATCGTTCCAATCGCGGCTTTCACCGCAAGCGGTGACGTAGAAAAACTCAAGATTAGCCTGAATGATGGTTTAGAAAGCGGCTTAACGATCAATGAGATTAAAGAAGTTCTCGCTCAACTATACGCTTACGCAGGTTTTCCCCGCAGTTTGAATGGATTGGCTGCTTTTATGGAAGTAGTTGAAGTGCGCAAAAATCGTGGTATTACCGACATATTAGGGCGTGAATCGACGCCGTTGACGGCAGATAAAAGCAGCTTAGAGCTAGGCAGTCAGAACCAAACAACGCTGGTCGGTATGCAAGTCAAAGGCCCGCTGTTCGACTTTTCACCTCAAATAGATCAGTACTTAAAAGCCCATTTGTTTGGTGACATTTTCGCGCGTGACCTCCTGACGTGGAAACAACGAGAAATTGCCACGATTGCAGCGCTGGCAAATATCAAAGGAGTGAACAGCCAGCTTGCGGCTCACTACAACATCAGCATGAATAATGGCGTGTCTGCCGAAGAACTGAATGATTTCATTCTGGTTTTAAAGCAGTGCTGTGATGAAAGTATTGCGAGTAATGCTCAATCAGTATTGGATTCGGTGTTAGACGCCAAAAACTGATTGTTTTGGGTTTGGGAGATGTGTTCAATCGCTTTCTACACCAAGTAACGATTTACAATGTAAAACCGTTTTTAAAAGCGCAGGGTTTCGGCTCGGCGCTTTTTTGTTTTCTGAATATTTGCATCGGCGCCGCTTGGTTTAAGCGCCTAAAATAGGATGGTTCACCTAACAGATTGTGATAAAGTCCGCGCCTGCGTTTTACCGCATCTTCATTGTTTTTATTGCTTCTTCAACCAAAAGTACAAGGTTTCGCTAATGCCATTTTCTACTCTCTCATTGAGTTCTGAGCTGATTCACGCACTGCCAAAAGACTTCAAGAAACCGACCGATATTCAAGCGTTGGCCATTCCTGAGCTGTTGGCTGGTCAAGATCTATTGGCTTTGGCAAATACAGGCAGCGGCAAAACCCTTGCTTATGGTTTGCCTTTGTTGGAAAAGCTGAGTGTCAATCCAGAGCAAAAAGCGCTGATTTTGGTGCCAACTCGTGAGCTGGCAATGCAAGTGAGTGAAGCAATCAACCAAGTTGGTCAAGTTCTTGAATTCAACGCAGTGTGTTTGTGTGGCGGCGTTGATAAAGAGCAACAACAGCAGGCGCTAGCGACAAATCCTCATATCCTTGTCGCGACGACAGGTCGTTTGGTTGACCTAGCAAACAATGGCTTGGATTTGAGCAATGTTCATTATCTAGTATTGGATGAAGCCGACCGTTTGTTGGACATGGGCTTTTGGCCTGACGTACAAAATATTGCAGGGCAGATTTCAAACCAGCGTCAAACCGCAATGTTCTCGGCTACGTTTTCAGATGAGTTGAAGGATAAAGCGAAGCTGCTTATGCAGGCACCAAAGCAAGTTGCAGCGCATCAAGAAAATAGCACCAACCAAGATATTGCTGAAACACTGTACCTCGTCAACAAAGGCAGTAAAACCAAGGCATTGATTGAACTGATTCAAAAAAACGCGTGGACTCAGGCGTTAGTCTTTATTGGTGCGAAAGAGAACGCCGATGGCTTAGCGAAGAAGCTGAATAAAGCGGGCATCTCAACCAATGCGCTGCATGGCAATAAGAGTCAAGATGAGCGAGAAGAAGCACTGGCGCAGTTTAAATCTGGGCAAATTCAGGTGTTGATTGCCACCGATCTACTAGCGCGCGGCATTCACATTGAGCAATTACCTGTAGTGATCAACTTTGAACTGCCAATGCATGCAGAAACTTATGTTCACCGAGTAGGACGTACCGCTCGCGCAGGCGAACAAGGTGTGGCTATATCATTGGTATGTCATGGTGAAATGGACGCACTAAACGCGATTCGTCACCTGACTCAACGTGCATTGCCAGTGCAAGATCTGGTTGGTTTTCCAGTAACGGATAAGCCATCAACTGGCGAGAGCAAACGCGCGCCACGCGATAAAAAAGCCAACCGCCGAACTCATGCTAAGAAGAGCATTAAGCAGTTCCAAGGTAAGTCGAAACGCCCAGCCCCGAGTGCGAAGTAAACCAAAAAACACGCTCTTGACGGCATAGTCGGTTCAGAGCGTGGCTTAAAATTTTACTTTGGGGTGTTAACCCGCCGTTGGGCCAACCAAGCGCATTTCCCAATCTTCAACTTCGCCAGTTTCTAGGCGGCGCTCGACCAACTTGCCCCAAGATTCAACCAATGGCAGTTCTGTCAGTTGGCTTAGCTCTGTTTTATCCAGGCAGCCAGTGAAAACCGCGCCCATGATGCGAGCCAGTGGCCATTCTGGATAAAGTCTTTCACACAGAATAATCTCGTCACCTGCACCGATATCGCCTTCTTCCAGCACTCGGAAATACCAGCCTGTTCGAAGCGTATCTTGCAGTCTTCTCGCCATGTCGTGTTGGTCAAAGCGTACGTTAAGTTTCCAACAAGGCATGCGACCTTGCGACACTTCCAGTAGTGTTGAGCCGATGCGAATTTTATCGTTCAAGCAAATCGTGGATTCGGTTACGCCTTCGGAGCTGATGTTTTCGCCAAAGCCGCCGGCGGATTGGAAAATGGTTCTTTCGCCTAATTCTTGTTGCCAGATTGGGTAGTGCTCGCTTGGGTAAATATGAAGCGCTTTTTGAATGCCACCATGAAAGCGCGGATCGCCTTGCTCATCACTGGTAAAACCAAGCTCTGTTGCGTGCTGGCGCTCAGGCAGCACTTGTTTATTGATTGCGCTTTTCGCTCCATGAGCATAAGGGACGGTTTTCCCTGCTAGCACAGCTTTTACGACGCCGATTTTCTTCATGTAACCTCCTTATTATTTGAATGAGAGATAAAGTGTTTACCTTCATTCACGATGCGGAGCATGATAGCCTAGAGAACTTGTGTCGGAATAGGGATGAAAAGACAATCAACAATGCTAACTCGCCAAATTGATTCGAAGTCAGGCGTCATCACCTCCAATGAGATGATGGCCGCGAATCCCCATTCTCCTGTTTTGGTGAAAACCATCGACATGCCAAAAGGTTACATTGATGCGTTGCATCAACACACTTGGCATCAAATCATCTTTCCTATTAAAGGGTTATTGCAAACACAAACGGAGCATTATCAGCATTTGGTTCCGCACACTTCTGCGTTATTTGTTCCTGCGGGCGTTCAACACGAGTCGATTGCTCTAAGCAACACGATATTTGTTGGCATTTACCTCAACCCTGAGTTTGGCGCAACGTACGAGCCACAAGTGAGAACCATTGCTTTAACGCCGTTTTTAAATGAGCTTTTACAAGAGATCCGCAGACAGTGTGAAGGTGAGACAAGCCACGAAGAAGTGCTGCATTTGCTGGCGGTGTTGCATGATCAAATTTTGAAAAGCAACGTGCAGACATTTCAGTTATTGCTGCCACAAGACAGAAGACTAAAACTGATTTTCGAGCAGTTGACCGACGAGCCCGCGTTGAGCTGTTCGCTAAAAGAGTGGGGAGAGAAAATTGGCGCGTCTGAGCGCACTTTATCACGGTTGTTCGCCAAGGAATTCAACACTTCATTTCTGCTTTGGCGGCAACAAATTCGGCTAATTTACTCGCTTTCTTTGTTAGATGAATCGTTGTCAATCCAAGCCATTGCAGACCTAGTGGGTTATCAAAACGACTCATCCTACATCAAAGCATTTAAAGCCTATTTTGATATGACGCCACAACAGTTTAGAGTGAACGGCGCATCGCGCAGGTAGAAATACAGAGCTTCGACTTCACTTAATGTTTTTGAGTAGAAGTTACGAAACTTCCTTTTTGAATTTCAATTACATGGTATGAATAATAATGGCACCAACGATAAATACACGAGTGAATCAATTCTGTTTTGGTCAACCCAAAACGTCGCTGTCGTTGGAAAAAGAGCCCCTCAAACCGCTTGCTCTGGGTAAGGTTCGGGTGCGACTGGAAGCCACCAATATTAACCCAAGTGACTTGCTTTCCATTCATGGGGTTGGGCAATACCGCCGCGTTCACGTACCACCTCGTGTGCCGGGATTTGAAGCGGTTGGGCGTGTGGTGGAAGTCAGTGCTGTCGGTCACACTGGCTTTCAAGTTGGGCAAAAAGTGTTGGTGGCGATGAGTGGGACTTGGCAATACTACATCGATGCTTCGCCCGAGAATCTTTTTCCGCTACCTGAAAGTTTGGATAACGGCTATGCCTGCCAGTTGTACATCAACGCGCTAACCGCGTGGGTTATCACCACGAAAGTGGCTAAGTTGAACAAAGGTGATGTGGTGATCATCAATGCGGCAGGGTCAGCGATCGGTAAGATATTTGCCCAGCTTGCTCATTCACTGGGTTTTACACTGATTGCTGTGACTTCAAAGCCAGAAGAGTATCCGTACGATACGATTCCAGTGTTGGACGCAAAACAAGACTTACACGCGCAACTGCAAACGCGCAAACTGCCACAACCAACGGTCGCTTTGGATGCGATAGGCGGTGAGGCTGGCACGGATCTCATTCGTACCTTGAAAGAAAATGGCCAATACATCAACTACGGAACATTGTCGTTAGCGCCTTATACGCCAGTGTTTTTTGAGTCCGTGAAGGCCAACAACATCGACTTTAGCACCTTCTTTTTGCGGTATTGGGAAGAATCGGTAGGCAAAGGCGGGAGAAAGACGGTATTCGCTGAAATGTTAAAACACTTTATTGCCAATGATATAAAGCTCGCAGTTGCACACTACTTGCCGTTAGAAGCGTTTCAAACTGCGATTGAACAAATTGAAGAAAAATCACTAGCGCGGAGTGGCAAGATTATTCTAACCATGTGAACACAAAAAGGGATGGCACTCACCCTCCCTTTTGCATTTTAGTTAGGATTAACGAAACTGCGGCATGTAATCGAGGTTCGCTTGAATTGTCTCTTCCAATGCCTGCTCTAGAATCGTTCCTGTTGTGACCAGTGGGTTCAGAATCAACGCTCGGTGCGCCGCGTTGCGGTTGCCTGTGACCGCTGCTTCGACAGTGAGCGATTCAAAATCCTTCATCAATTGAATTAGACGCAGTGTATCTGTTGGGAACGGTGCAACATTCAAAGCAACTGGCCCTGATTTAGTGATCATACAGCTGACTTCCACAGTGCAGTCGTCCGGCAAGCCCGAAATCGCGCCGTTGTTGCGAGTGTTCACGTGCATGATGGTGCGCTTGTCGTTGTAGATAGAGCTCATCAGCTCACAGGCCGCTTCTGAGTAATATTGGCCACCGCGCTTTTCGAGTTCTTTTGGTTTCTCGTTAAGCTCTGGGTTGCGGTAGATATCGAACAGACGTTTCTCCATCGCTTTGACCACTTCGCCGCGTGTGCCTTCGCCATTCGCTTCTTCAATTTCCTGCTTCATGATGTCTTCGCTGGTGTAATAGTAGCGAAGGTATGCGCATGGAATCATCCCCATATTACGCAGCAGTTCTGTTGGCCATTCGAATGGAGGAATGTTTTGCGGAACGAGAGGATCGTTGCCCGATAAGATCGCTTCGACTACCTCTTGCAGCTTATCGCGACCTTCATGCAGGATCTGGCGCGCCCAGATAAAGTGGTTCAAACCCGCGACTTGCAATACAAAGTCTTGCTCGTCAGCGCCCAGCATTTGCGCGATGCCTTTTTGCATGATCACTGGTACATTGCACAAACCGACCGCTTTTACTTTGGTGTGTTTGAGAATCGCTTCGGTCACCATGCCCGATGGATTAGTGAAGTTCAACAGCCAAGCGTCAGGACACAATTCTTCCATCTCTTTACAGATTTCCAACGCAATAGGAATGGTGCGACAGGCATTAGCAAAACCGCCTAAACCGTTGGTTTCCTGACCGATCATGCCGTATTTAAGCGAGATGCGTTCATCGCGGATACGACCTTCCAAACAACCCGCGCGAAATTGAGAACAGACAAAATCGGCGTTTTTTAATGCGGGTTTGCGATCCAGCGTGACGTGAACATCAATATGAGACAGGTTGTTTTTCGCCAACATACGGCGTGTTAAGTCGCCAATGATGCTGACTTTCTCTTTGCCATCTTCAATATCGACCAACCACAACTCGCCGATAGGCAGTTCATGATTGCGCTTGATGAGACCTTCGATAAGCTCAGGCGTGTAACTGGATCCTGCGCCAATAATGGTAATTTTTAGATTCTTTTTCATCGTGCTGTTTCTCGTTATGGATAAGACAGTTTGATTAAAAAGCATCGTGATTCGCTATACAAACCAATTTAAACTTGCTATGCATTAGCCCTTCTAATTTATGTTGAGTGCCAAGATGGACAGAAAACAGCAGATGCTCTCCAATATGTACACTTTCGCCGTTGCTGGTAAGTGTCTCAGTTTTACCAAAGCCGCTGAAGAGTTGTTTATTACCCAAGGGGCAGTGAGCCAGCGCATTAAGTCACTGGAAGAACAACTGGGTTTCAGCTTATTTGTGCGTATGACTCGGCGATTAGAGCTGACCAAAGAAGGAGAGCGGTTACTGCACGCGCTTAACCAATCGTTTGAGGTGATTTTCTCTGAGCTTGAAGACATCAAATTCAACGAGCTGCGTGGCGAGCTTTACATCGGCGTGGCCCCCACGTTTGCACAGAGTTGGCTACTGCCGCGTATGGTGGAATTTCAGCGTTTGTATCCTTCTCTCAATATCAAGCTTCGAGTAAAGGCAAGCCGATTAGATTTCTTACATGAGCCCGTTGATATTGCGATTTACTACAGTGACAGCGAGCATCCGGGGTTCCATCATCAAAGGCTATTTGATGAAGAGTTGATGCCGGTTTGTAGCCCTGAATACAGCCAAATACATTTCTCCGATGGTGTGAGTAGTGCCAACCAATTTGAGGCCGTGACCTTTATCCATTGCACTGAATCGTTAGAAGCGAACGAGCCAAATCATGAATGGCAGAGCTGGTTAGCAAGCCAAAGCAACCCTGAGCTGAAATCGCTCAATGTGATGGAGAAAACCTACCTTTTTAACCATGCCGATATGGCGATGATTGCCGCCAAAAACAGCATGGGCATCGCAATGGCGCGGGCGTCTTTAGTGCAAACCAGTTTGGAAAAGGGAGAACTGGTCGCGCCTTTTGAACGCGTCAACGCAGGGAGAGGGTACGATTTGATTTGTTTAAACGGCCAGCAGCACAGACCGAAAAATGCGGCGTTTATCGAATGGCTAGAAACGCAGCTACCTCCCCTTGCATCGCAATAAAAACAAAGGGAGGCATAAGTCTTAGTTTGCGATGATTTCATCCATCAAGCGGTCAATGTGAATCACCACTTGCTCACTCGCGTCTTCCATCGAGTTGATGGAGGTCACCATGCCGGCCATATTTCCTGACTTCGCGTGGTTCATTGCATCACGGCCGCTATCGTGCACACCTTTGTGTGGCGCTTCGAGCTGCGCATAGCTTCTTAGTTGGCTATATGCTTTGCCGTCACCTCGGTAGTACCACTGGCCCAATCGACATTCTGAATGGCTATTGACGGTTTCACCAAAAGAGCCACTTTGCAGTAAGCGATAGATGTTGTTTTTCCAAATGGCATGATCAAGCTTGACCGTATCGAGGAAAGAGCGGGTAGACGCAAAGTGGATCACCCGTTTCATGTGCTCTGATTTGACAACCACCTCGTTGACGATTGAGCCAATTTGCGCCGAAGAGGCGGATACTTCTTCTGCGCAGATTTGGTTTTCATCAATCGCGCTTTTGATTGAGCTGACTTGGGTTAGCACCTGATTAACCAGCGAATCAATTTGTTCGCTCGCTTCACTGGCTTTGCCTGCCAAATTTCTTACCTCGTCCGCCACCACTGCAAATCCGCGGCCTGCTTCACCAGCGCGTGCAGCCTCAATCGCTGCGTTGAGAGCCAATAAGTTCGTTTGGTCAGAAATCTCTTGGATAGTAGATACAAGGTGGGAAATAGAAGTCGCGGTGTTATCTAATATCTGCACAGATTCAATGCTTTGAGTGGCTTGTGAGCTGATTTTTACGGCTCGGTCATCCAGACGTGCGAGTGCTTGATGTGTTTGCTTGAACATATCATCAAGCAGCTTTAGCTCCTCGTTTTCATGCGCCATAGATTGAGCGCTTTCGACCATCGCTGTGCGAATGGTTTGGAGCATATCTCCGCCTTTCAAGCTGCTCGACATCAACTCGTCGCTACTTTCGTAACGCTGTTGCGCGGTGTTCAGTAGTTGTTTGGCTTCTTTTAACTGACGTTCCAACGTCTCAACGTCGGTTTGGTACTTGTCTTTAAGGCTCGCTAATTCCTGCTTAAGCGCCTCATTTTCCATTTTTAATTTTTTTGATCCGAACATATTTTTTATAAATGCAGCAAGGTTTTAAAAAATTCATGTTAAATCAGTTGGATAAGCAATGCACCATGACTTTCATATACTTGTTCATTTTTGTCGCATTTTTTATGTGGGTTTTCATAAAAAGAGCGAAAGTCGCCCCTATCAATGTGAACGTGGTCAACACTGAGTGACGGATGAGTGAATCTAAATGGAAAGCTATGGAATAGAAAAGGGCGGGTGGAAGATAGGGGAAGAGGGCTCTTCCCCTTAGTATTTCGAGTGCTGAGGTTTTACTTTATGTGGAAAATTTGTTCAGTTTCAAGAGACGTCATCGCGCGAATTTGACGCCAAATGTAGTAAAAAATACCAAACATCATCAACATGCTAGGAATGGCGATCATCGGGTAGCTGTAAAGTGTCAACTTACCGAGCTCTTCATTGAAGGCCGCGGTGCCTGATGGACTGGTGACGATCCACGTAGCAAGGAAGTAGTTCATTGCAGATGAGAATGCAAAGGTGCTTGCGAACAAGTAGTTCGAAGACATTAGGCAACGTTCGAACGCATCGGTTTTACCATTTTCTCTCAAACGCTCGTTAATCAACGCGAGGTTCAAAACCGTGTCGTTCAATACCATTTTTTGCATCAATGGGTAGCGGGTAAAAGTGGAGCCCAATACCGCGATGCCGATCAGGCCGGGAATCAAGGCTTCTTTCAAGGCTAACCAGCGAGTATCAAGCTCCAACAAGCCAATGCCGCCAGTTAATAATACGCTGATAAAACCAAGTGCTGAGATAAAGTTAAACTTCTTGTTGCGGATGAGATCCATACCGCCGTAAACCACAGGAAAGAGCAAAGCGACAACCAGTGCCATTGCGGTTCCTAGGTGCTCTTCACCACTGTATTTCATCAAGATGAACGAAGGGATGAATACGTTAAAAAGGATCTCGAATAGGGGATTCGACTTTTTCGCCGTCGTGTTACTCATAATTTCCTACTGACTCTATTATGTCGCTGCCATTGTACTTTGGGTGGAAGTGTTCATCCAGTAACGCCAGATGTAAAGCGTTAACGCACCAAGTTATGTAACGACTTATGAAATAGACCCGAGCATAGCCAGTTAGTTGGCATGATTGACCAAGTTTTCTTGGTGGCTAGGTGAGCTTCATACCAGTAGGAACTTCTGTCTTAATGGTTTCCTTGCTGCGCGATGAGCTGGTTGCGCGCTCTGAATAATCGAGTCGCCACCGTGTTGTGATTGAGCCTTAAGGCTTGGGCAATCTCATCATGATTCAGCCCTGCCACTAGGCTCAAGAGCAATGGCTCTCGGTATTTGGGGTCGAGAATCATCATTTGTTTTTGAAGCCAATCTTGGGCCATGTCGTGGTCACTGCCGGGGTAGGTTTTTGTCTGTATTGCACACTCATCAATGTCAACAAAATCGAACTGCTTTCTATCAAAGCGCCGAGCATTCTCACGACGCAAAATAGTGATGAGCCAAGACTTCTCGGCGTTGGGATCATTTAAGTTATCAAAGAATCGCCACGCTTTCAGGAAGGTCTCTTGCGCCAAATCTTCAGCAATGTGTTGATCTTTGCATAGCCAATATGCGAGACGATAGATATCTTGGTATCGCTCTTTCGTTAGTGTTTCGTAACGTTTTTGTTTTTCCATAACATTAAGACCTGAAGTGTAGAAGTGGGCTGCAAGGTAACCTCTGAAACACCGAAGGTTACCTGCGGTTTCGTCCTTGCCCGCTTAAAATGGCTGGGTAGAAAAACGTGAGTATTGAAGGGCGTCTGCGACTTCTTGAGCTTTAGATTCCGAAGTCATGAGATGCAGTAATTTAAGGGCGGCCTGATAGCTGACTAGGCTGCCGTTTGAGGTGATGACTCCATCATCAACCACAAAATTCTGGTTGAACTGTACATCAACTGCTGGATAGTCTTTTTGTAGTCCGTTTTCACCTCCTGCCCACGTCGTTGCTTTCTTACCGTTTAAAAGGCCAGCCTCGGCCAATAGATACGCACCAGAGCAATTACTTGCCATCCAATCTGCCGCCTTTGATGTGGTTTGAATAAAGTGAATGAGATCCTTGTTTTCGATTAGCGCATCCATGTCGTAGCTGGATGTTAAAACCAGCACGTCGAGTTCCGGCTGATCGCCAATCCAAGCATCCACACCAATTTTTAATCCCTCTTCAGTGGTGATGGTTTTCTGATCAGAGACGGAAATGGTGAGCACTTCATAATCACTAAACCAAGTCAGACGACTTGCGACGCCAAAGACCTCTAAAGGCGCAGTGACATCAGAGGTCAGTACGCCGTCGTAAACCAGAATGCCAATGCGTTTATCCGCCGCATGTGCCGTTTGAAGCATCCCAAAGAATAGGACTAAGGTCGCTATTAGTAGTTTTAGTGCATTCTTTAATCCATTTTTACCCATTGTTTTTTCCTCGTTAACAGAGCATCAAGTTATTGAGATTCATTATATTTGGGCTGATTGGTGATTGAAGAGCTAGTTTGTCTTTACTAAAGTGAAGAAAGTTCACGAATGGAATGCTCGAGTTTTATGGATAAGATACGGTCCCTACGATTTTTTATTGCCACTTTAGAAGGTGGCAGTTTTGCTGCAGCCGCCAAAGCGCATGGCACAGACCCTTCTACAGTGAGTAAGGCAATCCATCGTCTTGAAAGCGACTTGGGAATACAGCTGTTCCAGCGTTCTACGCGACAGATCCGTCTGACAGAAGCTGGTCGTCGATACGCAAATACCGCTAGGTTTGTACTGGACGAACTGACGGCGTGTGAGGATTCATTAAAAAGCCACAATGATGCGCTTTCAGGACTGCTTAAGATTAATGTGCCGGTCTCCTACGGTCGCCTTTACATTCGCCCTTTATTAAAAGAGTTTTGCCGCCGCTACCCCAGCATCACTATCGATATTCATTACGATGACGCCTACGTTGATATTATTGAACAAGGGATTGATGTGTCGATTCGTTCTGGTGTCGTTCAGGACAGCCAGTTGATTGTGCGCCAGCTGAGTCCTATCGATTTTATTATTTGTGGTAGTCAGGATTATTTAACACGGCATGGTGTTCCGAGTGGCCCAAACGCATTCAATGACCATTCTTGGGTTCGTTTTCGTTTTAAACAAACGGGGAAACTGTTGCCGATTCGGATGCCAGAACCAGACGGCACAAGTGAGTACAACCCCGAGAGAAATTTTATTGTAAACGACGGCGAATCGATGGCAGAGCTTTGCGCAGAAGGCTTAGGGTTAACTCAGATTCCTCACTTTATCGCGAGAGATTGGCTCAAAGCCGGGCGTTTAGTGCCGATATTTCCGAGCATGCGTCAAGCAGGAAATGGCGTGTATCTTCTCTATGCTAACCGGGAATATGTGCCTGCCCGAGTGAGGGTGTTCATCGATTTTATCACTCAAGCAATACAGGATATGGATGAAACGCCATTCCATACGTGGGCTGAAACGTTGCCGATTTACCAACCGAACCAAGGTGATTGAAAACTTCATGTGAGTCTTTGGTTAAAACCCCCCAAGCCATATGGTGCTTTTATTGGTTTTTGTTAGGTTATTGGGCGTTATTATCGAAAAGCGCAGTTTGCTCTTCGTTACTCATAAAGGAAAGACAATGCCAACTAAGATCTTAGTGCCTGCTTTGGCCCTACTTCTCAGCGCATGTGGCGGCGACGGGGAGTCGTCAGCACCTGTAGAAAACGGCTCTCAAAACACAGGTTCCACATCGTCACAAGGCACATTTGCCGAGCAGATGCTCGCAGCGGTCAACAGTGCTCGCTCTACCAAACAACAGTGTGGCGCAACCACCATGCCACCTGTTGGAGCACTGACTTGGAGCTACGATTTGGAAAGCGCTGCTTATCGACATTCGAGCGATATGGCGAACAGCGATTTCATGAGTCATACAGGCTCTGACGGCAGCACGCTGTCAGATCGAGTCAACGCAACGGGCTATGCTTGGAGCGCTATTGGTGAGAATGTCGCCGTAGGGCAAAGCTCCATTAACGCCGTCGTCAATGCTTGGCTATCGAGCGAAGGTCACTGCCTCAATATCATGAGTGCGGATTTCGATCAGATGGGCGCGTCGCTTATCGAAAATCACTCGGCAAGCTACGGGTATTACTGGACTCAGGTTTTTGCCAAACAGCGCTAATGCGATAAAGAAACCTGATAGATAAACCAAAACGCCAGTAGTCACCATCTGCTGGCGTTTTATTATTTACGTCTCTTTTAGCTTGTCAGGTTACGAAGTTTTGGGTCATCTGTCAGGTATTCAACAAATTCGATCTCAAAACCTGCAGGGTCAACAAAATACACATTCTTGCGGTATGGCTCATCAGCCCCAGGTTGGGCAATTGGATAACCTGCATCGGTCAGTCTTTTGATGATGGCATCGACGTTATTGGTTACATAAGCAAAATGCGCTAGTCCAACTTGATGGCCGCCCAACTCGCGGTTCTCACCTTCACCGTGGTCACTCATCGCAATGTATTGATACTCGTCGCCAAAGTGCAGCCAGTTTCTATGCTTGCCGCTCCATGTACCTTCCCCCTCGTCACGCACGTACCAATGTGGAAATGCAGTTTGATAAAACTTCAGCATTTCAGGGATGTTTTTCACGACTAAATTAATATGTTCTAGTTGGATCATGATGTGCTCCTTTTTGTCATTTCCTAGCCAACGATGAACATGCTAAAACCTCAAGTTAAGTCGAGGTAAAGAGCTATTTTGGAATTTTTTATGCGCGCTCCTCGAAGCTTGATACAAGGGGAGGTTAGGTGGGGTTGGTGCTTTGAATCTGCGAGTTGGGTTATGTGCTTGCAACCCTCCCAAAAACCAAAAAAGCCAGCAGTTAGTACCTGCTGGCAAAGTCTTTGGGCTTCTAGGTTTTTGCTTTTCTTTCTTGCCACTCCGTTCTACACGATGCCCCGATTGGTTTTCAGGGGAAGAAAACACTGCACCGTGCGCTTTGTGTTCAAGAAATTTGGAGATTAACCTTGTTTACGGATTAGGTAATCAAACGCGCCTAAGCTTGCTTTTGCACCTTCACCCATCGCAATGATGATCTGTTTGTAAGGAACCGTCGTTGCGTCACCGGCTGCGAAGACACCTTCTAGGCTGGTTTCACCACGGCTACCAACTTCAATTTCGCCGCGCTCAGAAAGCGCTACTTCTGAATCTTTTAGCCATTCTGTGTTTGGTACTAGACCGATTTGGACAAAGATACCTGACAGTTCAATCTCTTTGATTTCATCTGTGTTACGGTCTTTGTACTTCAAGCTTGTTACGCGAGTACCGTCACCCACTACTTCTGTGGTTTGCGCCATCGTGATGATGTCGATGTTTGGTAGAGAGTTCGCTTTGTCGATAAGCACTTGGTCTGCGCGAAGTACGTCTGCAAATTCAAGAACGGTTACGTGCTCAACAATACCTGCTAGGTCGATAGCCGCTTCGATACCTGAGTTACCACCACCGATAACCGCAGTTTTCTTGCCTTTGAATAGCGGGCCGTCACAGTGTGGGCAGTACGCAACGCCTTTGTTGCGGTACTCTTGCTCACCCGGAACGTTCATTTCACGCCAGCGAGCACCAGGGCTTAGGATGACACTCTTACTTTTCAGCGTTGCGCCGCTTTCAAGTTGGATATGAATCAAGCCATCGTCTGTGTGTGCTGCGCCCATCAGTTTTTGCGCTTGTTGCTCAGTCACGACGTCTACGTCGTATTCTTTTAGGTGCTCTGCTAGGTCAGTCGCCAGTTTTGGACCTTCAGTACGTTTTACCGAGATAAAGTTCTCGATTGCCATGGTGTCCATCACCTGACCACCGAAGCGTTTAGCGACAACACCAGTGCGAATACCTTTACGCGCTGCGTATAGTGCTGCTGCACTACCACCAGGGCCACCGCCGACAACTAGCACGTCGTATGGGTCTTTTTCGTTCAGTGCTTTGGCTGCTTTCTCGCTCGCACCGTCATCCACTTTGTTTAGGATTTCAGTTAGAGACATACGGCCTTGACCGAATAGCTCTCCGTTTACGAATACGCTTGGTACTGCCATGATGTCACGTTGTTTCACTTCATCTTGGAATAGTGCACCGTCGATCATGGTTGCTTTCACTTTCGGGTTGATCGCCGCCATCATGTTGAACGCTTGAACCACGTCTGGACAGTTTTGGCACGACAGTGAAATGAACACTTCAACTTCCAACTCTTTATCTAGCGCTGCGATTTGTTCAATCACTTCCGGCTCTAGTTTGATTGGGTGACCACCAGAGTGCAGCAATGCCAATACCAGAGAGGTAAATTCGTGACCCATTGGTAAGCCAGCAAAGCGGAGTGCTGTACCTTTTACTGGGTTCGTCACCGTCATCACTGGTTTACGTGCGCTTGCGTTGTCGTCACGTTCAACGGTGATAAAGTCGCTCATCTCTGCAATTTGGTTCGCTAGAGACAGAATGTCATTCGATGCTTTGCTTTCATCTAGACTAACCACTAGACGAACGTCTTCTTTTACATTAGCCAGATATTGTTTGAGTTGTTGTTGGATCGCTTGGTCTAACATAGTTGTTGTTACCTTAAATAAACAAAAGAGTGGTTACTCTGGATAAAATCAGTAGGGAGAGAGCAAACCAGGCAGAAGGTCGTCAAGGTATCTAACCTGGAATGCTCTCTAAGTTAAGCGTCAATTAGCATGTCAAATTGAGCTTAAATTCAGTGGCTTAGATTTTGCCTACTAGGTCTAGAGAAGGAGCTAGCGTCTCTTCGCCTTCTTTCCATTTTGCTGGGCAAACTTCGCCTGGGTGCGCTGCTACGTACTGAGCTGCTTTCACTTTGCGTAGTAGGTCTTCTGCGTCACGACCGATACCTTCAGCAGTGATTTCCATTGCTTGGATAGTACCTTCTGGGTCGATTAGGAACGTTGCACGGTCTGCAAGACCTTGACCTTCACGCATCACACCGAAGTTGTTTGTGATGTTGCCTGTTTGGTCGCCAAGCATGTAGTACTGGATCTTGCCGATTGTTTCTGAGCTATCGTGCCAAGCTTTGTGAGTGAAGTGTGTGTCTGTTGATACTGAGTACACTTCAACGCCGCGTTTTTGTAGCTCTTCGTAGTGGTCTGCTAGGTCACCTAGTTCTGTCGGACATACGAATGTGAAGTCTGCTGGGTAGAAGAAGAATACAGCCCATTTGCCTAGAACATCTTGTTCTGTTACTTCAACGAATTCGCCGTTTCTGTATGCTGTAGCTGCAAATGGTTTGATCTTTGTATTAATCATTTTTTACTTTCCTCAGAATGTTTTAGGGTGAGCAGTTCTTGCTTTCGGAAAGTATATTCGCATCGGATTGTGTTTAAGGAAAATTGCTTGTAACTATCCTATTGATAGACAAATCCTATTTTCGCTAATAGGGAAATCCGATTATAGACGCGAGAAGTTGATAGGTTTTATTGAAGAATGGCAATAGAAAGAGTGTATGAAAGCAATGAGATCAATAAAGCCTGCAATGGCAGGCTTTTAGCTATTGAGAGGAGTTTATAAAGGGCTTGGCGGTTAGCTGAGCTTATCGAGCACTTTCTCGCAGAGCGTTTTTAGCGTCATCAATTCTTCTAGATCCAACGTGAACTTACAGGCAATGGCATCAGGGACGGATTTCGCCTGATCTTTAAGTGCTCTGCCTGCTTCGGTAAGGTTCAATACGCGTACGCGCTCGTCGGTTTCACTTCTTCCTCTGCTCACAAAGCCTTTTGCTTCTAAGCGTTTTAGCAACGGGGTGAGCGTTCCTGAATCGAGGTGAAGCTGTGATCCCAGCTGTTTTACGCTCGTGCCATCTTTTTCCCACAATACCATCATTACCAAGTACTGCGAGTAGGTGAGATCAAGTGCGTCCAACAACGGTCGGTACGCGCGAATCACAGCGTTAGCAGCGCTGTATAGCGGAAAGCAGACTTGATTCTCTAGTAACAATTTTTCTTCTGCATTCAATGTACTTGGGGAGTAACACTGGCTCATGGGCTTAATCTCGATAAAGGCGATAAAAATAAATTGTGCACAATATAGTTGCAAACTATCGTTGTTTCGATGTAAGGTTGCAAGCAATTAAATTGCGCGCAACTTAAATCAAAGAGGATATTTGCATGACAACATTATACAAAACTCAAGCTACCGCTCTGGCTGGCCGTAATGGTCAAGTAAAAACCAACGATGGTCTGCTGGATCTTGAACTTGCTTACCCAAAAGAGATGGGTGGCACAGGCGCAGCAACGAACCCAGAACAACTGTTTGCAGCGGGTTACTCGGCTTGTTTCTCTAACGCGATTTTGCACGTTGCGCGTGAAGCAAAAGTAGCGCTAAAGAGCGCTCCTGTGACAGCTGAAGTAGGCATTGGTCCGAATGAAAACGGTGGCTTTGCTTTGACCGTTGGCCTCGCGGCAGAGTTAGACCTACCACAAGAACAAGCACTAGAGCTGACGCGCATTGCCCACCAAGTCTGCCCATACTCAAATGCCGTTCGTGGCAACATTGACGTCGCAGTTACAGTAAATGGCGAAGCGATCTAATCGCTTTAGATACTGTTCTAATGCAAGAAAGCCTGCGAACGTGCAGGCTTTTTTCGATTTGAATGGGGCGATAAGGGTTAACGCGACTCCAACGGGTAAGAGCGATAACTCCACATACCGTAAGTACGCAGCGCATCGCGGTAAATGCCAAGTAGTTCGCTCTCGCTGGCTTTCGCTAAGTCTTTGAGGGGTTTGTCTGGGTAACTTACGGTGTCGAAAGTGATGCCCTGCGGGCCAGTTTGCCAGCTAGCGATTTCAAACAAGGTTTGGCCACGACGCACGTGACTTGCCGAGCTGATAATGGTCGCGTGTTTGATGTTGTGGCGCGCCAAGGCGTAGCTGCTGAACAGGGCATTGCCCACCGTGCTGGTGGCGTAGTTTTCTTCGATGATGCGGTCTTTGCTGACTCCTTTTTCAATCAGCCAGTCCGCCATCAATTTACCTTCAGTTTTATGGTTCTTTGGTACGCCGCCCGTCAAAATAATTATCGCATCTGGGTTCGCTTTCGCCATTGCTAACGTGGTTTGTAGACGTTCGACTAAGATTTGATGCATCGAACCATCGGGATTGAGCGCATAACCCAAGGTAACAATCGCGCCTTTGTCGTCCAGTTTGTCTTTATCGGCTTTCTCTTTCAGCGGCGTTGCCAAAACGCGATCTACTGTGTCGAAAATGCGGTTGATGTCTGCTGCTTTGCCGGCATTCAGTTTGGCCAGCGTTGTCATGTGTTGATCTGATTCGGCTTGATTACCTTTAAAGCGCTGCCACACCGCAAGATAAGCGTGTAAATCTACATCGTCCGGCGCCACTGCCAAGGCTTGTTCGAACAGCTCAATTGCTCGATCGACGTTCTTGTTGTAAATCTGCGCATTTGCCGCAGAAATGAGTAGGTCGGTGCGGTATGGCTCAAGTTGGTAAGCTTCTAGCAATCGGTCGGTAACTATCTCCATATTGCTCGGCATTTTCGCGGTAAAACCAGCGTGAGATATACGCGCCGGCGATTTAAAGGCTTCCACGGCGTCATTCAAAAGTTGGTCGACAACTTGACGTTTGGTCACCAGTTGCGAGTAGTCTGCGGAAGATTGGATTGTAGAATCGTTGGCGGCCAGTGAATAAGGGGCTGCTGTCAGCGCAATTACGCTGCCAAGGGCGATAGCAAGGAGGTTCTTCTTCATGGGTGAATCCTAGTTTTGTTATTTTTCGAATTAGAAAGGTGGATTTTTTCAGTCTAGGTTTGACTCATGAATAAACTGTGAAACGAATCCCAAACCCGCCGAGCCAAACGACCTTTATCGCTAAAACACGAAGTAGGATCACGAAAATGGTTTACTAATTATTTGTCATGTAACTGTTTGGTTTAAAAGATAAACAGTGCGAATACAACAAAACGTAGGCATTAAAAAAGCCCGAGTAAGACTCGAGCTTTTTAGATTCGACTGAACGAGAGTTGCTTACACGTAGTACGCTTCAACTTCGCCTTTCAGTTTGATCAGCATTGGGTTACCGAAACGGTCTTTCGCTTTAGGAGACGCAATTTTTACCCAACCTTCACTCACGCAGTATTCTTCTACGTCAGTGCGCTCTTTACCGTTGAAACGGATACCGATTTGGTGCTCAAAACATTCTTTGATGAAGAATGGGCTGCGTGGGTTACCTGCTAGGCGATCTGGTAGATCTGGTTTTGCTGTATCTGTCATGTTTGTGACCTAAATTCCGTAAAAAAGTGCGCTATTGTAGTCAGTGCACAGTGAGTGTTCAAGATAACCTTCAACTAATCTGCTCTCGATACAACTTGGGGCTTGCGCCGGCTTTACGTTTGAATACGCGAGAAAAGTAGAGTGGGTCGGTATAACCAACGATACGACCAATGTGATTGACCGAATAGTTGGTTGTGACCAACAATTGTTTCGCTCGGCTAATACGTTGGTCGTCACGCCATTGAGTAATGGTCATGCCAACTTCATCTCGAAATAGATGCCCTAAGCGTGAGGCGGACAGGCAGGTGAAATCAGCGATGTCTTCTAGTGTGAAATTTTGATTCAGGTTCTGCGTCATGTAGTTCATCGCTTCAATAACACGAGGATCTAACGGTTTGCTCACCACATCAGGTTGAATGGTTTTACAACGAATCAGTAGTTGTTCCAGTAAGTTAATCGCGAGATCATCTCGATAAGGCATGTCTGATTTGGAAATGTACTCAATGTCGATGAATAGGCGTTCAATCTGAGAAATCGTGCTGTTATCCAATCCTTGAGTGAGATACACACCACTTCGTTGTTCATGCCAACACAACCAGTCATTCCAAAAGGCACGAGGACGAAAATAGACCCAGCGGTGAAACCATGATGCGTTGTCTTTTTTACGATGGTAGAAGTGCGTTGCGCTTGGTGGAAATAGCAATAAATCCCCGGTTTTGACATCAAAAGCATCATCACCATGAAATATCGTTCCTTCACCTTGGCTCGTGATGTTGATGATGAACCCTTTCATCCCGTTCGGACGATCAATCACAAAATCGAGCTCGTCGCCTTCGATAATGGGGGTAAGCCCAGCCACAAGGTGTGCGTCAAAGTTGTAGCCGGGTTTTAAAGGGTCGTTGTTTTGCATATTTCAACTAATTTACTTTTTCATCAGTCTATTCTGGAGCGGAAAAACTGTCGTCGTTATTCCTCACAGTTTTCTAGAACGATCCATTGTTTGGCAGAAAAGGCTTCTCGGAAAAAGTCCGTCTTAGCGGTTTTCGATAAGAAGTCACTTGGTAATCCATCTCTTTGGTGCTGCCACTTCGCACTTCGCGCTTGCTGGTTGCCTTCGACAGGTGAATCGACAACTTGTTTGATGGTATGACGGATATCAAGGCGAGTTGGAACCGTGTTTCTCGCCAAATACTCGATCACGAGAGCATCATCAGCAAAGTAGTAGTTCATATTGATGGATAAGGTTTCTGAATGGTGCAGTTGACACCATTGTTCGAGCTTTTCTGGCTTGTGCCTAAAGCGCCAATCAGCATCGTGAACGGCAATGAGTTGTCCGTTGTTTAATACTTCCATGGTGCCGATAAAGTGCGTTTTACCATCCCGCTGTAGCTCGAAACTCGCTGGTTGCTCAGTGGAAAGGTTGAGCGTCCAGCGAGTTTTTTCCAGTTGAAAAGTGGGCACGGTTTCTACATCTGTATCATTCACTAATTGACTCCAAAGTGCTCCCTAAGCGGGAGCACATTTGTGTGGTTTAACCGAGACGGTAATACACTCCGTTGTTACGCAATTCTTGTTTGAACTGGCGTAAGTTGGTGCTGTTGTCAATCACAACCATTTCGATGCCAAGGATTTCAGCGTAGTCGGCAAGCATCGGCAATGTGACAGCTTGGCTGTACACTGCGTGATGTGCGCCGCCAGCGTGAATCCACGCAGCTGCTGCGATATTTAAGTTGGGCTGAGGTTCCCAAAGCGCGTGAGCTACAGGCAAATGTGGCAGTGACTGTGGTGGTGTGACTGTATCAATCACGTTGACGATCATTCTAAAGCGATCGCCAAGATCAATAATCGACACGTTTAACGCTTCACCAGATTGGCCGCTGAAAATTAAGCGTGGAATATCGCAACGACAGCCAATGGTGTGACGATGAACTTCCAATCTTGGTTTCGCTGCTGCGATAGTTGGACAAACTTCTAGCATGTGAGCGCCTAACACTTGCCCTTTTTCGCCGAAGTTGTAGGTATAGTCTTCCATAAAAGATGTACCGCCCGGTTTGCCTTGCCCCATGGCTTTCATGATGTGCGTCATCGCTGCGGTTTTCCAATCACCCTCTCCGCCGTAACCAAAACCTTTAGCCATTAAGCGCTGTGTTGCTAGTCCTGGTAAATTTGTTAAGCCAGTTAGGTTTTCAAACGTGTTGGTGAAAGCGCCTGCTCCAACAGATTTGAGGAAAGATTCCATCCCAAGCTCTAAACGTGCCTCTTGCGCCATCAGCTTTTTCAAATCAGAGTCGTTGAACAAGTCTGGAGACATCTCATACACGGATGCGTATTCATCTAGCTGGTGATTTACATCCGCATCTGATATCGAGTTGACTACGTCACTGAGCTCACCAAGACCGTACGCATTCACTTCATATCCAAACTGGATTTGCGCAGAGACTTTGTTGCCTTCCGTGACCGCGACTTGGCGCATGTTGTCGCCAAAGCGGGCGACTTTCAGGTGCTGACCTGCATTCACACCAATAGCGGCGCGACACCAATCGTCGATATCTCTATGCACTTGCGGTTCTTGCCAGTGTCCGACTACGACTTTACGTTCAATATTCAGACGGGTGCCAATGAAGCCAAACTCTCGGCAACCGTGCGCACTTTGGTTGAGGTTCATGAAATCCATGTCGATTTCATCCCATGGTAGCGCCGCGTTGAACTGGGTGTGAAGGTGTAAAAATGGCTTATTTAGCTGGGTTAGGCCGGCAATCCACATCTTGGCTGGAGAGAAAGTGTGCATCCACAGCATCAAGCCGATACAGTCAGGATCGTTATTGGCTGCGCGGCATATTGCGAGAATTTCATCCGGTGTTTTTACCGTGCCTTTGTTAGCAATAGAAACTGAAATGTCATCAGACGAATTTAATCCTGCAATGATTTCTTCGCTGTTTTGCGCAACGCTTTCCAATACTTGTGGGCCGTAAAGATGCTGAGAGCCTGTTACAAACCATACTTGTTTGTCGTTGAAAATCTTCATCATGTTTCCTTATTTTTTGCTTTGACCGTAGTAGGCGTTCGCGCCGTGCTTACGTAAATAATGTTTGTCGAGAAGCGAAGGGTTAAGAGTGTCTACCTCGGCATTGATTTGCAGTGTTTGCAAGGCCATGCCAGCGACAACTTCAACCACTACGGCGTTGTGAACCGCTTGAGCAGGGCTTTTACCCCAAGTAAAAGGTGCGTGTTCTTTGACCAAAATGCCGGGTGACGCCATAACGTTTGAATCACCGATGGTTTCGACGATGACTTTGCCAGTGTTGAGCTCGTAGTTGTGTGCGATCTCTTCGTCGCTCAAGGCGCGAGTGCACGCAATTTGTCCGTAGAAATAATCCGCATGAGTTGTGCCCAACGCGGGAATGGCTCTGCCTGCTTGTGCCCATGCCGTTGCCTGAGGAGAGTGGGTGTGAACGATACCGCCAATCTCCGGGAAATGGCGATAAAGCTCTAGATGCGTGGCCGTGTCGGAAGATGGGTTGAGTTTCCCTTCAACCACTTGGCCGTGCAGATCGACCACCACCATGTTTTCTGCATTCAGTTCGCAGTACTCAACGCCGCTGGGTTTGATAACAACCAATCCAGATTCTCTATCGATGCCTGACACATTGCCCCACGTGAACGTCACAAGGTTATGACGTTGTAAATCCATATTGGCTTGCCAGACTTGGTGACGCAGCGTTTTGATTCGTTCGACTAATGAGTTCGCATCATTCCAGACGGTTTGTTCAGACATCTTCACGCTCCTGCGATTGGTGAAACTCCGCAATCTGCTCCATGTGTTGCCCAAGCTCGCGATACGTCGCGTAACGCTGTGCTCGTAATGTTTGCACTTTTGGTGTTGGTGAGTAGGTTTGACGAACAGGACTTGCCATCACGGCTTGTGCTGATTTCGTCGTCGGGTAAACGCCAGCTGCGACGGCTGCAAAAATTGCTGCCCCCAATGCGCAACATTGATCTGATTCGACCACGATGATGTCGCGACCAATCACATCGGCGCACATTTGCATCACGTAAGGGGATTTTTGCGCAATGCCACCAATGGCGATGACGCGTTCGACAGTGACATCTTGTTCTATAAAGCAATCGACGATCGCTTTTGCGCCATGCGCAGTGGATTCTACGAGTGCGGAGAAAATTGCAGGTGATGAGCTACCAAGGTTTAAGTCACAAATGGCACCTTTAAGACGCTGGTTTGCGTAAGGGGTTCGGCGGCCATTGAGCCAATCCATTGCAACCGGAGTATATTGGTCGATACCTTGCTGCTCGGCAGCTTGCGATAGCATCGGCAAAAGTTCTGAAGCAATTTCTTCGGCAGTTAAGGCAAAGTCTGGATTGTGTTCGGCATAAGCCTGTAGTGGCCACATTAAGACGTTTTTGAACCAGGCATACATGTCGCCAAAAGCGGACTGTCCGGCTTCAAGTGCTAGCAACTCGGGCATGGCACTGCCTTCGACTTGACCACAAATACCATGAATAGTGCGGTCACCGACGTTTTGTGATTCAACCATCAAAATGTCACAGGTAGAAGTGCCAATGACTTTAACTAAATCGTTGGCACCAGCACCGGCACCAACGGCACCCATGTGGCAATCAAACTCGCCGATTGCAATCGCGATGCCTTCTGGTAAGCCTAATTTTATTGCCCATGCTTTTGATAGGTACCCGGCCGCCTGATCGGAGGTAAAGACTTCTGTGAACATACGGTCGCGAATACCGTCTAACGTCGGTGAAATTGCGCTTAAAAACGCTTGTTCAGGTAGTCCGCCCCAGCTTTCATGCCACATCGCTTTGTGTCCAGCAGCGCAGATGCCACGACGCAATTTTTGTGGATGTTGAGTATCAGCCAAAATTGCTGGGATCCAATCGCACAGCTCGACCCAGCTGAAAGCACGTTTTGCAACTTGTTCATCTTGTTCGCTGACCCAAGCCGCTTTTGCCCAAAACCATTCTGAAGAGTACACACCGCCGACGTAACGCGTGTAATCGGTGAATTTTCCCGAATGGGCGAGTTCATTAATTCGATCTGCTTTGGCTACGGATGTGTGATCTTTCCAGAGGACGAACATTGCATTTGGGTTGTGCTCAAACTCAGGAAGCAGCGCTAAAACAGTGCCGTTTTCATCTATTGGAGCTGGGGTTGAGCCTGTTGTGTCGACGCCTATGCCGACAACAGAATCGGCCAGAGTCTGTGGCACTGTTGCCAGTACCTCTTGGATCGCGCTGGTCATTGCATCTAAATAATCTTGCGGGTGATGTCTGAATTGCGATTGCGCAGGTTGGCAATAGAGCCCCTTCATCCATCGTGAGTAGTACACCACAGACGAGGAAACTTCCTGTCCTGTTTTGGCATTAACAATAAGCGCACGTACGGAGTCCGATCCGAAGTCCAAACCAATTACATGCTGCTGATGTGTATTTATTGTGTCCATGACAACTCCAACTTTTGGTCAGCAAACTAAATCTACTTGTTGTTATAGCCAGAGCAGGTGGGTTATCCCATAAATAGGGTTGCTAAGTTTATGGACAAAAACGTCACTGGGTGTTTTTTGTGTCCTTTTTAACACCTTTATATATTGCTCAAAAATTAAGTGTTTTCGACCATGATTAACGTTTGCGTTGGGGTTTGAGCGATATTTGAAAGTTGCTAGTCGCACAATTGAGAGCTGCTTCATAGCCTCTGTAGCTAAATGAATGGACAAAATTGCTACATTTTTCCGCTGTGATTTTTATCACTAACAAATGGTCAAGGATGCACAAATATGTACAGCGAACACTCACCTCTACCAGTGGATGGATAACAATGAAATTAAAAAAACTACTCACAATCGCTGCCCTATCTGGCATGACAATGCTCAGTGCCTCTGCTAACGCTTTTTTTGGCTCCAATGACGATAACGTCAGACTTGGTTACCTCGTAAAGCAGCCGGAAGAGCCTTGGTTTCAAACCGAGTGGTCTTTTGCGGAAAAAGCAGCGAAGCAATACGATTTTGAATTGGTCAAGATGGCCGTGCCTGATGGTGAAAAAACGCTGAATGCCATTGATACGCTTGCTGCCAGCGGGGCGAAAGGTTTTGTCATTTGTACGCCAGATCCAAAGCTTGGTCCTGCGATTATGGCCAAAGCGAAAAGCTATGATTTGAAAGTCATTACCGTTGATGATCAGTTTCTAAACGCGAAAGGCGAACCGATGAAAGAGGTGCCTTTAGTGATGATGGCAGCGAGTGAAATTGGTTACCGTCAGGGCTCAGAGCTGTTTAAGGAGATGACGAATCGTGGATGGGATGCCGCTACAACAGGTGTTATGGCCATTACTGCTGACGAACTAGATACCGCTCGTCGCCGTGTGGATGGTTCTGTAAAAGCACTTGAAGATGCTGGCTTTCCTAAATCTCAAATCTACCGTGTTCCGACCAAAACGAATGACATCCCAGGTGCGTTAGATGCCGCTAACTCACTGTTGGTTCAATATCCAAAGGTTAAGCAATGGCTGATTGTTGGTATGAACGACAACACGGTTTTAGGTGGTGTACGCGCGACTGAAGGCCAAGGTTTTGCCGCTGAAAACGTGATTGGTATTGGTATTAATGGTGTCGATGCCGTGAATGAGTTGGCGAAGTCAAACGCTACGGGTTTCTTTGGCTCACTATTGCCAAGCCCTGACGTGCACGGCTTTAAGAGCATCGAATCACTTTACAAATGGGTGAAAGAAGATGTGCAGCCAGAGAAGTTTGTGGAAGTCACCGATGTTGTGCTGATCACTCGCGACAACTTCCGTGAAGAGCTACAGAAAAAAGGTCTTTAAGCCTATTTGCGGCGGTGCAATGACCGCCGCTCTTTCGGGAAACGGAGAGAATGATCATGATAAATTCCCCTTCTTACCTTGAGTTTTGCAACATATCGAAGCATTTCCCAGGAGTTAAGGCATTGAGCAACATTAGTTTTCGCGCCAACAAAGGCAGTATTCATGCGCTAATGGGTGAAAACGGTGCAGGTAAATCAACGTTGCTTAAAACTCTCAGTGGCTTACACCAACCTACTGAAGGCGAGTTGGTCGTCGATGGTAAAGCTTTGGTGTTCAACTCAGCGACTGATGCGCTTGAGCAAGGTATCGCCATTATTTACCAAGAGCTGAACTTGGTACCTGAGCTTAGTGTGGCAGAAAACATCTACCTAGGTCAGTTGCCAACAAAAGGTGGCAGTGTAGATGTGGAAACATTGAACGCTCGAGCGCGAGAACAGCTAAAACGTTTGGGGGAGGATTTTGATCCTTCTCGCCCACTTAAAGAGTTTTCTATCGGCCAGTGGCAAATGGTGGAAATTGCCAAAGCACTAAGCCGCAATGCTCAGATTATCGCGTTTGATGAACCAACCAGCAGTTTGTCTCAACGCGAGATTCAAAACTTATTCAAAGTTATTCGCGAATTGCGCGATGACGGAAAAATCATTTTGTACGTTTCCCATCGTATGGAAGAGATCTTCGATTTGTGCGATGCCATTACCATCTTCAAAGATGGGACACATGTACAAACATTTGACGACATGACCGACTTAACCCATGAAAAATTGGTTGAGCTGATGGTCGGTCGTGAAATCAACGATATCTACAACTACCGTTCGCGTTCTCTCGGCGAAAGTGGCCTACGCATTGAAAACCTTGAAGGCAAAGGGTTAACCCAACCAGTCTCACTCGATATTCGTCAAGGTGAAATTCTGGGTCTGTTTGGTTTAGTTGGGGCAGGGAGAACAGAACTAACCCGTCTCATTTTCGGCGCGGAAAAAGCGCAAGCCGGACAAATTTACATTCATGGGCAGCCCATCAGCGTCAGAAGTCCACAAGATGCGATTCGCGCAGGCATTACGTTATGCCCAGAAGACCGTAAAGCGGACGCTATCGTTCCTATTCTCTCGGTGGAAGAGAACACCAACATCAGTGCTCGTCCATGGAATTTGAAATTGGGCGGTTTGATCGATTTCAAATGGGAAAGAGACAACGCAGAGCAGCAACGTAAGGCTTTGAACGTTAAAACCGCCTCACTACAACAGGCTATAGGGCAGTTGTCTGGTGGTAACCAACAAAAAGTGATTTTAGGTCGCTGGCTCTCCACCGATATGAGTGTGATTTTGTTGGACGAGCCAACACGAGGTATTGACGTTGGTGCGAAATCAGAGATCTACGAACTGATTTTCAATCTTGCTGAGCGCGGTGTCACTGTGCTGGTGGTGTCGAGTGATTTGCCAGAAGTTCTTGGTATATCCGATCGCGTAATGGTGATGAAAGAAGGTGCGGTAACAGGTGAACTACAGCGCCATGAGTTTAAAGAACAAACTGCTTTGAGTTTAGCCATGTTGGGCAACAACCAAGCTGCTGCATAATAAAGGAATATCCTATGTCTGTAACAAGCTCTACGAAAATACTAGAACAACAGGACGCGAAGCGTTCATGGAATTTTGCTGGGATTTGGGACCGATTCGGCATGCTGATGGTGTTCGCTGGTCTGTTTTTATTGTGTGCTTTCTTTGTCCCTTACTTCGCGACGTTCATCAATATGAAAGGTCTGGGTTTGGCGATCTCTATGAGTGGCATGGTGGCGTGTGCCATGCTGTTTTGCTTGGCGTGTGGTGATCTGGATTTGTCGGTCGCGTCCATCATTGCTTGCTCTGGTGTGGTTACCGCCGTCGCAATTAACGCAACCAGCAGCGTGGTACTTGGTGTGGGCGCAGGTCTACTTTCTGGCGTTGCTTTTGGTCTGTTAAACGGTTTTGTCATTGCTAAGTTGCAAATCAACGCACTGATCACCACTTTGGCGACCATGCAGATAGCACGAGGCTTGGGCTACATCATCTCAGATGGTAAAGCGGTGGGCATCACGGAAGAGAGCTTCTTTGCACTGGGTAACTCATCATTTATTGGTATTCCAACGCCTATTTGGTTGACGATCATTACCTTTGGAGTCTTTGCTTTCTTGCTGAATCGCACCGTTTATGGTCGTAACACGCTCGCGATTGGGGGCAACGAAGAAGCGGCTCGCTTAGCGGGTGTGAATGTCGTGAAAACTAAGATGATTATCTTTACCGTGTCTGGTTTTATCTCGGCATTGGCGGGGGTTATTTTGGCGGCGCGTATGACCAGTGGTCAGCCTATGACGTCTGTGGGCTTTGAATTGGTGGTTATCTCTGCCTGTGTCCTTGGTGGTGTGTCGCTAAAAGGTGGTATCGGTAAAGTCTCTTACGTGATTGCTGGCGTGCTGATTTTGGGTACAGTCGAAAATGCAATGAACCTTCTCAACATGTCACCATTCGCGCAATACGTCGTACGCGGTGCAATATTACTTGCTGCTGTTATTTTTGACCGCTACAAACAAACCAGCCGCGCATAATGCTCTTTCTACTTGGTATCACTTCCAAGTGAACACAAGCCCAAAACAGCCATGATTTCATGGCTGTTTTGGGTTTAGCTCTCGAATCAAACCCTACAACCCCTTCAAATACTGCGCGTTGGCTGTTGGTTGAATCATGGCATTCAGCGTTTGGACGGCTTGTTCACTGTGATCTTCAAGTAGAGCTAAGAACGCGTCAATCAACTCAGGTTTGCTTGCTGAGACTTTCGTTTCGGTCTGGATATCACGCAGATCGATCAACACATCGGTAAACAATTGCGGCAGATCGTGCAGCACTTGCAGGTTTAAGACGTTGTGCTCGCTGTAGATTGAATTGTGGCTGCCTTTCTGTTTTTGCACCACGTAAGGATTGTCTTTTAAGTTGATGATAGACGTGCGTTTATCACAGCGTTTCAAACAACCTTTGTTGACCTTCACCTTACGGCATCCTTCGGTTTGTTGGAACAAACATTGGCGGCTCGTGAGTAGGGTATTTGGATGATAAATGCTGTAGAAGCTGCGCATGTTTTTCGGACGCTTTATGTGACGCATCTGCTTCATATTCAGCTCGTTAGAAACAAACGCGCCACTTGCCGCGAACTCGTCTTGAAGACATTTAAACGCGTATGAGTTCACCGTGTTCATTTGCGGGCCTGCCACCCAGCCTAAGCCGAGCTCTTTTGCGATCATGCCGACGCCTGAGTTGTTGGTGATCAACAATTCAGGTTGGATGGTTTCCAAAAATACGCGCGCGGCTTGGTAGTCTTCGCCAATCAAAATGGCAGGGAACCAAGGTTTGAGCATTGGGTTGGCTTGGAACAATTCAATCATCGCGCTCAGTTCACCAGACAATCCCATTGGCAACTGATAGTAAACATCAATGTCGCGGTATTCGCACAGCATGGCTTCTTGTGCTGACGAGATCAGAACCGATAATTTTGGCGCACCTTGGAGAGGGTCTGGTTGAGGTAACGCTGGCAGAGTTGGCACATCAATCGACCCTTTCAAGCTGCTGCCGGATACTTGCGTCGAAGTGACATCGAACGACTTAGTTTGCTCTGTCACTTTCTCAATGATCGCGGTTTTGTCGTCGTAGAGTTTCTTTTTCACCGCTTGCACATCATCAGCAGACTGGCATTGATAAACCTTCGAAAAATGCTTTACAGCGTGGTCGCGCGGGTTGTCGATGTACATCGCCTTGCCGAAATCACCTTGCAAAAATGCGTTGGAGAAATCGCGGTTGAACACCGTGTATAACTCGGTGGTGTCTTCAGAGAGTTCCAAACCCTCGCACAAGCGATCGATTTGCTGACGCCAATTATCGACCACGGTATAGACGTAGTGCGATTTCTTGATTCGTCCTTCCACTTTTAATGAATACACGCCAGCATCGGCAAGCGCTTTCAAGTCCCCAAAGGCGGAGTTGTCTTTCATATTGAGTGGGTAGTTGTTGCCCGTTTTGGTCGTTTCGTACTGTTCGCGACAAGGTTGACTGCAGCGTCCACGGTTACCTGATGCACCATTGCGAGCGGAACTGATATAGCAAATTCCGGAGAATCCGATGCAGTATGAGCCGTGGACAAACACTTCCATCATTACGTTGTGCTCGCGACCAAATTGCGCCAGATGTTTGATCTCATTGATGTTAAGTTCGCGAGATAGATTTACTCGGCTTGCGGTGAGCTGGTTGAGAAAGAGGATCTGGCCTTCGTTATGCGTGTTCAGTTGTGTTGAAGCGTGCACATCCAAATCGGGAAAGTGATGTTTGAGAATGTAGGCCAGACCGAGATCTTGCACGATCACGCCATCGATTCTGGTGGTGTTCAGTTGGCTGAGTAAGCGAACAATCGCCGGAATTTCACTTTCTAAAATCAGCACATTCAACGTTAGGAAAATCTTACAGCTGTGCTGATGGGCTAACGTTAACACGCCATTTAAGTTATCTAAGGTGAGGTTGGTCGCTCGGTTACGAGCATTGAAGCGGTCGAGTCCACAGTAAATTGCATCGGCGCCAGCGGCAATGGCGGCTTTGATGGAATCTAAATCACCACCGGGTGCTAATAACTCAAATTGCTCGCGTGTCACTACTTTTCTCTTTCTTACTAAAATAGGCTGCAAATGTTACGTATTTCACGCTTTTGATGCTCGGCTAGTTAATGCTTTATTAATCTGAATCAATTAATCCGTGTTACACGGTCGACTCTTGAGTGGGTAGAGTGCAATTCGCGATAGCGGAATCTGACTTCTATAGTTTTCCTACACTTGGTTTTTCTATATTTACAGTTTTCGACTCAGATAGAGAGGAAGGGACGACAAATGAAAAAAGTAATCATCGGGTTGGTCGTGGCGTTGACGTCATTGAGTGCGTTGGCTGGTGAGGGCGTGGTAACCGTTGCGAGCACGCATTCAGCAAAAGATACGGCGGATAAATTTGTCGCTATCGCGCAAGAAAAAGGGTTGAACGTCTTTGCGCGCATTAACCATCAAGAGAATGCCACGAAAGTCGATATGACGTTGCGACCAACCGAAGTTATCGTGTTTGGAAACCCTAAAGTAGGCACGCCACTGATGATCTGTGCGCAGGAAGTGGCGCTCGATTTACCCCAAAAAGTGTTGGTGTATGAAGATGCTGAAGGCAAAACGTGGTTAGCTTACAACGATCCGATGTATTTAAAACAGCGCCATCATATTGAAGGCTGCGACGAGGTATTGAACAAAATCAGCGGCGTGCTGGGCAATTTAACCAACGCGGCGGCGAAGTAGGGCTGGTTATTGGCTTCGCTTTTTTTACTCCGAAAACGAAAAAGCCAACCTCGCTGGGAGGTTGGCAAATCTTACCTAGATTGGGGGAGGTAAGATCAGGAGGTGGCGAGTACGCTGTGCACTTCTGACTTAATTGAGTCAGACTGCGTACCGAAAATCGCTTGTAAACTGTCGCCAATCACTAACACATCTCGCGCGCCGAGTGCTTTTAGCTTAGCAACATCAACGTTGGCAATGTCTTTCACCGAGACACGTAGACGGGTGATACACGCATCGACTGACTTGATATTGGCTTTGCCGCCCAATGCAGCGACTACATCCACCGCAATTTCATCAGGTTGTCCGGCGATCTTCACTTCTGCAATGTCGGTTTCACGGCCCGGCGTTTTTAGATCCAACTTCACAATTAGAAAGCGGAACAAACCGTAGTACAGCGTCGCCCAGATTGGACCGATGATGATGAACATCCACGCGTTGGTCGACATTGGGTAGTAAAGGAAGAACTGGATCGCGCCGTGCGCAAAGTCCGTACTGTGTTTGATTTCCAAAAACGCGGTGATCGCAAACGCAATACCGGTGAGGAAAATATGGATCACGTACAGCACTGGCGCGACGAATAGGAAGGTAAATTCGATTGGCTCTGTGATACCAGTCAACCAAGAGGTCAACGCCGCAGACATCATCAAACCGCCGACGATTTTCTTACGCTCAGGAGACGCGCAGTGGTAAATCGCCAGTGCCGCTGCTGGTAGTGCCCACATGGAGTACATAAAGCCACCAGACAGATAACCTGCGGTTTTATCGCCCGCGAAGAAGCGAGTGAGCTCACCGGTAAACTCTTTGCCGGTTTCTGGGTCTACATAGCTGCCGACTTCAAAGAAGAACGGCGCATTCCAGATGTGGTGCAAACCAACCGGGAGTAATGAACGTTCGCCCGCGCCGTAAACCGCCCACGCGAGTACAGGGTTTTGGTACGCTGCCCAATGAGAGAATGCATCAAGAAGTTGTCCGACAGGTGGCCATGCAAACGCGAGAATCGCACCAACGACGATCGCCGATAAACCGGTGACAATGGGCACAAATCGCTTACCCGCGAAGAAGCCCAAATATTCCGGCAGTTTGATGTTGTAGAAGCGGTTGTACATGATTGCCGCGACCGCACCGATAAAGATGCCGCCAAACACCCCGGTTTGCAGCGTCTCAACGCCCATGATGGTGGCGTCAGTTTCTAAGCCGCGCAGGCCAGTCACAATACCGAGCGATGCGTTCATAATAATTAGGCCAACTAAGCCTGCGAGCGCAGCCGCACCGTCATTGCCTTTTGATAACCCGAGCGCTACACCGACCGCAAACATCAACTGCATGTTGCCGAACACGCCCTCACCGGCGGCGAGCATCACTTTGTTGACCGCGTCTGGAATAAACGCAAAACCCGCGTTACCAATACCCAGCATCAAGCCAGCCACCGGTAACACCGCCACAGGCAGCATCAACGACCGCCCTATTTTTTGTAGTTGTCCAAATATACTTGCAAACATGGTTTCCTCCTGACGAATGCCAGTGTTGTCGGACCTGATTCCTTCAGGTCATGTTGTTTCACGTAAGGTCAGGATGATCATAGCGAGCAAGGCGGCGCCTAAGGTTACAAAAGGCAATCAGTTTGTAAGTGGCCGCTTACAAATCTCTTACACCGAGAAGTGAAAATTGTAATCGGCTCGATTGTGAATGTGCGTTTAAGAATGCATCATATTGGCCAGCGCCAAACTCAGGGACGGACACAGGGAAGGTAGGATGGAAAACAAGCAGATACTGGTCGTCGATGACAACCTCGACCTTCGCGAAGCGTTGTCGGATTACCTTGGTCGCGCTGGGTTTGAAGTGCTTTGCGCGGAAAACGGCGGCGCGATGTGGCAACTGCTCAACGATCACCATCCTGATTTAATCATCCTCGATATTATGATGCCCGGTGAAGACGGCTTTACCCTGTGCCAGAAACTGCGCAAAAACTCCGATATCCCGATCATCATGCTGACCGCCGTCACTGAAGAAGCCGACCGAGTCGCAGGGCTAGAAATGGGCGCTGACGACTACATCACCAAATCATTCAGCCCGCGTGAACTGCTCGCGCGCATCAAAACGATTCTGAGACGCAGCCAAACGACCGCCAATAGCAAACTGACGCGTAAAGTGCGTTTTGACGACTGGTTGTTAGATACCGTAACCCGGCAACTGACCCACGTTGCTAGCCGCGAGGTCAAACAACTGAGTGGCGCGGATTTGTCACTGCTCGGTTTGTTCGTCAACCACGCGCAATCAATATTGTCTCGCGATGACATTGCGCGCGAGATCTGGGGACGCGATGCTGACCCGTTTGAACGCGGTATTGACGTGCAGATCAGCCGCTTGCGTCATCACCTTGAAGATAAAGACCGTTCGCTGATCTTAACGGTGCGCAACAAAGGCTACATGCTGACCACGGACGTGCATTATGAGAATTAAACGCTGGACGGGATCACTGGTCGTTCGTACCAGTGTATTCCTGTTGCTGGTGATCATTCTGGCGCAGGTATTATCCGGAATTATCTGGTATCAACACGCCAGCGAACGCGATAAAGAAGGCCTGACCACCACAGTCAAAAGCTTAGCACTGAGTGCTTCTTCTACCATCGCCTTCTTTCAAACCCTCCCTTCGGAATATCGCCACTTGGTGCTCAATCAACTACGCAACATGGGTGGTACGCGCTTTTTCGTCTCACTCAACAATCACCAGATTAACGTCGACCCGCTGCCGGAGAGCGAACGCAAAACGTTGGTCATCAACCAAGTTCGCGAGGTATTAGAAAGTGAGTTGAGCGGCATTCCTAATATCGAGGTGGAGTTCACCCAGCGCGACAAACTCAAAGTGTTCAACAACGAGCTACCTATCGACGAACTGCCGCTATTGTGGGCGCATTATTCGCTTTCGTTTGGTGACCTCAATCCGCCTATTCTGGTGATGCAGGTCGAAGTCGCACGGAACGAATGGTTTTATCTCGCGGCGGTGCTACCCGCGCCTTACATCAACCTAGAGACTAACTATTTTGAGCTGCGCCAATGGCTCACGCTATTACTGTCCGCGCTAATGCTGTTGCTGTGTACCTGGTTTATCGTTCGTAAAGAAATTCAACCCATTCGAGAGCTGGCAAAAGCCGCAACCCTGATGTCGAGCCGATTAGACGTGCCCGAAGTCTCTGAGCGCGGCAGTAACGAACTGAAAGCGGCGGTCCGTGCGTTTAACAAAATGAATCGACGCATCGACAGCCACATTAAAGACCGCGAGATGCTGTTCAGTGCCATTTCACACGATCTGAAAACGCCGATTGCTTGCCTAAAACTACGGGCGGAAATGCTGGATGACGACGCCGACCGAGAACGCTTTATCCGCCTGAGTAACGACCTAGATTTGATGGTCAAAGGCGCATTGCAATGCATTAAAGAGACCGATATCCACGAGGAAATCGAGCCGATCAATTTCACCCAACTGATTCAGCACATTTCCGCCAATATCGCCGATGCGCCGGACACGATTCGCATCCACGGTGAAATCCGCACCCACTTTGCCGGCAAACCGTTAGCGATTAAGCGCTGCATTCAGAATCTGGTCGATAACGCTCTCAAATACGGCCATCAAGCGGACATTACGCTGAGTGAAAGCCCAGAGTTCATCCAGATTGAAATTGAAGATCACGGTGACGGCGTTGACGATTTATTACTTGAAAAGCTCTGCCAGCCATACTTCCGCGCTAGCAACGATAAAGAAGGCAGTGGGCTGGGGTTAACCATTTCACAGAGTATTGCAAAGGCTCATGGCGGCAACTTGTTGCTGAGCCATTCTCAGTTTGGCGGCCTCTGCGCTACACTGACTTTCCCGAGAGACTGACTATGAACAAACTGGCATTCTTGTTCCCACTGTTGCTCGCCCCTTGCGTCGCTCACGCTGAGTCGCCACAAGGGGTAGAGTTTTTACATTGGTGGACTTCTGACGGCGAGCAGCAAGCGCTGCAAACACTTAAAGCTCAGCTAAAACGGCACGATATTGAGCTGCTGCAAAGCCCGGTGTTAGGCGGTGGTGGTGACAGCGCGATGACGGTACTGCAAGCTCGCGCGCTGGCGGGCAATCCACCGAGCTTCGCGCAAATCGAAGGGCCAAGTATTAAAGCGTGGGATGCCATCGGTATTTTGCACAACGTCAACGCGGTTGCCGATGAGCAGCGCTGGGACGAGGTGCTCTACCCACTGTCTATCGAAATCAACAAAACACAAAACGGCTACATCGCCCTGCCACTTACGCTGCACCGTTTGAACTGGTTGTGGGTCAACCACAAACTGCTTAAACAACTGAATCTGTCAGCGCCGAAAAACTGGCAAGAGATGTTCGCTGCCATGGAGCTTGCGAAGCAAAATGGCATTGTACCGATCGCGGTCGGTGAGCAGCCGTGGCAAGTCGCCCAACTTTTCGAGAACTTAGTGATCTCCACTGGCGGCGTTGAGTTCTACACCAATGCGATGGTTAAACTTGAGCGAGACAGCATCGACAGCGATACACTGCGCCAAGCGTTGAAGCAATTTCGCCGCCTGAGTTTGTTGATCGACAACCAATTACCTGACAGTAAGTGGGATACGGCGACCCAAGCGCTAGCCGACGGTCATGCGCTGTTTCAAATCGGTGGAGATTGGATTTTGGGTGAGCTGCTCGCCAATCAAGTCTCAGTTCCGCAAGAGATCGGCTGTTACCCAACGCCGGACAGCGATGGTGTATTCCTCTACAACATGGACAGTTTGGTGTTTATGTCGAGCAAATCGTTTTCTGCCGAGGCGGCTCAGCAAACCGCAAGCGCACTGGCAGACGTCGAGTTTCAAGCTAAGTTCAATAAGGTAAAAGGCTCGATTCCGGTACGTACCGATATCGACATCAGCGATTTTAATCCGTGTCAGGTCCAGTCATATCAAGACTTTCACTACGGCGTTAAACACAACCTCGCTGTGCCGAGTATGATTGATTCGATGGCGGTCAATCCGGTTGCTCAGCAAGCGATAAACTCGGAAATCTTCCGTTTTTACCGCAATCCCAAGATGGAACCCGACGAGCTGATAAAACGCATTATTGCGATTTCGAAAAGCGGTTAATGGCAATGAATTTGTGCCGAGTGGAATAAAAAAGCCCCAATGATTGGGGCTTGAGTAAAGCGAAGTATGCCGTTTAGAAATAGTGGAAGATCGGCGGTTCATGCATCAAGAAGTTTTGATGGGAGATGTTCCACGCATAGGCGCCCGCTAAGGTAAACACAACATAATCACCAATATCGACGTGGGCGACGTGTTGATTGCGTGCCAGCACATCTTTGGGCGTACAAAGCTGGCCGACAAAAGTTGCTTGTGCATGCTGAATTGGATGAGAAATTTCATGGTGTTGCTCGCTTTTCAGGATGACGAATGGATGATCATGGCTCTGCGCTGCTGGCGTGCGAAAATGGTGGGTTCCTCCGCGCGCGATGACAAAGTTTTCGCCAAGATTTTGCTTAATATCCAGCACTTCCATTACGTAATAACCGCATGCCGCCGTGATGAAACGTCCGCATTCAAAACGCAGTGTCCAGTCTTGCACTTGCTCTTTGGCGATGAGGAATTCCAACTTGTCGCAAAACTCCATCCACGGAAAGTGTTGCTCAGGGTTTTGGTAGTTAATCCCCATGCCTCCACCCAAGTTGATCATCAGCTCACCGAGTTCGAACTCCTGCTGCCACGCCTTCACGACTTGGAAATAGCGCTGCATTAACGCTAAGTGACGTTCAACATCGAGCTGATGCGACATCAAGTGAAAATGGAAACCTTTCAGTGACACTTGCGGGAAATCGCGCAGCAACATCAAAGCATTACTCAGTTCGGACTCGTCCAAACCAAAAGGAGTCGGCTTGCCGCCCATCGCCAACTTGCTGAGCGTGATGTCGCCAATATCAATGTTCATACGCAAAAAGATCGAAGCAGGGCGGTTGAGGCGCTCGGTTATTGCTCCAATGCGCTTTAGCTCGGTGAGGCTTTCGACATGAATTGCATCAACATCCAGCTCAATCGCTTGTTGCAATTCACTTGGCATTTTTCCTGGGCCACCGAAGATCAATGGCTTATCGAGTTGTTGCTGGTGGAGGTGTGTCAACTCCCCGCCAGATGCCGCTTCAAAACCATCGACATACGGCGCGAGCGTTTTGAGAATAGGGCCTGATGGATTGGCTTTGGCTGCGTAAAATAGCTCGACATTTTTCGGCAAAACGTGACGCAGTTGTTTGATGTGTTCTCCTAAGGCTTTTAGGTCATACACGTACGCGCACAAGGGTTGATTTTGCTGCTGTGCGAGCGTGTGAACTTGCTGGCTAACGCGTGTCGGTAGGGAGAGTGAATTAGACATGTTGCGCTCCTTTTTCGTGTTGCTGCCAAGGCGCGGCGACTTGGGTATAGCCCGACTCCTTATCGGCTTTTTGCATCAAACGCGTGGTGAAATTATTTTTGCTTGGGAAGTGACCGCCATTCAGCAACGCTTCTAGTTCCGGCTGTTTTCCATTCACTGATTGCCAACGCACAATGGCACTTTGCACCGCATTCCACAGCGTTTGCTCTAGTGGCTCATCACCTTCTGAGATGAAGAAAATCGCTTCGCTGATGTTGTTGATAAAGGTGCAGTATCCGATGCGATTCCAGCCTTGTTCGCGACTGTAGTAAACCGATTGTCGCGCGCGTTCAGACAAGTCAGTTAATGTTTCTGCTGGCCAGAACTCTGGCAGTAATTTAGTGCCTTCCAAATCACGAATCCAAACACAACACGGCATCTCTTGCTCAAAGCCAATCAAGGTGTTTTGCAAATGCGGCTCAAACGCCACCCCGTGTTTGAAGTAGTAATTAAACACGCCCGGAATTAGGCAATGCAAATAGCGTTCAAACCACAGTGTCGCGATATCGGAATAGCGATTTTGCGTAGTACGCGCTTTGTTTTTAAGGCGTTGAGCAATGCAACTGTTGCCGTTTTTGTCGTAAGCAAACAGAGCGCCAGCGAGGGTTGGTTTTAAGATATCGACTTCGCTCAGCGAGAAATTTTCGCGATATAAAATCCCAAACGATTCGCGTGCTTTGGTGTTGTCATCCCAATTGCGCTCAGCGACACTTTCTAGATTCAACGTGGTGGCGTAAGGCTCCGTCATCACTTTAAATACGGGGTTGTGCAGCTGTTCGTTTTCTCGAATTGGTTTGAGAATCGACGTGAGCTGCACGGCGCTGTCGAGTTCGTACCACGCGTTTTTGCGCACGCAATTGGTTAATCGTACGTTGATGGAGAATTTCGCAAACCAATCCATGTCTGGGTGGTAGAGGGTACGAACTGAAGAGGTCGGCTGCATCTTTTCACCACCTAAACCCAGTGGTGTGATCTTGCCTTGCTCAATGGCACGCTTCACGCTTGGGTTGCTCAAAATGGTGTAGCTTTCCCAAGGATGGCAAGGGTAGAGGGTCTTCCCATTGCTGGTGGCGTGTTGTGGCGCGAGCTGTTGTAGCATGTGCTGCGCAGGGTTAGCTTCTCCGTCGGAACTCAGCACATCAAGTAAGGACGTATCCACTTCAAACCAGTACAACGGCACTTGCGCGCCGACTTCTGGAGAAAACGCCAAGAGATCATCCATGGTGACGCCCGAACGACTTTTCGGGGTCGGATGGAAAGTGTGCCCCCAAATCAGAGACTGTTCCGAAGCGATAAATTCGTTGTGATGCGATTTGGGTGCGACGTTGAGAAACTGCTCGGTAACCAGCACGCTATTTTCCAGTTGTTCGATCAGCTCATGGTTAAATGGGATCGCCAACACCTGCTTGAGATAGTTAAGCAAAAGCGTAAGAGTTTGCGTGGCATCCAATTTCGCCCAACCAGATCCCGGCATTTTCGCCCAAGGCAGTTCTGCCAATTTGATTTTGCCCAGTTTACTCGCGTAGTGAATCGGCAAAACCAGCACGCCATTTTGTTGAGAAAGATGAACGGCTACCCGCTGCTTGGCGGAATAGTTGCGTTTTAACGTTTGGGGTAGCGATGTCGATTGGTAGTGCCATTCCACTTGTTGATTCGGTAGCGCAAATTCCCGTAAGTAACAATTAAGAACACCCATTATCGTGTTGAGTTGGGCTTTCTCACGATTGAGCTGCACATCATGCGCGCGCAACTCGCTAGTCTGAGAGGATTGAGTTTGTAACATGTTGATTTCCAAATTTTGAATGGAGAACCAGCGCGATCAAGGTGATTACGCTGACTATCGCAGAAAGTAGGAAAGGAACCTCAAGTAGCCCCAAGCTAGAAATGAAAGAAGCGCAAAATCCCGCCGCCACGCCACCCCATTTGGACATGGCATCAAAGCGAGAAAATACTTTGCCACTGAGTTTGCGATCCAGATTGCTCGCAAGATGCTGATGCAATCCGTGATAGCAACACACCATCGCGATGCCGAAGATAATTCTCGCAGCAATGAGTGCGATTTCGGACGCAATCAAATGCAAGGCAGAGCTCACGGCAAGCAATGCAAACCCGAGCCACAACGTGCGCAGCGGTTGATGGCGATTCAGCCCATCTGACAACACGTGGATTTTGCCTGCCAGCAACAGATAGACGCCATGCGGCAGTGCGTACAAAAAACCGATCCATGCGTGGTTAGTGATGCCATATTGCTGCACAAACGGCGAGAAATAAGGAAAGGTCACCACCATAGAAAACGCAAACCCGAACTGAGCAAAGAAGATCCAACGAATGGCATGCATTGCATTTTTCTTTGCAACAGGTTGTTCTTGCTGAGATTCTGAGTTTGGCTTTTCGAGGTTTTGTTCGGCGGGTTTATCCGCTGGCAGTGTTAGCGTGATGCCCATCGCAATTAAAGGCAAAACGCATAACCACAGGTACGCGTTGAGCGGGTTGGTTTCGGACAAGCTCCAGCCGAGCCCAATGGGCGCAACGATCAGCGCCAAGCGAGCAGATAGTTGGGTTTTATTGAGTGACTTGCCGAGTGTTTTGGCTTCTTTAATTTGGCTAGATAAGTAGCTGTTTGAGGCGGCCATGGTGCCGCCAAAGGTTCCTTGAACAATAAGACCAAACACAAACATGGCGAGGTTGTCTGCCAAGCCGCACAGTGCAAACCCTGCTGCAAGGCCAAGTTGTGCACGCAAGAGTGAGCGGCGGCGACCGTAGCGATCAGCAAAGTTGCCCCAAAATCGCGCAGCCAACGCAGTACAAAACGTAGGTAGGATAAACAATACCCCTGCCCAGTCTGCATCAATGCTTGCGCCTAACGTTGGCAACACGACGGGTAGAAATAGCGGCATACCTAACGCGGCAAACGCAGCGATAAAGTGGCACAACAACACACTGTAGATGAGTTTGGTCATAATCGTTTAACGTACGCTTTTTTTGATGGCTTCTAAGTAGGCGCGTTGCGCTTCTTCGCTAGAAAGCAGCAAGAAGTTCGGAGCCGACAAACCATAGAACTTATTGATGTCACTCGCGCCGGAGGCTTCTTTCGAGAGCAAACTGCCAGAACTCAACAAGTACTTGGCGTATAAATCAGGTGCCTCTTGCAGTAACTCGCGTGCCAGTTTTGTTTCTAACCCTTCGCCTTCCAATCGGTTGAGTTGCTCAGCAATGCTTTTGGCCACGATGGCGTAAAGCGATGCTGAAGAGGCAATGCCCTTCGCTGCCATGGCTTCTACAATCGCTGCAATATCCAGTTGTAATGTGATGGTGGTAAACATCTGACCGAGCGCCAATTCATTGTCGACTTTGATGCGTTGGTCGAGCAGTTCATCACAATCCACGGGAGTTGTTCCTGCGACGTGTTTTTGGGCAGCATGCTCTGTAGCAAAGTGGAAGCGCTCAGGCCAAATTCGCGCCGCGTCGTTGTCTTTCATCGCGAGCGTCATTTTGCCCTGTTGATCAAATGCAACGATGGCGTTTTGCTGGTTGGACTCCAATGCGATGCCATAACGAAGCCACAAGGTGAGGTGCACTTGGCAAAGAAGGTCGACGTAATCTTGGAACCACGCCAGCGTATCTTGTTGATAGTACTGCTCCGCCAAATGTTCTAAGAACAAGCGGTCGTCAGGCATTGGGCTTGCCAGTGCTGCAACCGGAACTAACGCTTTGTCTTCGCAATGAGTAAGTGGGTACTCACGTACGATGTACGCGAAGGTTTTATCCTCGCCGACGTGTCCACCGTGCTTTTCGCTGCAATGGAACAAGCGACTGTTTAAGTCGGCGTCCGTTTGTTCAAGGTGGCTGAGTAGGCGTTCAAACCAGTGGCCGTCATACACTGTTGAAGGCTTGATTAAACGAATGTTTTTCGTGCCTAGCGATCGCATGATCAGCGGAACTTTGATGTGAATATGCGGCGCGTCGTTGACTACCACAGTACGAACGGAAAGCGTTGGCGTCACGTCTAGGTACGTAAACGGCGCTTCTATCATGCCTTCGGGTAAGGCTTCTAAAGAGCGAAGGGTGAGCGGATGCGCAGGGAACAGTACGTGGCTCAGTGCAAAATCAGCAGGAAGCCCCACTTGCTCCATCGTCGGCCAGCAATCAGGTTGTTCGCTGGTTAATGTCACCAGTGATTTTTCAATCGCAATCCAATGCAGAGCAAAGCTTTGTGCGAACTCGGGCGCGTACTTAGCAAGGTCTTCATCGCTCAGACCAAACTTCGCACGCGCAGTTGGATAGTACGGGTGGTCAAGGTAAGAAGCGATCTGGTCGGCTAGCAGCAGTTTTTGATGCCAAGAACCAAGCTCGGATATTGGTTGAGAAATGTGGTCGGCGTGGTGACGAAACGCTTGGTCACACAGTGCTTTGTGTTTCTCTGCGCATTCCAGTTCTTGAAGATATCCCGCCAACAATTCGTGAGAGCTCTCATGCGCCAATGTCGTTAGTAGCGCAATCCACTCTTGATAATGCTGCTGATGCTCGACTTGGCCATTTTTCTCCACCCACCAACCTTGCGGCGCTTGGCCATTGGTTTGGCCGTAACACCAATGCTGCATGTAATACGTTGGCACAACAGGTAAATAGAGCGTGAAATCCGGATTATCAAAGGTTAGCCAGACTTGCTCGCGTTGAGGAACAATAACCCCTTTTGGTGCGGCGCTACTGAACTTGGCGTTCGATAAAATGCCAAACATGTCTTCGCGCAGGCAAGTATCGATCAATCGTTGGGTTAGGTATAAAGCGTTGTGATTCATGCTGCCACCTCGCGAGTCGGAGCTAGATTGAAATTGTTAAGCGCGTTCTGCAGTGCTTGGTCGAGGTTTCGCCCCGATGGCGAGACAATCGAAATTCGGGCGAGATAATCCTTGTTTGAATAACTCTGTTGGAAGAGTTCTCCCGCGGTTTTTAGTACCTGTTGCTGGGTGATGACATCGCCATCGTGTTGGATGAAGGAGGTCGAATCTCCATCAATAACACCACTGTGTTCCGCAACCACATAGTGCACGTGTGCTGAGCCATGAATTTGGTAATCGCCGTCCAATCTTCGGCCCAAATGCAGACCCAAAATTGTGCTAAACCAACCGAAGTGAGCGAGATTGTTGAGTAAGAATTCGCGACCATCTCCAATGCTGCGATAGTTGATTTCCACCAGAACTGGGCCGTTTTCCGTGATGATAAATTCGCTGTGGCAAACTCCAAAGCCAACGCCGAACGCTTTCAGTTGAGCCAAACAAGCTTCTCGGTGAGCAATGCCGTTTGGTCCGTTCCAGTCTGCGGCTGTTTCGATAAAGTAAGGCGGTTCAGAGAGCGACACATCAAAACCGCCCACGGCGATAAGGCGCTCACCATCTCCCAGAGTTTCGAGCGTAACCAAAGGCCCTTGAAGGAATTGCTCCACCAGAAAGGCGGCGTTTGGGTGTTTTTGCCAAAACGCATCGCAGTATGCGTCGAGCTCGCTTTGGGAGTCACAGCGCTGCACATCCAAACTCGCCACGCCTTCTTTGGGTTTTGCTACGACAGGGAAGGCCATGCCTAATGCCACATTCGAATGGCGGTGCAGCAAACAGCTTTGTGTGTTGGGTAGGGCTTTTTCATTCAACACTTGTCGAGTTAAGTGTTTGTTTTTGGCCTTTAACGTGACAGACCAATCTTTGGCCGGTAGACCAAAAAATTGTGCGCAGATGGCGGTGGAAGTTTGTAAGTGATCACTATTGCTGAAAATAGCGTCGGGTTTTAACTCATTCTCAGTGATGGTTTCGATGATCTCCAAGGGATTGAAGACATCGCACTCTAGAATGGCATCCGGATTAAAGTGACTATCACGACTTGCCAGCTCTAAATGGCTGAGCTTGTGATCGGTGATAAGAACGACGTGGAGGTCCATCGCTTTAGCTGCAGGCACGAAGCCGTGAGTGACTGCATCATTAACGACATGACTTACGATAATCATCGTAGATTTCATGAGCTTTCCTAATTTTCTAACATTTCCTAACGTTGATACTGTCTGCTCACAGTCGGCTTCCAATGTGCCTCTCGCGAGGCTACGGGGCAGAAGGTTTGGTCTTTATTGTTATTGTGTTTGATTTTTTGTTGTTGCTTGTGTTTTTAGGGTAAATAAATATAGAGCATAAAATTAATATTGCAAATGTAAATAATATTTGTTCTTATTTCTATCCGTTGGCTTTATAACAACTAAACGGAATTATGGAATGAATAAATTATTGACCCTGACCCCTTTGGCGGTCGCGATTGGTTCTTCACTAGTGGTACCAAGCGCAGTGGCTTCAGAAGAGACAAACTCAACCCCATCGGCAACCGAAACCATTCAAGTCTACGGACACCAGTACGAAGGTTACGCTGAACATATGCCTCAATCGGGCACCAAAACGGACGTCGAGTGGCTTGATGTGCCGCAAGCGGTCTCGGTGGTGACCAAAACAGAAATGCAAGATCGCGGCGCGGTGCGCTTAGTGGATGCGTTAGATGGGGTGGCTGGGGTCAATAACACCTTGGGTGAAGGCAGCCGCGATCAGTTCATGATCCGTGGTTTTGATTCACTCAATGATATGTACCGTGACGGCATGCGGGACGACGGTACGTTGCAGTCTTACCGCAGTTTGGCGAACGTTGAGCGCGTTGAAATTGTGAAAGGCCCGGCAGGCGCGCTGTATGGCCGTGGCTCGGCAGGTGGCATCATCAACTTGGTGACGAAGCGCGCTAACGGCGATAACTTCACCCACGTAAAAGGCAGTGTGGGCAGCAACAGCCAGTATGTTGGTCAAGTCGACAGCTCAATGGCATTTTCTGACAAGGTCAACGGACGTATTAACTTGGAATACCGTCAGGCCGATTCTTACGTCGATCATGTTGATTCGAACGATTTCTTCATCGCGCCGACCATTCGCGTGTTGCCAGCGGACGGTCACACGATTGATATTGACGTTGAATACGCCCATCAAGAATTAGTGCCATATCGTGGTGTGCCATCAAAAAATGGCAAGCCAGTTGATTTGTCAGTGAGTACTTACTTTGGTGGCACGAACGATTATCAGGAGTCGGACAGTCTTCGCGTTGCAGTGGACTACGAATGGCGTTTGAACGATCAATGGGTATGGAACAACCGAGCGGCGTTCAACCATATCGAACTTGAGCAAAAAGGCACGCGTCAGGGCAAAGTGACGGGTAATGAAGTGTCTCAAACCGTGAATAACTTTGGCTACGACCCTCGTACTACGACCACTTTGCAATCTGAGCTGATTTGGGAAACCAACGACAATCAATTGATGTTGGGTGCGGATTTCAACCAAATTGATATTGACCTGACGTTGGCAAGTGATAAAACGCTTCCTCCGCAAAATATCTACAACCCAGTTGTGGGCCCAACACCCGATCCGGGCTTCAAACCATTCCGTGACAATACCACCACAACCACGGGTGTGTACGTGCAAGATGTGTACACGTGGGGCGACCTTTCTGTGATCGGTAATGTGCGTTACGACTCGATGGATCTCGAACAACAAAAAGCGGGTTCAGGTAAGGAAAAATTGGACGATGACAAAGTCAGCTATCGCGCTGGTTTGGTATACCGCATCAATTACGACACCTCCGTTTACGCCAGTTTAGCGCGCTCTTGGCAGTTGCCGTACGCAGGCATCTACATCAATCCAAAGTTGGCGGAATTCTTCCATACAGACCTAAAAGAAGTGGGGGCGAAAGCGTACCTGCTGGATAACGCATTAATGTTGAATGCGGCACTGTTCCAGATCGACCAAGAGCAGCCACAAACTAACGTAGACGGCGATGTCATCGACAAAATTGAAGTACGTCACCAAGGCATTGAGCTAGAAGCTCGCGGCCAAATCACCAAACAGTGGGATATCTCTGTTGGTTACAGCTACTTGGACGCAGAAGACAAAGCCACAGGTAAAAAGCCGAATGATGTGTCAGACCACTTGTTCTCCCTTTGGAGCACTTACCAATTGGATGACAACTGGCGTTTGGGTGGCGGCGTGAAATACGTGGGCGACCGTTATGCAGGTAACGACGAAGCCGTCGCACTTGGCGATTACACCACGGTGGATTTGATGGCGGCGTACACCACTGGTCGTCACAAGATCCAAGCGAACGCTTACAACATTTTGGATGAGAAATACATTCTTGGCGCAACAAACGGCACGTCTGGCCTAAACCAGATTGGCTACGGCGCACCAGCCGAGTTCATGCTTAGCTACGGATACCAGTTCTAGGCTTGTTGTGCGTAGTTGGCGCACGTTAGCCGATTTTTGCCTCTTATTGAGGATGTTTTAGCCCCGAGAGCCTACGGGAAATGTTCTGCCCGAGGCTCAATTTCTCGCAAAGGAGACCTTAATGTCTTACCAGAATTTGGATGGTAAAGTGCGTGTACGTGCTGGTTTGTCTACCACTTACAGTGTGCTCGCGATTGCTATCGCTTCTGCCACCTCCATGAGCGCAGTTGCCGCTCCTGCCGCAAAAAACGAAACCACCGTGATGGAAACGGTGGTTGTCACTGGCAGCGTGATTGGCAACTCTGACATTGAAGACGTCAAAGAGTACCCAGGTGCTCGTACCGTCATTACCCGTGATCAAATTGAGAAAACCGCAGCGGGTTCGATTGATAATGCGCTACAGCGCGTTCCGGGTATTAAAGTTCAGGATGAAAGCGGAACGGGCGTATTGCCTAACATTTCCGTACGTGGTTTGAAAGCAAGCCGCAGTGGTCATGCTCAGTTCTTGATGGATGGTGTGCCGCTAACGCTCGCGCCATACGGTCATACTGGTCAGTCTATCTTCCCAGCAACGCTATCGATGCTTGATCGTATTGACATTGTACGCGGTGGTGCCGCAGTGCAGTACGGCCCAAACAACGTCGGTGGTGTGATCAACCTAGTGACTAAACCGATTCCACACACTTGGCAAACTGAAATCAGCAACCGCCTTACCGTGTTTGACGGTGGTGATGCGCCGCTGAATGATTTTTACCTACGCACAGGTGGCTGGTTAAGCGACACATTCGCGCTGCAGTTGGAAGGTAACTTCCTAAAAGGCGAAAGCTTCCGTGAACATTCCGATACGGACGTGAAGAACTTTCAAGCTAAAGCACAGTGGCTACTGAGTGATACTCAAGAGATTCAAGCATTCCTGCAACGTTACGATGCTGAAACGCAAATGCCGGGCGCACTTTCGCCACAAGATTACGAGCAAGATCGTCATCAATCGAAACGCCCTTACGATGATTATGAAGGTAAGTCGACGCGCTGGAGTGTTAAGTACATCCACGATTTGCCATTTGCCGACAGTGCCGAGCTAGAAGTGCTAACGTTTGGTCACAAATCAGAGCGTCTTTTCAAGTGGGGCTTTAACAGTGCGGGTGGCCATTGGGCGGATCCGGCTCTGCCTGCGACGGACGTTCGTACCTCTCCACGTGAATTTACCGTGTACGGCATAGAGCCGAAAATGGCGATGTATTTTGGTGAAGGCAAATCCGTTACCCAAAACTGGATCGTGGGTACTCGTTATGTTAACGAAGACATTGACTACAAACTCACTCAGACTCCAATCGCTGGTGGCGCAACCAAAGTGCCGCGTGATTGGCATTTAGATACGGATGCGTTTGCTGGTTACGTCAGCAACGAGATTGGCTTGTTCAACGATACGTTGAAGGTAACGCCAGGGCTGCGTGTTGAATCGGTTCGTATGACGTTTACCGATCGCGGTAAAAAGCAAACGGCAGACAACAAGGTGACCGAATGGCTGCCGGGTTTGACGGTGGCATACAACGTGACCGATCAGTGGGTAACGTATGCGAACGCGCAAAAATCGCTTCGTGCGCCACAAATTGCCTACATCCGAGGCTTGGGTGAAGAAGGCAGCGAACTGGCTTGGAACTACGAAGTCGGCGCGCGTTACACCCAAGATGCGACCAGTTTTAACGCTGCACTTTATCGCATCGATTTTGAAGACCAACTGCAATGGCAAAGCTCAACGCAGACCTTCGATAACATCGGAAAAACACTTCACCAAGGTTTAGAACTTTCTGCTCGTTACGTGCCGGAAGTTCTACCTGCTCTGAGCTTGGGCGCAAGTTACAACTACCTCGATGCCACGCTTGAAGAAGAAGGTGCGAATAAAGGTAACCAGCTGCCTTACACCTCTAAACATCAACTTGGTTGGGATGCGACCTACGCGTTTTACGGCATGGACACCACGCTATCGGGCTTCTACTTCAGTGATTCGTATACCGATAACGCCAACACCAGTGCCGAAGACGCAACAGGTGCAACGGGCAAAGTGCCGTCTTACATGGTGTGGAACTTCAACTTAGGTACGGATTTATACAAAGACGACAAAGGCAAGTTACGCATGAATGTTGCAGTAAACAACTTGTTTGACGAGGAGTATTACTTCCGTGGGATTGATACCAGCCCAGTTGGTCGATACCCAGCTCCGGGACGCTCTTACACACTGGGTCTGAACTATCAGTTTTAAGCGTTTCGTTCACCGAGTTTGAAAAGAAAAGTCGCCAATTTACCTTGGCGACTTTGCCGATCTTAGGTACTGGAAAACTCTTAGCACTGGAAAAAGCAAGATGAAAAATAAAAAACAATTTACGATCAAACACTTTTCAACCGTTTTGCTGATGCTGTTGAGCTCAGCTTTGATGTCATTTAGCGCATTTTCTCAGGCGCGCAGCGTGCAAGATGAGCAAGGCACTTTTGAGCTAGAAGCGATACCTCAACGTGTTGTGGTTTTAGAATTTTCGTTTGTCGATGCATTAGCGGCAGTCGATGTCTCACCGGTAGGCGTTGCCGATGACAACGATGCCACACGAGTCATCCCTGCTGTTCGTGCCAAGATCGAACCTTGGCAATCGGTCGGCATGCGCTCACAACCGAGTTTAGAGGCGATTGCGGTGCTCAAGCCTGATTTGATCATTGCCGATGCCGAACGTCATCGCGCGATTTATCAAGATTTGCAGCGAATTGCGCCAACTTTGCTGCTCAAAAGCCGTGGTGAGACATATCAAGAAAATCTCGAATCCGCACAAAAAATCGGCGTGGCAATTGGCAAGCAAGCGCAAATGACGCAACGAATCGAGCTGCACAAACAGACCATGGCGGAGTTCAAACAGCATTTTGCGACACAAGAAACCATTCAGTTTGGTGTGGTTTCCGACAAAGGGATGTGGCTGCATAGCCCGGTTTCTTACGCTGGTGGCGTTTTGAGCACTCTAGGCATCCAAAGCCCGCTGGCTCCATCTGAGCGCAATGCGTATATCCCAACCAGCTTTGAACTTTTACTAAAAACCAACCCTGATTGGTTACTAGTTGGACTTTACTCTCAACCAAATATCGTGGATGAATGGCGTAGAAATCCATTATTTAAGTTGCTAACTGCGTCGAAAAAACAACAACTGGTCGAAGTCTCTCCGGAACTGTGGTCGCTAAATCGCGGCATGTTGGCGGCGGAAGAAATTGCCCGCAATCTTGAAGCATTATTGGAGCGCTCATGAGTGCGGCGATAAGCTCAGAAAGCGCGTCTTCGGTTAGCAAATCGCATTGGAAAGCGAGCTTGTTTGTCTGTGCTATGGCGTTGTGTACGCTGTCAGGCTATACCGCCTCAATGATTGGCTGGTCTAACTTTTCCTTGAGTGTTAATGACCTGACAAGCTATTGGTTTGCATTTGATGAGGGCAATATGCGGCATCAAATTTTTGCGACGTTGCGCGCTCCTCGCGCCTATGCGGGGTTATTGATTGGTGCTTCGCTTGCGGTATCCGGAGTGCTGATGCAAGGGTTAACTCGCAACCCTTTGGCGTCGCCATCCATTCTCGGCATTAATGCTGGTGCGGCGTGTTTTATGGCCTTGGCCTCCATCGGCGTACCATTCTTTAGTCAATTGAACCCAATCATCAACGCAGTACTCGGCGCGCTACTAAGTGGTGGTGCGGTCATGTTGTTGGGTGGTTTTTTCTCCGCGCGTTCTCACCCATTGCGTTTAGTGCTAGCGGGCATTGCCATCAGTGCACTGCTGATAGGGTTAACTCGTGCGTCGGTAATTTTGGCGGATGACATGGCTTACAGCGTGTTGCATTGGTTAACGGGTTCACTCTCTGCGGTAGATTCTCAGCAGTGGCAGCAACTGTGGCCTTTTGCGACTTTAGGTTTGGTGCTCGCCATGGGATTAGCGCGAAACTTAAATTTACTCGCGTTGGGGGACGAAGTTGCTGTCGGGTTGGGTGGTAACATTCGTCTTACGCGATTAATCAGTGGTTTAGCGGTTGTGCTGTTGGCGGGTACTAGCGTGGCGATTGCTGGGCCAATTGGCTTTGTCGGGTTGTTAGTGCCGCACTTGGTACGCCCGATTGTTGGTCACAACTATCACATTCTCATTCCGGTTTCCGCTTTGTGTGGCGCGGCATTGGTGACGTGGTCAGATGCTTTGTCACGCGCGATTGCCTTTCCGGCCGAAACGCCGGTGGGCGTGATTACCGCACTGTTGGGCACTCCTTGCTTTATCGCGATTGCAATGAGGAAATCATCATGATGAATCAAACCAAATTGATGGCACTGCTTGGGCTTTTGCTGATTGCATCGTCTCTCACGCTGTTTGTTGGCGCGGCGAATCTGTCGGCTCAACAGGTTTTTGCATTGCTGTTTTCTTTCTCTGATTCGGACTTTGTAATTCACCAATATCGACTGCCGAGAATGTTGCTCGCTATTGGCGTGGGCGCTGGATTAGGGCTATCAGGCGTTTTAGTGCAAGGAGTCATCCGTAATCCACTTGCCTCCCCAGATTTGATGGGGATAAGCGCAGGGGCAGGGCTGGCGGCTACCGCTTGCTTGGTGTTGTATCCGAATGCGCCGGTGGCAATGTTGCCGATGGTCGCTATGGCGGGAGGCTTGCTTGCCGCAGGCTTTATTGCAGTGTTGGCTTATTGGTCGAAGCCAACGCCTGCGCGCTTGGCGCTGATTGGCGTTGCTGTCAGCGCGTTTTTAGCCAGCGGTATCGACTTTCTTCTGATTGTGCACCCTATCGAAATCAATACGGCGATGGTATGGCTAACGGGCAGTTTGTGGGGACGAAACTGGCAACAAGTGCCATTTATTTGGAGTGCTCTATTGCTGCTACTGCCATTGGCGTTTTGGTTGGCTTGGCGGTTAGATGTGATGGGGCTGGGAGAAGAAAGTGCCACTACACTTGGCACGAAACCAAGACAGATCCAAATTCTTGCGTTGATTGCTGCCGTGCTATTGGCGAGCATCAGTGTGTCTGTGGCAGGCACAATCAGCTTTGTTGGCCTGCTTGCGCCGCATCTTGCGCGTTTGCTGTTTGGTCACAATCACAAGTTATTGATTCCTGCTTCTGCAACCCTTGGCGCGCTGTTGGTGATTTGCGCCGATGGTCTAGCGAGAGGCTTACAGCCACCAATTGAGTTGCCAGCGGGTGTGCTGACTTCTGTTATTGGCGCACCATATTTCATTTTTCTTTTGTATCGTTATCGAGGTTGGTAAGCATGTTACGAACGCAGAATTTATCCGTCGCGTACGGCAAACAGACTATTATTCCGGATCTCTCTTTGTCGATTCCTCAAGGTAAAATTACCGCGCTTGTTGGCCCAAATGGTTGCGGTAAGTCGACACTATTAAAAACCTTGGTACGCATCAATAAACCAGCTTCTGGCCAAGTGTTGTATGACGACAAACCACTAAGCAGCTACGGTGATAAATGCTTGGCACGCTCGTTGTCTTTGCTGCCGCAGATTCTTGTCAGTCCTGAAGGTATTACAGTCAGAAAACTGGTCGAATATGGCCGCTCGCCTTATCTCTCTCATTGGGGTCGGTTAAGTCAACAAGACAAAGCGTTGGTCGAGCAAGCAATGCAAGATACTGGCGTGATTGAGTTTGCTGACAAGCCAGTTGAATCGTTGTCTGGCGGTCAAAGGCAAAGGGCGTGGATTGCGATGGTAATGGCGCAAGATACCGACGTAGTGATGCTTGATGAGCCAACCACTTACTTGGATCTCTCTCACCAAGTTGAGCTGATGAAACTCATGAGGCAGATGAACGACAAAGGCAAAACAGTGGTCGTAGTGTTGCACGATCTAAACCAAGCGTGCCGTTACTGCGATCATTTGGTGGTGTTGGAAAAAGGTCAGTTAGTCACGCAGGGAACACCGCAAGAGGTACTGACAGAAGGCATGTTGGCATCGGTGTTTGATTTACAAGCGAGAGTATTTAACGACCCAATCTCAGGCACGCCGATGTGTGTGGCGGTGTAGGTCTTACGTCTTTCGAAAGCTATCTGCAGTTAAAACGCTGAGCCATAAAACAAACCCCGCTAGTAACAAAGTTGTTAGCGGGGTTTGTTGTTTTTAAGAGCGTTCCTAACGTGGCGTTTAAGCCAGTTTAAACGTTGCCACTTTCGAGTTGAGATCCTCGGCTTGCGATTTCAGCTCAGCAGATTGATTCATCGATTCTTCGGCACCAATCACCAAGTGATCGGTCACATCTTTAATGGACGTGACGTTTTGCGTGATTTCATTGGTTACGTGCGTTTGCTCTTCGGCTGCGGTCGCAATTTGCGTTGCCATATCGCTGATCAGCGCAACGGCCGCGTTGATTTCATCCAGAGCCAGTGCTGCGCGATCAGCATCTTCTACCGAACCTTGCGCCAGCTGAGAGCTTTTATCCATGATAGTTACAGCGCGTTGTGTGGTTTGCTGCAAAGTCTCGATCGTCGAGCGAATCTCTTCGGTTGAGGTGTGTGTGCGTTGTGATAGCACGCGAACCTCGTCTGCAACAACGGCAAAACCGCGACCTTGTTCACCTGCACGCGCCGCTTCAATCGCCGCATTAAGAGCCAATAAGTTGGTTTGCTCTGCGATGTCTCGAATCGTTGATAGCACTGTTGAGATGTCTTGCGCGTGCTGGTTGAGCTCGCCGATGACAACGCTCGCTTGGTTGACTTCAGAAGACAAATTGTTGATGGATGACTTGGAGTTGATCACCAATTCATGACCATTTTGTGTGCTCGCTGAAGAGTCTTGAGCGGCTTTAGCCGTCTGCTCTGCATGCGCTGCAATCTCTTGTGTTGCCGATGCCATTTCAGTCACAGCGGTCGCCACCATAGTGATTTCTTGTTGCTGATGGTTCAGATCAGAAACCGACTGATTCGCGCGAGTCGTGCTCAGTTCTGATTGCTGGCTGAGTTCTTCCGCTTGGTGACGAATGTGACCTATAAGCTGCTGTAAACTTTCGACAAACTGGTTGAAGTTTTCAGCCAGCTCACCAACTTCGTCACGGTTTTCTACTTTGATGCGTTGAGTCAAGTCGCCGCTACCGTTAGCGATTTGCGAAAGCGCATTCGAAACGTTGTAGAGTGGGCGGAACAAGATGTTACATAGCAGGTTAAACAGCGCCACACAGATGATAACCACGATAGCCGTCGCGATAATTTGATCCCAAACGGCATCGTAAAGTGGTGCAACCAACGAGTTGTGATCCAACACAGTTACCGTCGTGAGCTTGGTGCCCTCAATTGGACGCGCATAAATCACATAATCGGTACCGCTGATCGATACGCGACGTTCAGTGCCTGAGCGTGCAGCGTTGGTGATGTCGTTGTTGTTTAAGCCCAGTTTGCTAACCGGTTGGTTTAGGAGCTTGCTGTCGTTATGGGTGAAAATATTGCCCTGATCGTTGGCAATAAACATGTAGCCTTCACCCGGAAGGATCACTTGGTTGAGGCTGTTTAAAATATCTCCAATTTCGACATCTGCACCCAGTACAGTTGTTTGGCCGTGCAGTTGTAACGCCTTACCGAGCGATACTACATTCGCACCAGTTGCAGCAGCAACGGTCGGGTTATCCATAAAGACTTTCGATGGATTGGCAATGGCGTTGGTGTACCAGCCCCACTTGCGAGGATCATTATTGCCTGGCGGTAAAATCACCCCATTGGCGTTGTTTTGTGAGCCGTCTGGGTAAGCGAGGAAGACGTTATCGAACGCGCCAGAATCTCGTACCTGCTTCAGGTGCGTCACGATGGCTCGTTTTTCTGACTCAGCAGAAAGGGAGGTGAGTGCTCGCTCTTTAGAGAGTAGCCAGTCACTTACGTACTGGTTGTATGACGCGCTAGTGCTTTCCAGACGCTGGGCAACTTCCGCATCCAACCGTTGTAACGAATCTCGAAAAGACAAGCCTTCGACTAACACGCCCCCAAGGATGATGGCAGCACTGGCCGAGATAGCCAGTTTATTCTTCAGTGATAAATTTTTGAACATAGCAGCGATTAATAGATTTTTTGTACCCAAGCGGCGTTAAGTGTCGGGCTTAATACCCATTTACCTAAAAGCGCGGGGTAGTTTGTTATTGGTTATTTTCATTCGTATATGATTCGGCGTCGTCGCTGAAAAGCGTTTTTGACGCCGAAATCATCGATTGATTATATTTTACTGCTCAAAATAAATACTGGCGCTATGTCGCGAATTTGAGCTTTATAAGAAATAAGAACCTAATACGAGAGCGGCTTGTTTTATGTATTTGTAAAGTAAGGATTTGTCGTGTTTTGTAAATGATAATTGATTTCATTAAATAGTGATGTAGATCACGTTTGAGCGGTAAATAATCCATTAAAAATGTGAAGGTCATGGAACGAGGATTATATTGATCGGCTTAATCATAGTTATGGGCAATAGTTATGCGCAGTATATTGTTAGTCCCCGCGTTATTGTTGTCAGGGTGTGCTCTGACACAACAATCCACGCCGATTCAGCCTGATGCCAACTGGCACGTTAATCAGCTATCCAATGGAATGAAATACCACATCTATCCAACTCAAGACCAAGAAGTTTCGGTTCGTTTGGTGATGCACATTGGTTCGTTCCAAGAAGAAGCCAATCAAAAAGGCTACGCTCACTTCGTTGAGCACATGGCATTTAATGGCAGCACACACTTTACCGGCAATGACGTTGTTAAGCTTTTTGAGCAATCTGGCGGCAGTTTTGGCGCAGATATCAACGCGTTTACCACCTATCAGCAAACGTCCTATAAGCTTGACTTGGCCAATAACGATAAGCTTGAAGATGCCCTGACTTGGATGCGAGACATTGGCGACGGTTTAGAGTTCGCTCCTGCTCAAGTTGAAAAAGAGAAAGGCGTTGTTTTGGGTGAATGGCGACGCGCCAATCCAGATGATAAGTCGTTTTCAATGCACGCGTATGAGGCTTCGATTGAAGGAACGCCTTACGCCGAGCATGATCCAATCGGTACTCGTGATGCAATTGAGAGCGCGACGTCAAATGGGCTGAAAAACTTCTACGAGAAGTGGTATCAGCCGCAGTATGCCGAGCTGATCGTCACGGGCAATGTGGACGCTAAGTCGCTTGCTAACATCATCAAGAACAAGTTCTCGAACTGGGAAAGTACCTCAGATATCGCCATCGAAAAGCGTCGTGACATTCGACTCAATACTCAAGACGAAATTCTGCCAAGCAACTCGATGGAGTCACCAAGCTTGCATTTGGTGATTGAACGCGGCGATCTTCGTCGCGAAACGGTCGAGCAGCAACACGCAGAATGGCGAGACGAAGTGGCCATTCAACTGATTCAACAGCGTTTGATCAGTCTTCTCAATGATGCCGCCGAGCCTTACCAATACGTTTATGCGCAGCCTTACTACTCGAACTACCAACGGCTGATGTCGGCGGGTATCTCTTTTTCGCCTGACCGCCGTGAACAAATGCACCAAATTTTCATCAGTGCGTTGACGTCACTTCGCGATTACGGCGTGACACAAGCTGAGCTAGAGAGCATCACATCTAACTGGTATGGCGAACTGGCAAATCTTGATTCTGATTGGAGCAAACGCAAGCCAAATAGTTACGCGGAAGCGCGTATTTTCCAATTGGAGCAAGACAGCGTAAGCCAATCGAAAGAGAGCTATGCGCAAAGCTTGGCAGCTTTTTTGGATAAAACGAAGCTAGAGAGCGTAAACGCGCAGTTAAAAGAGCTGCTGTCTAATCAACCAAGCTTTGTGATTGGCATGGGCAAAAGTGAAACGCAAGCGCAATTTGCTGATGTATTCACTGCGCTTAACAGCGCCTACCTACAAGCTGGTGAAAAGCCTTCGGGCATGAACGCCAAAGCAGAAGGCTTCCTGCAACCAGCAGAGGAAGGCAGCATCGTTAGTATGCGTCAAGCTCCGGGTGGTTTTCAGGTTTACACCTTATCAAACGGTGTGGATGTTTGGTTCCAAAAAGACGCAAAAGCCGGTGGCCGTGCTTACATCTACTTCACTAGCCAAGGGGGTAAAGCAGCCCTAGATAAATCGCTTTATCCAGCCTACGAACTGGCTGCCATGACCGCCGTTCGCAGTGGATTAGGAGAGTTTTCTGGCTCAGAGCTGGATGCCTATTTACGTACGAACAACATCGCTTTTGGTCCAATACTCGAGCCAACAGTGCATGGCGTTCAGGTTACGACGCAAAAAAATCGTCTAGTTGAAGCTTTGAATGGCTTGTACAACCTTTCGACCGAAATCAAGGTTGATGAGCGTCAGCTTGCCGCGGTGAAACAAGAGTTTAAGCAAGAGCGCAGCGCTTTCTTGGAATCGCCTATGGGTACGCTTATCCAAGTAGCGAACACCAGCGCTTATACGCCGGATAGTCGTCATCGTTTACTGAGCAGTGATGGTGCCGATACCGTCACACCAGAGCAGATTCTTGCGGTGCATGATCAACTATTTAAAACTGATCACGGTTACAAAATGGTGATTGTTGCGGACGTTGAGCCTGAGCAAATTACGCCACTTCTACGCAAATACGTGGCATCAATTAAGATGAAGCCGGGTAAAGCTGTAGATTATCGTGTGTCATTTAATGATGAGCTGCCAGCGCGCTCGGTCGTCACTGATGGTCACGAGCCTTCATCGTTTTACCTGCTGCGTTTTACTAACACCGATAAGTACAACCGTACGGCAAAAGACACGGTGATAGAAGACATTCTGGAGCGCATCAGTGCCGCACGAGTGCTGGAGACGTTCCGTGAAGAATCAAGCTTAGATTACAGCCCTAGCATTTATACGATGACGCAAGATGGTGAGCCGATTTCGGACTGGTTGTTTGAATCGCAGGTGGATCCAAAAGATGTGGGTTTGATGGATAAACTGTTGGATAAGGTTTTCGACGATCTCGCGACCAACATTACCCAGAAAGAAGTCGACACCGCGGCCAAGCAGCTTGCTGTCGCGATGCAAGGATTGGGTGACAACCCTGGTTCTCGCGCTTGGGTTTACAGTCGCTACCTCGCGCACGACTACGGATTGGATGTTGTGTTGGATGTGGAGAAAGCCGCTAAGAGCGTAACACTAGAAGAAGTGAAAGTACGCGCGGCATCGGCGTTTGGTCCAAATGCCAAGCGTTCTGCGCTGATTCTCAACCCGATGTAAAACCAGACATTGGAGCCAAACAGTAAAACAAAAAAGACGGCTTAATCGCCGTCTTTTTTATGCGCTTTTACGCGCGAGTCGCTTTTCAGTGTTGGCGCTGTTGTCTTTCGCCGTTGCACTTTCTTGCGCTTTGCCTTTCAGGCTGACCACTTCTTTTTCTGGCAATTCTGCTGCTTCACCGAAGAACTTACCGCCCGGTTCAATGCTCAGATTGTTGCTCCAGATTTTACCACTGACACGGCCTTTAGTGAGTACTTGGATGTGCTCTGCGTGACAGTTTCCGTCCAGAATACCATTGATGATCAGCTGCTTGGCATACACATCGCCAGTGACTCTACCGCTTTCTGCAACGACTAACGTGCCTTCGACATTCAGTTGACCATCGACGATGCCGTCAATCTGGACGTCGTTTTCTACTTTGAGTTCTCCGCTAACAGTACAGCCTTTGGCGATGAGAGTTGAAGCTGCTGAGCTACTCGTTGTTCCACGGTTTTTATCAAAGATTCCCATCGTATTTTTCGCTCCTTAGTAAAGATATCTTCAAAATTATTAAGGCTCCAATCAACAAACGGTTTTGGGTTCAACGCTCGTCCGACAAAGCGCACTTCGTAGTGCAGATGTGGGCCAGAAGAGAGCCCACTGTTGCCAGAAATCCCAATCAAATCGCCTTTTCTTACGAATTGGCCGCTTTGCACTTTGAATTTCTTTAAGTGCGAGTAAGAACTGGTAAAACCGAAAGAGTGCTGTAGCCTCAGAAAGTTGCCAGAGCCGGTATTGCTGCGACGAGTGACTTCCACCACGCCATCGGCAGGGGCATAAATTTTTGTTCCGATGTTCACTGCGAAATCTAATCCGCGGTGCATTTTCGCTACCTTGGTGACAGGATGAATACGTTTGCCAAAACCGGATGAAAGTCGAACTTTACCCACAGGCGAACCGTTTGGAATTTGATTGAGCATCAGCGTTCGTACATTCGAAGTGATCGCTGCTGAATCCAGTCGAGTATCCAAATCTTCATTGGTGGCGTGATTGTCCACGCCAAGCACTTTTTCTAGCTCGCCTAAGCGTTCGGAAACCAACTGAACCCGCTCCTCTCGCTCTGAAAGGTCGTTTTCTAGTTCAGACTTCAACGCCTTTAATGTACTGAGCTCTTCGCCCATGCTGCGTGAGTGCTCGGTGAGCTGCGCTTGTTTCATCGCTGCGCTATCGACCCGCGCGTAAAGATGGTTTATGAGAATGGCGGTAGCAGCCAAAGTCAGTACAAATAGCCCTAAAAAGGTTTTTAGGTTGCGTTGCATCCGTTTACTGAAATACCAATGCTTGGAGCCATTGATGGTTGATATCGAGATCGTCAGTTGGTCTTTCATCATGTCGTAATGATCGTATTCTGGTATAAGCCTCGTCACTGAGTGAGCTCGACTGTAAGGAAAACCACGGGGGACTGCCAGAGGCAAATTGGAAAGAAGTGTCAGGTCGTGAGCCGTTTTCCGATATTTGATAAAAGACTCAGTGCGGATTTAATGTTGAGTTAATTTTGGTCGGTGTTGCATGTTTGGCACTTTAGAGTGACGAAATTACCAATAGTATGAATGTGCAATTCAACATACTTCACGGTTTATCCTATAAATTGCGGATATTTTAAGAAATTAATATTCATTAAATTGATAACTGGCGACGGATCTTTATGATGACGGTTGATATGCCGATAGAGCACTCATTAGCCAGTGTTTGGCGGTGTAGGAGAACTGTAATTCGTCTCTACAGAACTCGATTTATTAAGGCTTAAAACTCGAATGCATAACGCATTTACGAACCGATATAACTAACAACGGAGTTGGTCGTGAAAAAACTATTATTGGCTACAGCAGTGGTCGCAGCAGCGGGGGCCGCTGGGTACCTGTACCAAAATAACCTTCCTCAGAGCGGTTCAAGCTCACTATTGGCGCAAATCCCAGCCGATTCGCTCGTAGTTACTTTCCAAACAGAACCTTTCAAACACTACGAATATGTGAACGCGTTTGGCTCTGCCAATCAAATGACCATGTCTGATATGTTTGTTGGTGAGCAGCTGTCACCAAAAGAGCAGTTTGCGATCGATCTGTTTGACGGATACTTAAAAAGTGCTGCGTCGCCAGAAACTTTGAAAGCGTACTTAGGTACAGGCGATGAGATCAACCCAGTGCTTTACACGCTCGGTATGGTGCCAGTTTACAAACTGCCAATCGAGAATCCAGAGGCGCTTTGGAAAACGTTGGATCACGAAGAGCAAATGAGCGGCGTGACACACGAAAAAGTGAAGCTGGGTACGGTGGAGTACCGTCGTTATGAAATGACGGATGCAGTAGATCCGCAAGATGGAATTGGCTTAGTTGTGGCGGTTATCGACAACGTGCTAACCGTGACGGTGGATATCGCGGAGTTGGGTGATCTCAATCCGTTGAAAATGGCGCTGGGTCTTGAGTCTCCAACCCAATCATTAGCGGATAGCGGTCGTGCTGAAGCCATCCAAACTCAGTATGGTAAAAACAACAACTCTTTTGGCTACATCGACCATCGTGAAATCATCAAAGGTTTAACCACTGTTGATGGCAACATGTTTGCTCGTCAATTAACTCGTCTTAACGTCGATCCAAACATTACGGAAATGCGCACACCAGTTTGTCATAACGAGTTTACCCAAATTGCAGAAAACTGGCCTCAATCGGTGGCGTTTGCGGAGTACAAGCTAAACGGTGAGCAAGCGTCAATCAAAGGCGGCTTTGTTGTTGAGTCGAAGAATAAAGTGATCGTCGATGCGCTTAAATCGATTCGTGGTGTGTTAACCGAGTCTAACAGTGATAAGAGCTTCTTTAGCTTGGCGCTAGGCATCGACATCAACACGCTTGCGCCATCGATTGGTCAAATTTGGACAGAGATAACTCAGCCACAATACCAATGTGCGCTGCTGAGCCAAATGCAAAAAGACATGGGCGGACAAAACCCGGCGGCAGCGGTGAGCATGGGCTCTGGCATGCTGAATGGGTTGAAAGGGTTGAGCATGCAACTGTTCGATCTGAACATCAATCCTGATGCACAGTTTGGCGAAGTGTTTAGCCAAATGGATGGCATGTTTACTCTGTCTGCGAAAGATCCAAACATGTTGATTCAAACTGCGCAAATGCTAGTTCCTGAATTGGCGCAGCTTCAACTGCAACCAGACAATCAACCTGTAAACGTAAGTGACTTGTTAGAGATGCACACTGGCATGAAGATGGACGTGTTTGCACGCTTAAATGGCAGCCACCTAACGCTATACAGCGGCGAGTACGCGGCAGAAGCAAGCAAGGACGTGATGGCTCAAGAGTTGAAGCCAAACGGTTTGTTGAGCTTTAGCATGGACTCAGAGCGTATTCTGGAAGTGTTAGAAAAAGCATCAATGGCGACAGGCCAGCCTCTTCCTGAAGACGTGCTAGTGAGCTTCCAAAACGAGCTAACGGGTGGCATGAAGATGGACGTTACTGACAAAGGCATCGGTTTTGAGTTTGATTACCGCAGCTCGACCAAAAAGGTGAGCGTTGCCCAGCAGTAAACGCAACAATACTTGAAACCCCTACGAAAACGCCCACGAAATACAGTGGGCGTTTTTCTTTCTTCAATTAAGTCGGTGACATTAGCCGGCTTTCTCTGCAGCCTCTCGTTGTTGATGCGCTTCTTCAGTGTTGAACCCACGTAGAATATTGGTCAAGGTGATGGCGGTAAACAGCACTACAACCAACGACAAATGCCACGCTTCACTCAATCCAAGTTGCACCAGCGTCATACTCACCAAGGAAGAGACCACCATTTGACCGCCGCCAGACATGGCTGCCGCCGCGCCCGCTTGCTCTTTGTATGGTTGCATCACAAGTGCTTGTGCACAAGGCAACGCAATGCCATTGCCAAGAATCATCAACAATTGTCCAATCATCAAATACAAGGGTTCTACCGGGCAGAAAAACAACCACAGTGCCGCACTGATATGCAAAACAGGCGTGCAAAGCAGCATTTTCTTATTTCCGATGACGGGGCGTATGCGGTTACAAATGGTTGTGCCGCCGAGCATACCTAACGCGGGGATCAGTGCCCACATGGCGTATTCGTCCGATGTCATCCCGATTTGGTCTTGCATGATAAAAGGCATCACGGAGACGGTCGTGATCATCAAGCTGAAGTTGAGCCAACTGATGCTCGCAAAGCTCATAAAATATCGAGACGAGAGCAAATCACGATACTGCACCAACATTTTGGCTGGAGAGGGGATTGCAGAGCGTCGTGTGATGGTCTCTTTGAATCGAAACGCAATGATGATCCAAGCGAGCGACACGTAACCCAACAATGAAATGAACACCATGCTCCAGCCAAAGTGGAAGTTAATGAACCCACCAATCACAGGAGCAATCAACGGCGTGATGGACGCTGCCATAGCAATGTAAGACATCGCGACGGGAAGCTCATTCCCACTAAACTGGTCGCGAGTAGAAGCCCGAGCCAACACCGCGCAGCAACCCGTCCCCAAGCCTTGCAAAAAGCGGCCTAATACCATGCCAGTAAACGTATGGCTCCAGAAAATGATCATCAGCAAGCCGGACATTGCGATCAGCAAACCAGCGAGTAGCACTTTCTTGCGCCCTAATGCGTCGGACATGGGGCCATAGATGAACTGGGAAGGGCCAAATCCAAGTAGATAAATACTTACGAGGAGCTGCGCTTGATCGAGTGAAACCGAGAAGTCTTTGGCGATCCAAGGTAGGGAAGGCATCACTAAACCCATGCTCAGTTGGCCAACACTGATGATCAAACATGCCAATAGAATCGTGCGGAAATTGATGGGACGTTTCATGATGATTCACCATCGGCGAATCCGGCATTTTTTCGCGTTCTTAGAGCGCCATCTTCATCAAACTCGCTCAATTTTGCTTTGACTCGTTTAACCGTCGACAAGCTGACATCGCATTGCTCTGCCACGCTTAACAGCGTGTTCCCTTCTAATAGTAACGCCGCGATGAGCCGATGTTTTTCCCGGTCAGCAGGGCGGCCACGGAACTTCTGTTTCCACAAATCTGGTTGATCTTTAATGGCTTGGCGGCCTTGCTCTGCCGCGAACAACCGATGCTGAATTTGTACCTTTCCATAACCTGATAGCAAAGCGAGTAACGTTTTCGTCTGTTCTGAGTCAGGTTCAAACGTCAATGGTTCACATACGGTTTTTAGTGTGACGCCTTTTTCAAGCAAGGCTCGAATGGCGTTGAGAGCCTGACTAAAATCGCGACCAAATGCTGTCAGCCACCACATCACGATGGTATCGCCAGATTGAATCGTATTGCTAAGTTTTTGAAACGCTTCTCTTTCTGAAGGGGGAACGCAGCCACGAATTTTATCTTCAAAATGCAGCGCATCAGGAGCGGCCTCGCGCAACGCAGCAAGGTGCTCACTGTAGGCTTTGTTTTTTGGAGAGTAGCGCGTGTAGATATAAGTCGTCATGACCGCATTCTTCATTGGGTTGGTTCATATACTGTAATGGTCCATAAATATACAGGGGTTCATTAATGCTTACAACACTAAATGAGCCATTTAAGTTTTCTTAGAGCATATCCCAATTATCTAGGTGATGAGTTTTATGGCTGATTGGTGTTCAAAGATGTATGTTGGGGTATCTGTCTGCAAGCAATGAAAAAAGCCGATACAGATGTTTGTATCGGCTTTTTGTTTTAGGTGTTGTATTGGCTAGCTTTGCAATTGCTCACCTTGTGGCGAGTTTGGCTTTGGCTGGTAATGCAAAATCACCATCGAGGTCGGTGACAGCAAGACTTCGCCTTCTGCGTGCCCAGGATTGAGGTTGCGCACATTGGTATCACAAATCGTTACCCATTCTTGATTACGCTCGTTTGGCAGCTTAAATCGCGCTGTAGCGTTCGTTTGGTTGATGAGGTAAACCAACTCTTGCCCGTCTTTACCAATGCCTAAGTGAAGCGCTACGGAGCTTAATCGGTTCCAGTCGTCGTGTTCCATTAATCGGCCATCGGTTCGACGCCAGAAAATACGGTTGTTGTTGCGATTTTCGCCGCTGAAAGCACGGATGAAAGGCACCATGTATTGGTGACGGTTTGCGACCATTTGCGCCATCCAAGTTTTGAAGTGCGCTTTGCGCTCCGTCTCGCTCCAGTTGATCCAACTGGTTTTATTGTCTTGGCAGTAGGCGTTGTTGTTGCCACCTTGCGAGTGTGACAATACATCGGCGGTCAAAATGTGCGGAATACCAAACGCAAAGAGCAAGCTCGCAATCAGGTTGCGTTTTTGCTTCTCACGCGTGGCGATGATCATGATGTTTTCCGTCTCGCCTTCTACGCCGTAGTTTTCTGAGCGGTTGTCACCGTGGCCATCGCGGTTCTCTTCGCCATTGGCTTCGTTATGTTTGTGCTTGTAAGAGACTAAATCTTGCAACGTGAAGCCATCGTGGTAAGTGATGTAATTTACCGTGAGTTTGTATGGCCAGTTGGCGGCGCTGTAGATATCGCGAGAGCCCATAAGGCGAGTGGCGAATTCTTTCAAATAGCCTTGATCACCACGCCAAAAACTGCGGGAAATATCGCGCAGCTTGTCGTTACATTCGTTCCAACCAAATGGGAAGTTACCAACTTGATAGCCATTAGGGCCAATATCCCACGGCTCGGCAATCAATTTGGTTTCACGCAAAATCGGGTCTTGAGCGACGGCTTTGAAAAATGCCGCTTCCGGGTTGTAATCATCCCCTTGACGTCCCAAAGTGGCGGCCAAATCAAAACGGAAACCGTCAATTTTGAATTCGCTAACCCAGTAACGCAGCGTGTCCATAACCAGATTCAATGCTGGTTGATAGGTGAGATCGACCGTGTTGCCACAACCTGTGTAGTTGGCGAAGTGATTGCCGTGTTTGATGTAAAAGCGAGAATCGAGCGCTTTGAGATTAAATATTGTCGCGCCTTCGCCTCCTTCTGCTGTGTGGTTGTAAACCACATCCAGAATCACTTCGATCCCATGCTTGTGCAGCTCACGAATGGTGGTTTTGAGCTCGGTTACCGCGTCTTTTTCTGCGTAACGAGGATCGGGCACCATAAACAAATAAGGGTTGTAACCCCAATAATTGACTTTGCCCATCTCCAATAAATGTGGCTCATGCATACACGCGGCGATAGGTAGCAATTGCAACGTGTTGATGTTTTGCTGTTTGTAAAACGCCAGCATTTGAGGTGAAGCAAGGCCAAGATACCGCCCTTTGGTGGTTGCACTGACTTCAGGATGTAATTGCGTAAGCCCTTTGACGTGCGTCTCAAATAGCACCATGTCTTCTCTCGGGATACGAGGATGATCCGTCTCCTGCCAGTCGAAAGTGTCTTCAATCACGACGCATTTCGGCATATCAAAACTTTTGGCTGGAGTATAAGGAGGATGGTAGTGAAGGGCTTTGTCTAAAGATTTGGCGTAAGGATCAGAGATGAGTAATGGTTCATCTCTATGTGTGACAACGTAACCATATTTTTGGCCCGGTTTGATATCGGGAATAAAGGTATGACGTATACCCGCATATTCATTGGGTAAGGCATGCAAACTATAGCTGCCATCGCTTGCAAACAATGCCAGCTGGATATCTTTTACACCCGGAGCATGAATAGAGAAGTTACAGCCTTCTTTATTTAACGTTGCGCCTAGGGGGTAGGGGCGAGAGAAAAGTCGTGTCATCGGAGATACTTTATTTATTATTTATTGCTACCTTTAGGAAACTATAAGTTAAAAACTTTGTCTTACTAAGGTCAACCACCTTAAATAGAAAAATATTCGTGTAATTTAATTACTTTAGATGACGACTTCGGGTCAAAAATATGAATTAGCTATCACTTTGTAGCGGCTCAAAACCGAAGAAACTTACTAATTCCTCCCTAGATTGGTGATCTGACTCGAAAAAACACCATGCGGTAATTTCTCTACTCCCTTCTCATCCCCCCTAAATTAGTTTGGGGCGGAGGAAGTCATCCTTGTACCCCTCGGGTAGTCTTATAACTGTTGAAACAAACGGGGATTCGTTCCCATCTTACCTCTCTTTCTTTAGGTGCGTTTTTACTGCCTATATTCACCTGAGGGCGAGCAGGGAAGACAGAATTATAAATACCCTTAATGGAGTTAAGAATGAAAAAAGTAAGTGTAATTGCAGCGGCTGTTGCTGCAACTTTAGCTGCTGGTTCTGCTTTCGCAGTGGACTTTAATGGTTACATGCGCGCCGGTACTGGTATTAGTGCTGAAAGCGGTGGTGACGTATCATTTATGAAAAATGGTATTGGCCGTCTAGGTAACGAAGATGACAACTACTCTGAGTTTGGTTTTGCTGAGGATCTAAAAACCGGTGACCAAACATGGCGTCTAGAGTCTATGATCGCTTCAGGTGTTCAAGGCGCTAAAGGTTGGGAAGATGGCGACTTTAACGTTGCACAGTTTGCAGTTAAAGCTAAAGGTCTTATCGCATCTGATAAAGACGCAACTCTATGGGCTGGTAAAACTTACTACCAACGTAAAGATATCCACATCACTGACTTCTACTTCCTAAACACTTCTGGTACTGGTGGTGGTATCGAAAACCTTTCTGTAGGTAACCAAAAGCTATCTCTAGCAATCATTCAAGACGGTGAAGATGAAAACGGTGCGGGTTACATTGCAGACGCTCGTTTAGCGAACATTGGTCTTTGGGAAGATGCATCTCTTGAAGTTGCGCTAGCGTACAACTTCTCAACAGAAAGCAAAAATGGCAAATACGATGGCGATGATGGCCTGCTTGCAAGTGGTATCATTCACCAAAACATGAGCAATGGTTTCAACCAGACTGTAGTTCAAGTTGGTACAGCTGGCTACGGTATTCAGATGGCAAACTTCTGGGGTGCTGGTGCATATTACGACCGCTCTGGAGACCAAAATGATGGCTTCGGTTACCGTGTTATTAACTGGGGTGTTATGAACTTGGGCGAAAACTGGGAAATGGGTCACCAGTTGGCTTACCTAGCAGGTTCAGATTTAGGTACAACTAAGTACGACTCTAGCCAGTACTCAATTGTCGCTCGTCCAATGTACAAATGGAACGATACTATGCGTACTATTTTTGAAGCTGGCTACAATGCTGGTGAAGTGGATGATGTTGACTTCGGTGGTGCTAAATTTACCGTAGCTCAAGCATGGGCAATGGGTGATAGCTTCTGGGCTCGTCCTGAAATTCGTGTATACGGTAGCTACCTAATGGATCTAGAAAACGATAGTTTTGGTGAAGTTAAAAATGACGCTGGTGTAGTTACAGCAGCTGGCACAGACAACGACTTTGTTGTTGGCATCCAAGTAGAAGCTTGGTGGTAATCGAGTAATATCTTAGTTATCTAGCTGTCCTAGTCAAATAGCCGACATCTGTCGGCTATTTTTCTAAGGGTTTTCGAAAAGTTAGACGTTTCACCAAAGTCACTCTAAGATGCTTTAGTGCAAAAAACCTTTAGAAAAATAACTAGAAGGAAAAAGTATGTACTTCCGTGCCCTCATGTTAAGTGGATGTGTCGCGCTTGCTGGCTGTCAATCCACTGAAGTAATCGAACAAGTTCAAGTTGCTCAAGCACAGCAAGTTGATGTTATCTCTGAGCTTCAAGCTGTAAAAATGAAGCTTCCTAGTTCTGCAATTGTAGATATCACTACTCAGAGCCAAGTGCTGGAATACAAAGATATCGACAGCCGTGTTGCGGTGTTTGAGTTGCCTGCTGACCGTGGTGAGTTTGCCATTAAAATCACTAGTTTGATCGAAGACACAGCTTTCGTACCAAGAGCGATTATCGTAGATAAAAACGGTAAAGAAATTGAAAACTACGGCAAAGCGGAGTTTGAGTACACAAAACCTCGTCTTCATCTTGGAAACCGTCTAGTCGCTGAAAAAGACTTCTTCCCACCAGTGGGTTTAGATTCTGTTTACCTAATTGTTTACACTGATCAATCGGATCTAGGTGGATTTACGGATGTGATTCACCCTGCGCGATTGGATGCAGAGGGACGAGGCAATTACTTACCAGAAGTAAAAGATATTCCAATTCCAAACAGTGATACAGGTAAGATTGAAGTCTCGATTGACCGTGTGAGTTTCTTCTCAATCGGAACATCAAGTAGTGGACCAACAGCGGCTCCAGTTGCGGTCAAGGCGGTTGAATCAGTACAGCCTGAAACACAAACTTACTACCACAACGCAATTAAAGCGGCGGTAAAAGCAGATGATATCCCTAAAGCTCTGAGCTTACTTGATGAAGCAAAAGCGTTAGGAATTGAAGGTGCGCAAGAAGTATTTGTAAAAGCAGTGAATAGCAAATAGGTAATTTCAAAAAGCCGGCTAAGATAGTCGGCTTTTTTATTTCGCATTTAGTTATCTTTTTCACACATTATATTATTTCTATTTAAAGTTTATTTTATTTAGAGTCATAATATATATGTTCTAATTTGATTAGTTCTTGGTCTAATAAAAATAAGGATATAACGTGAAAAATTAATTATAAATACAGCATGTACTTTAGCCGCTGTGTCTATCTTGTCTGCGTGCTCGTCCACATCATCAGAAAATACAACTCAAGATGAAGTAAATAATGCGGTTGCATTTACGAGCACGCAGATTGATATGATGACAAATTGTAGTTTGCCGGATTCAGCAGAGTCAGGCCCGTTGTCTAAAGACATTTTTGTTGTAGGTAGTTTCCCTAATGCAGATTGGAAGCACACTGCCAAGCGCAAACTGACCTATAAAGGGAATAATGTCTATCAAGTGATTACCGATGAAGTTTCAGGTAATTACAAAATGCAGTATGCCGCTGAACAATGGAAACCTCAGTTTACTGCCAAAGGTAAAAAATTATCGGTCGGACAATTAAATGAACTGACTTGCGGTGGTTACGGTACAGATACAAAACTAGAAATTAAAGAGACTGGTCAATATCTTTGGAGTTTAGAATTTAAAGATGATGGCTCACCTTATTCAATAATGGTAAATAAGTGCCAATAATATTCCATTCAGTTATTTAAAATTTGTTTTTATTTATTAACCCCTACATGGAAAACATGTCGGGGTTAATTTTATTACTCAAATGTTTGTAGGTTATTTGAGTAAATTAGGGAGAGTAAAATGCGTAATGTTCTACGTAACCATCGCCTGTATCGATCGTTGCTTGCGTTAAGTGTGATTGGTGCTCTATCTGCGTGTAATTCTTCTGGTGGCGACAGTAATAGCAGCACGCCGCTACCGGATACGAGTTATGCTTGCCAAGCCAATGTCATGACGCAAAGTAACCAACTTCGTACTTATCAAATCATGGTAGAGAGTTTTGTTGATGGTGATACAAGCATTGGTCACGGTACAGGTTATGGTACCAGCCATCACAATGGTGATTTGCAAGGGGTGATTGATTCACTCGATTACATCCAAGACTTAGGGATGAATGCGATTTGGTTGACGCCAGTTTTTGAGTCAGAAGCGACAGCAGGACAAGATCATTGGGCGGATCGTTTGGACGCCACCGGCTATTTTGCGACAGATTACTTTAAAATCTACCCCAAATTTGGTGACTTAGCGACCGCGAAAACTCTAGTCGAAGAAGCACACAAACGCGGTTTGTACGTATTTTTTGATGGCGTATTTGGCCACCATAAGAATGGTTTGATCAAACCCTCGCCTTCCGGCTTGTTGCCTTCAGGCTCAAGCAATCCCGTGGATTACCCAGCCAGTCTCGATTTCTACAAAGAGGTGGCGACGTATTGGATCAAAGAACTCAAGATTGACGGCTGGCGTTTAGATCAAGCCTATCAAGTTCCGACAGACGCTTGGACACAACTTCGTAAAGCCGTCGATGAAGCCTCACAAAGTGTGACGTACACCAATAGCAAAGGCGAACAAGTGAATCCGTTGGGTTACATGGTGGCAGAGATTTGGAAAGGGGAGTCAGAGATCGCGAATGAGGCGTATGGATCGAACAGCGATCCAGCATTGTGCTCTGCGTTTGACTTCCCTATGCGCTATCGCATCGTTGAAACTTTGGCCGTGAATGAGAGTGGCGTGGGTGGTCGCGGTGTGGATTGGCTAGACAACGGCTACAGCACACACAACCAATATCCAACACATGCGCAGCCGAATTTGATGATCGGTAACCATGATTTAGTGCGCTTTGGTGACTTGTTGCAGCGCGGAAAATTGGCGGATGTGAATGATGCAGAATATTGGTTACGCCATAAAGCCGCGTTTGCCTTCCAAGCTGCCTACACTGGGCCAATCACGCTGTACTACGGCGATGAAATCGGGGATCAAGTGGATGGTTTTGCCGCAAAAGAAGACAACAACACCTGTGCTATTCAAGGTTTGTGCGATGATCACGTTGCGCGTAGCAGTGCGAAAATTGAAGGCGTGACGGCGACGCTTGATGCAAACCAAGCCGATCTCAAAGCTTATGTGACATCGCTGATGACAATGCGCGATGCGCATCCCGCTCTTTATCAAGGGTCACGCACGAATTTAGTTGCGAGTAACGGCAGTTATGTGGACTTGAAACAATCTGGTTCGGACAAAGTCTTGTTTGCGCTAAATACCTTAGAGACCGCGAGAACCGTCATTCTTGCTCAGGAGAGTGTTGGCACAGGTGAGCTGGTGGATTTGCTCACGAATGAAAAAATTGCTCCGAGCAATGGTCAATATCAACTTCCGATGTCGCCATTACAAGGGCGATTCTTTGCGGTAACTCCCTAAGGAATTATCCAGCATTGCCGTTCATCGGTTGAGCTGTACAGAACTTTTCTAATACACAAGCCAAGTGTTGTTGCTGACCCCCATAGGTGCACACTTGGCTTTTTTCGCTCTACTTCTCTCCTTTTTTCTCAACTTCTCAATGGTTTTTACCAGAGTGCGGATAACTGGCTACCTCGCGTTTTGTTCAGGTATTTTGCTGTTAATCCGTACGATATTTGTGAGATAAGCTGCACATTAAAAAGCAAATTAACACTCGTGCAACGTAAAAGTGTGACTTACGGGTTATTTATGCCTAACTAATATGTTTATCGTGTGTGGGATTTACATAACTAATGGAAAAGTATAATGAAATCCATCACAGCTCCTCTTTGTCTCCTTGCTGCCGTTAGCTCTCCGCTTGCGTATAGCCAAATTCTTAATGGTGACTTTGAACAGTGGAATGGCAATGCACCTACGCAGTGGTCAGTGATTGACGCTGGCATCGCGGTGTCGCCAAGCAGCGAACAAATCAAATCGGGCGGCTTGGCTGCTCAAGTCGTCGTGAACACGGGTACCCAGAGCAACACCGACTTTTTGCAAACCATTAATGTGGAGCAAGGGAAAACCTATCCGTTCTCAGTCTCGGTGTATCACACTGAAGGGCATGTAAAAGCTCGATTGGTGGCAGACGGTTATCACGGCTACTCCAATCCGCAGCAAACGAATCAGTGGCAAGAACTCACACTCAATTACACCGCGACGACCACGAAAACCATCGATGTGGGATTACGTTTTTATGATGAAGCGGGCTTTGACGGCTCAGAAGTGGTTTATGTCGATAACTTCCAACCGACCGAGACAAGCACGCAGCCTCCCGTAGAGAGCTGTAGTGATCACCAAGTGGTCTTGACTCTCACGACCGACAACTATGGTTCTGAAACGAGTTGGACGCTGAAAAACAGCCAATCCGCAGTACTGTTCTCTGGTCAGGGTTATGAGTCGGCAACCACCGTTGAAAAAAGCATGTGTTTAGCCGACGGTGACTACCAGTTCACCATTCAAGATGAGTATGGTGACGGCATTTGTTGTGGAAGTGGCGCGGGTTCGTACACGTTGATGGAAGGAGCCAAGACCCTTGCTTCTGGCGCTGAGTTCGCCAAAAGCGAAACCACTGATTTTACGTTAGGTGACACCACCACGACTCCACCAGTGGTTGATGGGTATTATCAAGCCGCGTCTGGCAAGACAGGCTACGCACTCAAAACGGCGTTGTTTAACATCATCAATAATCACTCCAGCCGTGGCTATTCAGCGATTTGGACTTTGGTAAAAGACGCAGATTTGGATAACTACTACGAGAAAGACGGCTCCATCCTCGATATGTATTCAGAGAAGCCTTCGGGCAACGACGCAGTGAGTTTCACGAAAGTAACCGACCAATGCGGTCAATACAGTCAAGAAGGGGATTGCTACAACCGTGAACACTCGTTCCCGAAAAGCTGGTTTGGTGGAAAAGTTGAACCGATGAACTCAGACGGTCACCATTTGTTTGCCACCGATGGTTACGTAAACGCTAAACGTAGCAACTGGCCATTTGGCGAAGTAGGCACCTCGACTTATGTTTCCAGTAATGGTTCTAAGCTAGGTCAAGCGAGCACTGCACTGGGTTATTCAGGCACCGTGTTTGAGCCGATTGATGAGTTTAAAGGCGATTTTGCGCGCGCGTATTTTTACATGGCAACCCGTTATGAGAACGTGATTGGCAATTGGGAGAACAACACGAGCAACTCTGACGCGGTGTTGGATGGCTCCAGTACGAACGTATTTGAACCTTGGATGCTAAACATGCTGAAACGTTGGCACAAAAATGATCCTGTTAGCGCGAAAGAAATCCGTCGCAATGACTTAGTGTTTGAGTTCCAAGGGAACCGCAACCCGTTTATCGATCATCCTGAATTTGTTGAGCAAATTTGGGGGAATTAACGCGCAATTGGTTTCAACATTGCGAGTCAATCTCACGGCGAACCATTGAGAATAAGAAAGGGGAAGCATAATGCTTCCCCTTGTATTTACGGATGTTGTGAAAACTGGAGAGCTCAGTTCTTCGTGACGGTTACGATTGGTGCTGACTTGTCAGCCGCATTGAAATGGAAGTTGTAATTTCCTGCTTCTGCAATCGCAATTTTTAGGTTTGCACTACCGCCACCGACTTCCATCGTCAGTGCTTTACCAAGCTCAACACTGCCTTCGCCGCCGAAGTTGGTGTCTGCTGCCCAGTCTGCACTTGCAATCTTCATCTCGTAGCTACCCGCAGCTAAGTCAATGTCTAGCGAGTAAACATCATTGGCGACGTAGCTGAACTTCGCTGCTGAATCTTGCGCCGGAGTGTCCCAACTTGTGATGGTGCCACGTAGGTACAGTGCTGTTTCACCAAACGTTGGTGCATCCGCAGATTTGGTTACGGAAACCACAGGTTTTTCAACTTTCTCATCTTGAACGTATAGCGCGTTCAGTGTGAAGTTGTACTTGCCTGTTTCTGCGACGGTGAGTTTACAGTTTTCGTCTGCGCCTAGCTCCAGAGAGCCGCTGCCCACTGTTGCCACAGAACAACCGATGTTCGGATTTGCCCAACCTGTGTCCGCAAATTTGAACTCGTGGCTGCCTGCTTCAAGTACGCCTGTTACTGAGTACATGCCGTTGCCAATGAAAGTCATTGCCCAGTCGCTGTTGTCTGACCAATTGTTCATTGTGCCTTTCACGTAAACCACGGTTTCACCGAAAGGAGGAATGCTCGATACGTCTTTGTTGTCCGTATTGACTGGCAGACCCACACCTTGCGCGCCGTCTTGTGGCTGTACGAATACCGCAGTAGTCAGTGCTGGTACTGTAAAGGTTTCATTGGCGAAGCTTGCACCTTTCACGATGTCATCTGCAGAGTTTTGTTGAACTTCATGCAGCTCGAAACCTGTCGCGCCTTTCACGACAAATGATTTCTCTGTTGACGTTGAGTTCACCACGGCCACGATCGCATCGTATTTCGAATCCAAATCGGCACCTGCTGATTTACCATCGTCGATAGACATAACGATCAAGCCTTCCACTTGGTCTTTACCAACGTTGCGGAAGTCAACACGGTTCATGACTTCTTGAGCGGTATCTAAGCGGAACAGTTCACTTGAACTACGGATTTTTAGTAGTTCTAGGAATTGTTGTTTGGTTAGCTCAATGTCGGTTGTATCTGGATTCGCTGTCGTATCAGAAACGATCTTCTTGATCAGCTCCCAGTTTGCGCCGTCTTTGTCTTCACGAGGCAGACCTACGTTCCAGTTGTTGTCACTGCCGTCAAAGAAGACGCGGTTGAACCAGTCACCAGAATCGTAAGAGTCGCGCTGCATCGATTTAGAACGCAGAAGCTCAGAACCCATGTGGATGAATGGGATACCTTGGCCAAGCATTACTGTTGATAGCGAGACAGATTGCATGCGTGCACGATCTGCAGAAGGAGTCGCAGTCGCAATCTTGTACGCGTTGTTATCCCACAGTGTTTGGTTATCGTGCTTAGACACGTACGAGATGTTTTCTGATGGCACTTTTGTGTAGCCTGCTGGCGCACCATTGTAATCAACGTTCTTACCTAGTTTTGTGTCGCCTTTGTAGTCTAGAAGAACGAAGTCAGCCAAGTTACCCGCCATGCCTAGACGAACCAAATCTTGGTTGTGTAGACGACCATTCACTGATTCTGCATCCACTTTGGTTTCTTCATTCGCGTAAGCCGCGTTACCAAAACCTTGGTTGAAGCGAAGTGGGTGCTTACCTTCTGAATCGACACCGCCATCAAATGGGCTGCCGCCACGAACAGCGTCACGCAGACGATCCGAGAACGTACCGATTTCAGTGCCAGCCATGTTTAGCTGAGTGGCTTGATCAAAACGAGCGTTGTTAGACACTTCACCGAAGTCCCAACCTTCACCGTAGAACAAGGTGTTTTCGTCAATCTTGCGGATTTGCTCAAGCGCGTAGACCATCACATCTTTTGGCTGGTGGCCCATTAAGTCGAAACGGAAACCGTCAACTTTGTAGTCGTCCGCCCACACTTTCAATGAGTCAACCATCAGTTTACCCATCATCAAGTTTTCTGTTGCAGTGTTGTCACAACAGGTTGAGTTTTCTACGCCGCCAGTGTTGACGTTAAGACGGTGGTAGTACCCTGGGACGATTTTATCTAGAACGGATTTGTCGTTAATGCCAGAGGCATTGGTGTGGTTGTACACCACGTCCATGATCAGCTTCAGCTTCATTTTGTGCGTTGCTTGCACCATTTCACGGAACTCAAGAATACGTTTTGAGCCGTTTGGATCGGTCGCGTAGCTGCCTTCTGGCACCGTGTAATGGAATGGGTCGTAACCCCAGTTGAAGCTGTCTAGCATGCGCAAATCGTTCATCAGTGCTTGCGCAGAACCGGTGGCTGGATCGTAGCTGTTCAGCACATCTTCAATCACTTTCGCGCCATCAACTTCGTCACAGACAGACGCTTCTGGTTTGATGCCACACAATTTACCTACGGTGTCAGTAATATCGACGCGGTTCGCCGCTTCTTCATCAACCGTAGCAATATCGAACGCTGGCAGGATGTGAAGCGTTGTTAAACCTGCGTCTTTTAGTGCTTGCAAGTGAGAGACCGATTCGCGGTCTGCTTCTGTGAGTGCTAAGTACTTACCGTTGTATTCTTTGGTGCCTTTTGTATCGTTAAAGCTGAAGTCACGAAGGTGTGATTCGTAAAGTACGTGGTCTTCATCTTTTTTAACGGTTGGCCGTTCGTAGTCGCTCCAGCCTTGTGGCATCAAGCTTGGATCATCCAAATCGATCACTTGAGAGTACATCGAATTTTTCGACAAGCTCAGAGAATATGGATCTGTGACCAAGCGAGTTTCGATGACGCCCGTTGTTGGGTGGTAAACTTTAACTTTGTAACGGTAGTATTTGTTGACGACGTTGCTTTGCGCTTCAGAAACCCAGATACCAGTTGCTGAATCTTCTTTCATCGCAACGGTTGTTTCTTCTTTCAGATTCTCGTCATAGATGATCAGAGCAACGTCTTGCGCTGTTGGCGCCCAAAGTTTGAAGGTTGCTGCGCCGCCTTCCACAATCGCACCGAGTTCTTGGCTAATTGCGTTACCTGCCTTGGAGTCGGCAAACACCGCATCCAAAACGCCCGGCTTTTGCACTTCAGTTGCAGAAATAACGTCGCCATTTGCGTTGTAAGCCACCATGACGATTTGTGATTTCAGAATCGTACGTAGGGTTGCATCGTCCACATCAATGCCAGCGGCTTGAAGGCTTGCAAGGTGGCGGAAACGAGATTTAAGACCGTCAGACAAATCGCCCGCTTTGGTCAGCTCAACAGCTGTACCGCCAGATATTTGCTTGTCTTCATCCATTTTGATGTCGTTGGTCAAGCTGTAGAACAGCTTCATTGAATCAGCATTGGCTGCCGCTTCCCATGCGATAGTGTTGGCATCTAACCAATGCGCTTTTTGACCATCAATATCGACTGGACGTTCTTCGATTGGCTCGTAGTAAAGCTCGCTGCTGCCGTGGAAGCCAAATAGACCTTTAGATTCGCCAATTTTGGTCAGCTCCACTTTTGAGTTCGAGCTACCGAAGGCTTTCTCATCGCCTTTGTGCAGAATGAAGTTCATACATTCGTGCGGATCAGACGCATCTGGGTTCACTTTCAGTACGTAGTAAGCGCCGTAGGTGTCGTTGATGCCGTCGAATGGACGTGGTGCAGACCAGTCCGTACCTGTGCCAGCAATGCCCATGGCTTCTAAGTCGGTGCTGGTACAGCCTTCGCCGTTCCACAAGTGCAGGCCCCAACCTTTGTAGTCGCTTGCCGTTGATGCGGATGCAATATCGCGCTTGTAGTAAATGACAACCTCGTTCTCTCCCGCAGGGTATAGGCCAGAGCCTGGGTTCGTGGTGTCGTCGCTTGTGCTATCGCTGCCACAACCGCTGATGACCGCGATGGAAATCAAAGGCAGTACGGTTTTGGCAATCGTTGATAATTTGAATGTTTTATTGTCCACGTTTACAAATCCATTGTTATTGAATTGATATAACGGACGTGCGGTATTTCGTGGCTCTAAAGCTCGAAGCGCTACACGCCCTATTTGGGGCAAGATGCCGAAAAGGAAATGTTCAACTAGATGCTAATACACTGAATCATCAGCAAAATGTGAGAGCAGGCTGTTAAGTTTTTTACAAGTGAAAATTTTCTGTCACAGTCGATTTTGTTCACAAAATAAATAATAAAACGGTCGCATAGTGAGATATGCCGCACACCATCAAAATGTAAATTTTTATAGGAGGAGTAAGGGGGGATGATAGGGGAGGAGAATATCTCAGCCCCAAAACTGTGATTAACTTCTATAAAAAATGGGGTAATATTTCGCCTTTAAAAATAAGTTACGCTGATATTGAATAAAATAACGCCAACAGACACTTAGAAGCTTCAGATTTTGCGGTAATGGTCGTTGTATAATAAAGGCTGCCGATATTGGTCGGCATGTGATTTTCAAGACTCCCCGGTAGGGAGTTCATTTGGGCCCTGACTAAAAAAGAGGCTATCTATGAGTAGTATGGGCATTGCCATTGCGGCAACTGGCCTTTCACTCGTCCTGATATTTGTTTGGATGATCTCATTGTCGATGCGAAGGCAACGGCTGGAGACCGAGAGGAAAGCGCGTGAAGCTGCGTATCGCAAAGCGATGCAAAAGGCGCGCGAGCAAGAACGCAAAGAGCGTGAGTTTAAAGCAGAAACTGGCCACATCCCGACGATTTTGTTTTTAGCGAAAGAAGCTGAGCGGGACAACGTTCGACAAGCGCTGTATTGGTACGACAAAGCGGCGAAGTTGGATAACGTGACAGGCATGTACGGCATTGTGCGTCTTAGTGAGCGAATGCGAGAAGATGTGATCTTAAAAGAGCAAGCGAACTTCTGGCGAACTGCCATCGCGGGCATGGAAGGTGATATTGAAGCGAAGTTCACGACAGGTAAAGCACTGGTGTTTGGTCGAGGGGTAGAGAAGAACATCCCGAAAGGCCATCAACTCATCGAGACGGCGGCCGAAGAAGGTTGCGTTGCTGCGATGCTTTACATGGGAGAGTGGCAGCTCTCGCCTGAAAATACTTCAGGCCATAAAGCCGATGCGCTTTACTGGTTTATGAAAGCGGCAGAAAAAGACAGTGCAGAAGGCAAAATTCAAGTCGGCTTGTGTTATCTAAACGGCATTGGCGCAGACAAGAGCATGGTGAAAGGTTGCTATTGGCTGGAACGTGCTGCTGAGGGCGGCAGCGCAGAAGCGATGTACCATGCAGGCGAAGCATGGAAAGACAGAGGCAAAACAGGCAATGCGATTGCGTATGTTTGGTTGTTTCTTTCTGCCAATATGGGTTATCAACCAGCTCGCGTCCTTCGCGATGAAGTGGCGGCGAACATCGGTGTGGATGTGGTGGTTGGACTTCAATCCATTGCGAAGCCTCTGCAAAGAAAGCTCGCATCTGGCATGGTGAAAAAGCACTCGATCATTCGTGCGCTGAACAAGGTTTACAAACGTGACGTATATTTCCCTGGCGAAGAAGAGCTTAACGAAGTGTTAAGTGACGAGCACAAATCTGGGGCGAATACGTGGGAAGAGACGACGGAGCTGAACTTCGAACCGGATATGACAACGGTCACAACAGAAGATCAATCAGCGAAACCACCTGAGCAGAAAACGCCTTCCAAAGATGTGCTCGATTTTACGCAGAATTTTTTACAACCTTAATCTTCGAAGAGCCTCAGTAATGAGGCTTTTTTATTGCCTGATAACAGCTACTGGCAAGCTCCTCTAGGCGATGCCACCCTCTCTCTTCCCATCCCTGTTTTTACAAGAATCTCTATATAGAGACGAGTACACCGTTTTTAAGACGTTTGCGTGTTTTCTCATCGCATCGAGTCCTGAATCACGATGTTCGCTTCTATATGTACTAACGCTGCAAACATGGCCAAGCGGTCATAGTTGAGTGTTGCGAAGATCTTAATTTATTCATTTGCATATTATTTATTCGATTTCTCAACAGATTTTGTACGTTTAGTTCAGACTTTCTAGTGAAACCTAAAAATGGAGGGGAATCCCCCCTGTTTCAGAGATGGTTATTAAGCTCAAATCAAACATTTCCAATATCTAATTAACTGGAATTGGAAATTAATTTCGTGGCTATAAATAAAAGGCTAAAAAATACACTCATTACTTTATCTAATAATATTAATTAAAATTTGTACCTCTAAATCTAAATTTCTATTTTTGGTTTAATATTTGATTTGTTGATTTTATTCTTAATTAGGCGCAAGATAATAAGCAAATAAAAATAGCGCATACTATGCGTATAAAAACATTCGGAAGTAACTTTTTCATTACATGTTTCAACAGAAAATGGAGCATATTCCATTTGCTCTGTTTTATTTCTATTAGAGATTTGTGTATGTTGAGAATCATTAGTGCAGATAAGTTCATCTCTTCAAGGTTCATCTTGGAATACAGCAAAGCGGAGTTTGCGTCTTTGTTGGGAGTTTCCGTAGCTAAGATAACCAATATTGAAAGTGGCAAATCTTCGATTCCCCCGGTGTACGATTACGCCATCAATCATTTACTCAGTGAGCATCCGTTCAAGGAAAGCGCAGTGGAAGCCCTTTGCTCTCATGAGACTCTTAACTTTGCCCGACGCATAGATGTGAACTCTAAGGTGCAACGCTTGTCCTGTAAGCGTTGCGATAGCCGTAGACTGCACGTTATGGCAGGAATGAGCGGGCTGTACTTTGTCGAGTGCATGGATTGTAAGCATACCATGTACTCGTCTGGTATCGCGGTAAAACGCTATCAACAGTGGTCCAACAATGGCGTAAAGCTAGATAGTCATTTATTTAATTGAATTGTGTTTCCTTTGCACCTAAAGTAAAAAGCCATCAATACATGTGTTGATGGCTTTTTTATTATGTGTTTAAATTTAGTTAAAATTAAAATATATATTATCCCTAATAATATAGTCCTACTAATTATATAGTGATAGAAATCTCAAAAATTTATTTTCTTGATATTTTATTTCTAACAACAATGGCTGTGGTCACACAATTTTTAATTATTTTTCCTTTTAAGCCTGGTTTCAATATCATTGGGCTATCAATTGGAAAGTGATGAAGATCGCGAAATTTTAATTCGAGAAAATAAGACTTTTAAATATGAAAATTTAATCACGAAATTTGTTTTTTGAATTTTAAATATCGTTTTCGTTTGTAATATCTGTACCTGTCAATTTTAAAGAACAAAAAAGAGATATTCCAAATGAAACGTTTAATTATAGGTGTTAGTAATTACATGCCAGAAGACTTCAGTTTATTAGCTGAATCTTTAGATGAACAATTTAATCGTCATTTACAACCTTTAGAGCAAGTTGAATTAACCGACGTTGGTGCAGCTATTATTACTTCAGCAGACATTAAAGCAGGTCTGCATAAAATGATTTCTGAAACGGGTTACGGTATTCCAGTTTTCTTAGTAACGGATGAAAACCCAGTTTCGGCAGAAGATTATGTTTGGCTAACTGGCGTTATCGATTTAGAAAGACAATCTATTGAGTACTACTGTCGTCAAATCAACGAAGCGGTAACCAAGTACGAATGTCGTCTGCTTCCTCCTTTCTTCAAGCAATTAACGCACTATGTTGAGATGGGTAACTCAGCGTTTGACTGTCCGGGACACCAAGGTGGTCAGTTCTTCAAAAAACACCCAGCTGGTAAACAATTCTACGATTTCTTCGGCGAAAACCTGTTCCGTAGTGACTTGTGTAACGCGGACGTGGATTTAGGTGACTTGCTGATCCACGAAGGTTCTGCACACCAAGCGCAAGCGCACGCTGCAAAAGTATTTAACGCGGACAAAACTTACTTCGTACTCAACGGTACTTCTGCTTCAAACAAAGTGGTGTGTAACGCGCTAGTAACTGAAGGTGACTTGGTACTGTTCGACCGTAACAACCACAAATCGAACCACCACGGTGCGTTAATTCAAGCGGGTGGTATGCCAGTTTACTTAGAAACGGCGCGTAACCCTTGGGGCTTCATCGGTGGTATGGATGAGCACTGTTTCGATGAAGAATACATTCGTGCTCAAATCGCGAAAGTGGATCCAGAACGTGCACGCGATGAACGTCCTTTCCGTCTTGCTATTATCCAGCTTGGTACTTACGACGGTACTATCTATAACGCTCGCTACGTGATGGATAAGATCGGTCATCTTTGTGACTACATCCTGTTTGACTCTGCGTGGGTTGGCTATGAGCAGTTCATCCCTATGATGAAAGATTGTTCACCACTGCTGCTGGATTTGAAACCAGAAGACGCAGGTGTGATCGTGACTCAGTCTGTTCACAAACAACAAGCTGGCTTCTCTCAAACATCGCAAATCCACAAAAAAGACCGCCATATCAAAGGTCAAGCTCGTTACTGTAACCACAAACGCTTTAACAACGCGTTTATGATGCACGCATCGACTTCACCATTCTACGCACTGTTCTCTGCGCTTGATGTGAACGCGAAGATCCACGATGGCGAAGCAGGTTTGCGTTTATGGCGTGATGCGGTTAAGACTGGTATCGAAGCGCGTAAAGAAATCCTTAAGAGTTGTGAATTGATTCGTCCGTTCATTCCAGACGAAGTCGAAGGTCAACCTTGGGGCAGCTACGACACTGACGTGATCGCAACGAATAAGAAATTCTTCATGTTTGAGCCAAACGCAAGCTGGCACAAATTTGAAGGTTACGGTGAAGGTCAATACTTCGTTGACCCATGTAAATTGTTGCTAACTACTGCGGGTATTGCAGAAGACGGCAGTTACGCAGATTTCGGTATTCCTGCAACGCTATTGGCGAACTTCCTTCGTGAAAACGGCATCATCCCTGAGAAGTGTGACTTGAACTCTATCTTGTTCCTACTCACTCCTGCGGAAGATATGGGTAAGATCCGTCACCTTGTGGCTCAAATTAACCGATTCGAAAAATTCATCCGTGATGATGCGCCTCTAAGTATCGTACTTCCAAGCGTCTACGAAGCGAATAAAGAACGCTACCGTGGCTACACCATCCGTCAGCTATGTCAGGAAATGCATGACATGTACAAAGAGCTGAACGTGAAACAGCTACAAAAAGCGATGTTCCGCAGCGAGTACTTCCCACAAATGGTTCACAAACCAGACGTGGCGACACGCAAATACTTCCGTGGTGAATGCGATTACCTACCACTTAAAGAGGCCGTTGGTCGCGTAGCCGCTGAGGGTGCACTTCCTTACCCTCCAGGCATCATCTGTGTGATCACTGGTGAAATCTGGACCCCACACGTGGTGGATTACTTCCTATCTCTAGAAGAAGGTATTAACCGCTTCCCAGGCTTCGCGCCAGAAATTCAAGGTGTGTACCTTGAAGATGTTAACGGTCGCACTACCGCACATTGTTATGTCCTAAAAGATTAATCTACCCGTTCGCACCACGCTCCGGCGTCGGTGCGAACCGCTTATTCGTGGAGAATAATTTATGAGTACTGAAACTAAAAAAATGTCGGTGGTGCAGTTAACCATTCTGACATTCATCAACATGGCCGGCTCCGGCATCATCATGCTGCCAAGTAAACTGGCGCAAGTGGGCACCATTTCTGTGTTGTCTTGGCTGATCACGGCGGCGGGCTCTTTGGCGTTGGCTTACGTGTTCGCAAAATGTGGTCGCTTTAGTAAACGTGACGGTGGTATGAACGGTTACGCGTCTTATGCATTCGGTAAATCGGGTGCATTTATGGCGGGCTGGACTTACGGTTTGTCGCTCCTTATTGCGAACATTGCGATCGCGATTACTTGTGTGGGTTACGGCTCCGCATTCTTTGAAGTGACCCTATCTCCGGTCGAAACCTGTTTGTACACCATCGCTATTCTTTGGATTTGTACTTTCGCTAACTTCGGTGGTGCGAAAATCACAGGTCAAATTGGTACATTCACCGTGTGGGGCGTAATCCTACCAGTGTGTTCATTGGGTATTGTTGGTTGGTTCTGGTTTAACCCAACCATGTACATTGAAGCTTGGAACCCACACAGCTTGCCATTTGGTGAAGCAGTGAGTGCTTCTATTGCGATGACGCTATGGGCATTCCTTGGTCTTGAATCAGCTTGTGCGAACTCTGAAGCGGTAGAAAACCCAGAGAAGAACGTACCAATCGCAGTACTGGGCGGTACACTAATCGCGGCTGTGGTTTACATTGTATCGACAAACATCTGTTCTGGTATCGTTGCAAACTCTGAGCTTGCTGCATCTACAGCACCATTCTCAACCGTATGGACAGTGATGCTAGGTTCAGCCGCTGGTAAAGTGGTTGCGGGTATGGCGGTATTGGCTTGTGCGGGCTCTCTATTGGGGTGGCAATTCACTATCGCGTCAGTGTTCAAATCGTCTTCTGATGCTGGCTTCTTCCCTAAATTGTTCTCTCAAGTGGACAAACGTGGTACGCCAATCAAAGGTATGATCGCGATTACTATTATCCAATCTGTATTGTCTCTAATGACGATCTCTCCAACGCTGAACGAGCAGTTCGAAGCGCTGGTTAACCTAGCGGTAGTAACAAACGTTATTCCTTACATTCTATGTATGGGCGCAATCTTCATCATGCAGCAAGTGGCGCACGTGCCGGAGCGCGAGATGAAAACCACCAACGTTATCGCTCTGATTGGCTCTCTGTACAGCTTCTACGCGCTTTACGGCTCCGGCTACGAAGCGATGATGTGGGGCTCTATCGTAACCTTCCTAGGCTGGAGTGCTTACGGTCTGATTGCTGCGAAGCATGAGCCTTTAGCAAATTAAAAAATAATACTGAAAGAGCCTTCCCAAACGCGGTGTGGAAGGCTCTTTGTTTTTAGGCATTTACGCCAAATCCAAGTCAGCTCAAAGTATTTGAGGCTAGACATCCAATGACGTGAAAACTCATTTTCGACATTTGGAGGACGAAAGATGATAAGTCAACCTGTTAAAATCGGTGACGATACCGCCGTAGTCATTCCAAGCGCAATCCTGGCTCAGCTCGGGATAAGGGAAGGAGATACCCTAGAAATCGCACTGAATAAAGACAAAATGGAAATTAAGAAGATGGTGTTGAAAACCAGCACTCCAACTTACTCTGAAGATATTGAGGAGAATTGAGTTAGAGAATCTTGGTTTGTCGGATACACTACTGGTTTCGCAAAACTGGCGCTTGCCGCTGTCTTTGAACTATCGATAACAACAATAAGAGGTAAGGTACTATGCAAGGTATCCTCTCTATACAATCTCATGTTTCTTTTGGTCATGCTGGTAACAGCAGTGCCGTTTTCCCAATGCAACGCATGGGTTTCGAAGTATGGCCGATTCATACCGTTCAATTTTCTAACCACACTCAGTATCAAGAAGGTTGGACTGGGCGAGCGTTTGCGGCTGAAGACATCAGCGAGTTAGTTCGTGGTCTTGGAAACATCGGTGCATTGGAAAAATGCCAAGCGGTGTTGACCGGCTACCAAGGCAGCGCAGAGCAATGCCTTGCTGTTGAAGATACCGTGACGAAAGTGAAGCAAGCGAATCCGAACGCACTTTATGTTTGCGACCCTGTGATGGGCGCGCCAGACAAAGGCTGCATTGTGGCTCCGGGTATTGCTGAAAATCTTCTGACTCGTTTAATGCCAATGGCGGACGTGATCGTTCCGAACCAATTCGAGCTGAGTCAATTTGCTGAGATGGAAATCCACTCACTAGACGATGCGATCACCGCATGCCAACGTGCGCTAGCGAAAGGTCCAAAAGTTGTGCTAGTTAAGCACCTTTACTGCCTAGAAAATGGCAGCTTTAACATGCTACTGGCTACGCAAGAAGGCATTTACCTTGCGAAGCGCCCTCAATTTGAGTTTGCTAAACAACCTGTTGGCGTGGGCGACCTTATCTCGGCGATCTTCACTTCAGGATTGCTGAAAGGTTGGTCTCCTAAACAAGCTTTCCAACATTGTCACGATGCGTGTTACGGAGTGTTAAGCGCCACTTACCATGCAGGTGAATGGGAACTGCAAACCATCGCAGCGCAGCAAGAGTTTGTTGAACCAAGCAAACACTTCCCAATTGAAGAAGTGGAACTAGAAATGGCGTAACGCTATTTTCGAACACAAAAAAGGAGCCCGGCGGCTCCTTTTTTGATCGCTAACATTGGGACGTATCGACTTTAAAACTGTGTCCGTCTTTTCCTGCGCCTTCCAATCGGTAATAGGCGTAGCATTTGCCTTGCATCAAGGCTTCTGGTGAGTCATTACGGCCGTAGCCGACTATCGAATAAGTGTTGTTTTCTATGAACACCAAGTTCGCTTGCTTCATTTCGTCTGAGATCGTCATGTTGTCGAAAAAGCCAAGGTGTTCGCCACATTCGCTTTGCGTTTCTGGGTAGCCGTTGTAAAACTCTTGATAGCCCACAGCCGTCAGGACACATTGGTTTGCGCCATTCTCTTGGTTGAACGCTTTCGCATTGGCGTTGAGAATGGAGACGTAGTACTGCATGTCGGCAAACAAAACTTGAATGGCAGCAGAGCGGGCGTCGGACGTACGCTGGTTCGAATGGTGGAGTGCATAAGCAGAGATTCCGCCTAGTAAAACAGCAGCGAACAACCACTCTTTCAATGAGAAACTAGACAACCATCTCATTCGTTTGCCCTCAAATTAAATCGACCATTCATACAATGGGGCGGCATTCTACGCATCGAATCTTGAAAATTTAAGGGTAAATCCCGTGTTTCAGAAAAAACTGACAGAAAGTTTATTGGTGATCAATAAGTGATACCGAATGCATATTCTATCGACAATAAATTATCGACAACGAAA